>NZ_JAYKYV010000044.1:0-517 GCF_035818535.1 Flagellimonas halotolerans | reverse complement strand
ACTGGGAAGGCTTCTACAAGGACAGAAGTGAAAAACTTCCCGCAGGTTCCTACCTATATGTCATCGACCTAGGGGACGGCAACGCTCCATTGCAGGGCTGGATCTTCATCAACTATTAATACCAACAGAACAAAAAACACCATACAAAAACGATGAGACTATTCAATAACATACAATTACTGGCCCTGTTCCTTGTGCTTTCCCTCTCGGTAAGCGCACAGCAGGACCCCAACTATACCTTTTACCGCTACAACATGAACATCTACAACCCCGCCTTTGCCGGAAGCTCGGAGGCTGCCGAGCTCTCCTTGGGCATAAGGAGCCAATGGGCGGGCGTTGAAGGTGCCCCCGAGAGCCAAAGTGCCATTTTCGGCATGCCCGTGGGCAGCAACGTGGGGATTGGCGTGTCCATCCTCAATGACAGGACCTTTATCGAGCAACAGACATGGATGGCCATCGATGTGTCGTACAACATCCAACTGGACGCGGACCATTTGCTCTACTTCGGGATCAAGGG
>NZ_JAYKYV010000043.1:0-518 GCF_035818535.1 Flagellimonas halotolerans | reverse complement strand
AAAACCGTACACATATTATTGGTCGAGGACAATGAGGGGGATATCGTACTGACCCTTGATGCCTTTGAGGAGAGCAAGATCAGGACCAATATCAGCATCGTAAAGAACGGAAACGATGCCCTGGACTTTCTTTTTAAAAGGAACAAGTTTGTAGATGCCCTGCGCCCCGACCTTATCCTTTTGGACATCAACCTGCCCATTTTCAACGGGCATGATGTGCTCAAGCGAATAAAGCAAGACCCTTCTTTGAAGAAGATTCCCGTGATCATGCTCACCACCTCTTCGAACCAAAGGGACATCAATATGGCCTATGAAAATCACACGAACAGTTATGTGACCAAGCCTATAGATATGGATGATTTTATGAAGGCCGTTTTAAAAATCGAGGAGTTTTGGTTGCAACTCTCCAAATTGGCCGATTAATAGTAAAAGAAATGACCAATGACAAAGGATAACCAACCACTTTCCATACTGGTGATCGAGGACAATCCCGGTGATTTTATGTTGATCGACGATTA
>NZ_JAYKYV010000042.1:0-526 GCF_035818535.1 Flagellimonas halotolerans | reverse complement strand
ATGGGTCGCCCATAGAGTTTGAGGCAGCATTGATATCCGCCAAGGGCAATGAGAAGTGGGTCAGGGCGATGGGACAGACCGAAATGGTCAATGGAAAGTGTGTCCGGATCTATGGAAGTTTTCAGGATATTACGGACCTTAAGGAAACAGAACATAGACTTTTGGCCCTTTCCAATGACCTTCCGGGGGTTACCTTCCAATATTACCTCTATCCGGATGGAACCGATAAAATGCATTCCGTCAGCCAAAAATCCCAAGAAATATGGAACCTTTCTCCTGATCAATGCGAGAAATATTCCCAACTTATATGGGACCAGATAAAAAAGGGCGGGGATTATGAAGTCTTGGTGCAGGACATCCAAAACTCCATTGAAACTCTTCAACAATGGCACAATCGATGGCGATACGTCCTGCCCAATGGCAAGGTCCGTTGGCACGAAGGCTACGGGACGCCCTACAAATTGGCAGATGGCACCGTTCTTTTCAATTCCATGATCTTCGACATCACCGAAGAGGTCAAGTTGAC
>NZ_JAYKYV010000041.1:0-584 GCF_035818535.1 Flagellimonas halotolerans | reverse complement strand
AAATATGCACCGCATTTGGGCATGTTCAAGGAATCGGCCGGGGACGATCCCATCGATCAATTGAACTTTATGGCAGACATGGGATTTACGGCCTTTGAGGACAATGGCATGAAAGGTAGGACCACGGGCCTACAGGAACAAATGGCCAGAACCATGCAAAAACGTGGGATTGGTATGGGGGTCTTCGTTGCCCATGAAATTTTCTGGAACAAGCCCAACCTCACCAATGGGGACACCTCACTGCGTGAAAAGTTTCTGAAAGAGATAAAGGAATCCATCGATGTCGCCAAGCGGGTAAATGCCAAATGGATGACCGTGGTCCCCGGACATGTGGACCTTCGTTTGCGCATGGGCTATCAGACCGCAAATGTTGTTGAATCGCTCAAAAGGGCCTGCGAACTATTGGAGCCACATGGATTGACCATGGTATTGGAGCCCCTTAACTTCAGGGACCATCCCGGACTGTTTCTTACCGACAGTCCCCAAGCCTATGAAATATGCAAGGCTGTGGACAGTCCCTCCTGCAAGATACTTTTTGACATTTACCACCAACAGATCCAAGAGGGGAACCTGATCCCCAACAT
>NZ_JAYKYV010000040.1:0-649 GCF_035818535.1 Flagellimonas halotolerans | reverse complement strand
ATCTGAATCAATGCTAATAAAACCAAAGAAGAATTATACTAAGACCACCAATTCTAAACATTGGTTGAGGAAACACCCCAACCTGATGAAGGATGTAACACCAGTAAGACCAGAGGAATACTTTGTAAGCGATATTACTTATATTAAAAGCAGAGAAAGAACCCATTACCTCTCATTGGTGACAGACGCTTTTAGCAGAAAAATAATGGGTTATCACCTAAGTGATGACATGAGTGCTGAAAATGTAGTGATGGCAATGAGGATGGCTGCTAAGAACAGAATAACCTCTAAAGAACTAATACATCATTCTGATAGAGGCTTACAATATTGTTCTACAATATATCAACTTGAATTAGAAAAATCGAATACAATACCATCAATGACCGATGGGTACGATTGTTATCAGAATGCGTTGGCAGAGCGAATAAATGGCATTTTAAAAGGAGAGTTCTTTATCAATAAATGTAATACAGGCAAAGAATTGAAACGACTAATCGTAGAGTCAATAAAAACCTATAATAACAAAAGACCACATTTGAGTCTTAAATACAAAACACCTAATTTTATACATAACAAAAAATCCAGCGAAGCTAGCTTCGCTGGATTGATTTAATTATTAAAAACTGTCAACCTATTTTAGGACGACTCA
>NZ_JAYKYV010000039.1:0-718 GCF_035818535.1 Flagellimonas halotolerans | reverse complement strand
GCTTCATCCTCTTGGCCCCATCGGTGGCAAAATGGATGTACTGGTCCGCCTTTTCGTCCAACTGGCCACTGTACTTTCTTTGCAACTGGTTCAAAAAGCTCGTGATCATCCGCAGCGGCTCCTGGAGGTCGTGCGAGGCTATAAAGGCAAACTGCTCCAACTGGTCGTTGGTGATCTCCAGGTCCTTGATGTTTTTTTTGAGCGCTTCGTTCAGTTCCTCCAATTCCCTTTCGTGCCTTATGCGCTCGCTGATGTCCGTGATCGCGCCCACCATGCGGATGGCCTGCCCGGAACCGTTCCTGATGATGGCCCCCTTATCGATCACGGTTTTGACCTGTCCGTTCTTGTGCACGATCCTGTATTCCCTCTTCCAAAATTCCCTGGAAGGGTCCTGAAGGCTCTCCTTGAGGCTGGACTTGATCTCCGGTAGGTCGCCCGCGTAAAAACTGCCTTCCCATACCTCGCTTTCCTCCAGACGCTTTTTGACCTTGTGCCCAAACAGTTTTTCAAAACCATGGCTTCGGTGGAAGACCCTGTTTTCGATGTCCCAGTCCCAAATCGCATCGGTGGTCGCCTGTGCAACCTTTTCAAAACGCTCGTTGGCCCGTAGGATCTCGATATCGGTCTCCTTGCGCAAGGTGATGTCCTTAAAGTAGACCGACAGGCCTTCGTTGCCCGGGTAGGCAGATACCTCGAACCATTTCCCCAGTGTGGGATA
>NZ_JAYKYV010000038.1:0-833 GCF_035818535.1 Flagellimonas halotolerans | reverse complement strand
TCCCCGATGCTCTCCAGGATCTGGTTTTTCTCCCGAAAGGCAGCCTCCAGTGCCCCTGCGGCCCTTTTCCTTTCGTCTATGTTTTTAAAATAGGCGGAAACACCGCCATTGGAAGGGTAGGTATTGATCTCGTACCAAGCCCCGTTGCCGGGGTAGCGGTATTCAAAGCTTTCCGCCCTGCCCTGCTTGGCGACCCTTCTGTACACGCTTTCCAGTTCGGTACCCAAGGCAGGGGAAAAAAGTTCCCAGATGTTTTGGCCCAATACCTCATCGCTTTTCTTACCAAGTAAATTTTCAGCTTCCTTGTTGAAGTAGGTGAAGTTCCAGTCCTTGTCCACGGCATGGAACGCATCCGATATACTGCCCAGTATTTCCTGGAGCTGCAATTGGGTGGTCTTCATCGTATGGATGTCCTGCATACTTCCATAGATCTTGGTACACGCCCCATTGACACGCTCACTTTTACCGATCAATCTTACCCATTTCTCTTTTCCAGAACTGGTTTTCAACAGTACCTCTTGGTCATATTCCGTGCCCTTTTCGATAAGTTCCTCGATCCCTTTTTCCACCATGGGCCTGCTTTCGGGGGTATAGAATTCAAGGCCACCGCTCAATGAAGCGTCATAGTTCTCATCCACCTCTATTATTTTTCGCACCATGGGCGACCAGTACATGGTATCGTTCCCGGGCTCCGAAAGCAGTTCCATTTCCCAGCTGCCTATTTTGGAGAGCTCCGAGGTCTCTTCCAAGAGATGGGTCAACTTGACCTCTTCGGTGATGTCGAAGATCATGGAATTGAAAAGAACGGTGCCATCTGCCAATTTGTAGGGCGT
>NZ_JAYKYV010000037.1:0-971 GCF_035818535.1 Flagellimonas halotolerans | reverse complement strand
GCTGAAACCGATATTGTGGGCAATTCATTCTTCAAGTTCATTCACGAAGAGGACGGGGAAATTTCCAATGAACTGCTCCAAAAGATAACGGAGGGACAGGAAACCTTCGAGATCGAGAACCGCTACATCACCAAAACGGGCAAACCGGTCTGGCTCAGTTGGCACTGCAGGGTAGTGTTGGACGAAGGGGTGGTCTACGCCACGGCCAAAGATATCACGGAACCCAAAAAATTACAGGAATTGGTCTCCGATGCATTCCGATTGGCCAAAATAGGCGGCTGGGAAATCGATATGATCCATGAAAAGCTGACATGGTCGGAAGGGGTGCACCAAATTTATGGGACCGACCCGCTGAGCTATGGGCCGGAGCTGGAAGGTGCCATTGAATTTTACAGGGAGGACCACAGGGAAAGGGTCAAGGAAGCCATAAGCTCGGCAATGGAAAATGGGTCGCCCATAGAGTTTGAGGCAGCATTGATATCCGCCAAGGGCAATGAGAAGTGGGTCAGGGCGATGGGACAGGCCGAAATTCCCAATGGGAAATGTACCCGCCTTTACGGAAGTTTTCAGGATATTACGGACCTTAAGGAAACAGAACACCGACTCCAAAGCATCACCAATGACCTACCGGGGGTTACTTTCCAATATATCGTCTATCCCGATGGAACCGATAAATTGGCTTCGGTCAGCCAAAAATCCATGGAAATATGGGGGATGAGCCCAGAAGATTGCGAAAAGGATACCGAACCTATATGGGACCAGATAAAGAAAGGTGGCGCGTATGCAAAACTCCAAGGGGACATCCAAAACTCCATTGAAACGCTTTGCCAATGGCACAGTCGTTGGACAAGCATACTTCCCAACGGACAGATACGTTGGCACGAAGGCTACGGAACGCCCTACAAATTGGCAGATGGCACCGTTCTTTTCAATTCCATGATCTTCGACATCACCGAAGAGGTCAAGTTGAC
>NZ_JAYKYV010000036.1:0-1055 GCF_035818535.1 Flagellimonas halotolerans | reverse complement strand
ACCCAGTTGAAATGGCCCTACCAGAGCCCCAGGCGCGGCAAGAGCACGCGATTCCGTCCCTTCGGGGATTTTGATGCCGCCTACGGCGGCTGGGACATCGAGGGGGAGCCCTACACCCAAGGGGAGGACACCCGATTCGATTGGTTCCGTTCGCGGATGCTGGGGGGGAGGACCAACCACTGGGGAAGGATCTCCCTGCGTTTCGGCCCGAAGGACTTCAAGCACAAGGACGTTGACGGCTACGGGGACAACTGGCCCATAGGCTATGATGACGTAAAGCCGTATTACGACAAGGTGGACAAGATGATCGGGGTGTTCGGCACCAACGAGGGGCTTCCCAACGACCCGGACGGTTTCTTTCTGCCACCGCCCAAACCAAGATTGCACGAGCTTTTTTATATCAAGGGGGCGAAAAAGAGCAACATCCCGGTGTACCCCTCCCGGATGTCGATGCTCACCAAGAAGATAAACAACGACCGTGGGGTTTGTTTTTATTGTGGGCAGTGCAACCGTGCCTGCCAGGTATACGCGGATTTCTCGGCGGGGACCTGTCTTATCTTCCCTGCGCAGAAGAACGGTGGCCAGATCGACCTTTTCGTGAACTGTATGGTCCGCGAGGTGACCACCGACGAGGAGGGCAGGGCCACGGGAGTGTCCTACATTAACAAAGAAGATCGTAAAGAATATAAATTGAAAGGAAAAGTAGTGGTGCTGGGTGCCTCGGCCTGTAGTTCTGCTCGTATCCTTCTCAATTCAAAAAGTAAGCAACACCCGAATGGATTAGGGAACAGCAGTGACGTTGTGGGTAGGTACCTGCACGATTCAACGGGTGCTGATAGAGCTGCATTTATTCCCGATTTGATGAACCGAAAGGTTTCCTATAACGAAGATGGTGTAGGAGGTATGCACGTGTACTCACCTTGGTGGGGTGATAATTCCAAGTTGGATTTTCCACGTGGTTACCACATCGAGGTCTGGGGCGGTATGGGTATGCCTAGCTACGGATTCGGTTTCAATGTGAACGAGTTCAATAAGTTCTTCGGGACCAAGGTGGG
>NZ_JAYKYV010000035.1:0-1059 GCF_035818535.1 Flagellimonas halotolerans | reverse complement strand
TTTCCATCCTCGTCCCATTCGGCGATGATGCCCCGCTTGCTCTGGTCCACACATTTGGCGAGCCATTCCTCGTCGTACGATACCCCGTGCTGTTCCAGCACATCCTCCGGGACACCGTCCCATACATTGGGCTGGTTCCCCTTGTAACCGATCTCCTCGATCCCGATCTTGCTCGTATAAAAGCCCGTCATGGTCAGGTTCCTTATCAAAGAGAAGAAGTTCACCTCGAAGGGGCGCTCGTTGCCCGGGACCTCCGGGTCGTAATAGGCGATCTCGTCCAAAATGGCCTTTTGCTGTTCCTCCGCCGCCTTTTTGAACTCCACGCCGTACTCCGTGTTGCCCTTGTGGTCCAGCCACATGATGCCCCCTCGGATGTCGGGCTGCAAAGTCTCCACGTCCTTGGCCATGAACTCGATGAAGTCCACCACATCGGCGTCCGATGCCCCTTTGTACTCATCCGAAGGGGGCAATATAAGGTCGCAGAGCACGGTCAATGTCTCCACTTCGTGCGGGTTGAGGAACTGTTCGTCCTTTAGTTCCTCGATCTGTTCGGTCTCCTGTGGCACCCGCCCCGGGTAGGTGATCTTCGGCGCCTCCACCAGTTCCGCCCCTTCCGTCGAGGGACGGCACCCGTGCACCGCCAGTCCGCCGGCCACAGAGCCCAGTACTATCGATTTTAAGCTCTTTCTTCTGTCCATCTCCCTATATGTTTTGTTGTTTGAGTTGCTCCACGATGTACTCCGAGGCCCTCATCGAGAGCGCCAATATAGTCCACGTACAGTTCTTGTCAGCCTGCGACACAAAGGGCCCGGCGTCCACGATGAACACGTTGTCCACATCGTGCAGTTGTTGGTACTTGTTGGTCACAGAGGTCCTCGGGTCATTGCCCATCCGGGTGGTCCCCACCTCATGGATGATCCGTCCAGGATTGTGCAGTCCGTAGTTGGTGTCCTTGCCAGGTTTGTCCCCCAAGGGCTCACCGCCCATGTTGACCAGGATCTCCTCGAAGGTGTCCTGCATGTGCCTCGCTTGGTTGATCTCCAACTGGCTCCATTTGTA
>NZ_JAYKYV010000034.1:0-1226 GCF_035818535.1 Flagellimonas halotolerans | reverse complement strand
ATGTCCTTAAAGTAGACCGACAGGCCTTCGTTGCCCGGGTAGGCAGATACCTCGAACCATTTCCCCAGTGTGGGATAAACCTCTTCAAAGGTGACCATTTTCCCGGTGGCCATGGCCTTGTGGTACTGCGCATAGAACTCTAGCTCAACGGCATCGGAATATTCGTCCCAAAGCTTTTTGCCCACAATGTCCTTTCTTTTCCTTCCCAGCACATGTTCGGCCTCCTTGTTCCAATAGGTCACCGTCCAATCACTGTCAACGGCAAAAAAGGCGTCCCCGATGCTCTCCAAGATCTGGTTCTTTTCATTATAGGAGCGTTCCAGTTCTTGGTTGGTCATGGAGGTTTCTATTGCCGTGGCAAGGTTGGTCGTTATGGTTCTTAGAAAGGAAATATCATCTTGACTCCAATTTCTTTCGTTTTTACAGTCGTCAAAACCAATAAAACCCCAAAACTTTTTATTGACCCATAACGGGAATACCAAAATGGATCTGATATCCTGTTCAAGAAGAAGCCTTTTGGTCTCTGTATCCGGCATCTCACTGACTATGGCCTTGAAAGCCTTATTTTGGGCCAGGGGCTGCATAAAATCCTGTACCATACTAAAGGGAACATTCTGGAGTATGGGGTTGTTGACTTGTGAAAGAGCCTCTTCCCTGCTCCATTCCAAACGCTGGCTGGTTTCCAGTTCGCCTGTTTTTTCATTAAGGGAGTTTTGGAAATAATATATCCGGTCCGCTTTAATGCACTTGCCCACTTTCCCGAACGCTTTTTCAACTACTTTGAACCAGTCGTCATAATTGAGCAGCTCGGTGTTCATCTCGGCAATGATGTCCAGCTGTTGCGTCTTGTGCAAAATTTTCTCGTTTGCCTTCTTTTTTTGGGTAATGTCCCTAAAAAACACACTGATGCCCTCTTGCGATGGATAGGCATTGACCTCCAACCAAAGGCCATAATAATCCTCAAAGGAGATGGGTTCACGGGTCTTGAGCACCTTGTTGTAGTTGGTGTAGGAAGGCAGGTCCATCGCATCGGGGAACACCTCCCAAAGATTTTTGCCGACAAGGTCCTCCCTTTTCACCCCTAGTAAGCGTTCCGCGGTCTTGTTCCAATAGGTCACCGTGAAGTCCTCCTTCATGGCAAAAAAGGCATCCCCGATGCTCTCCAGGATCTGGTTTTTCTCCCGAAAGGCAGCCTCCAGTGCCCCTGCGGCCCTTTTCCTTTCGTC
>NZ_JAYKYV010000033.1:0-1271 GCF_035818535.1 Flagellimonas halotolerans | reverse complement strand
ATCGTTAGTTTGTATTCTATAAAAATAAAGACAAGAAAAGAGAATGAATCGTGAAGTGTTACCTTGGCAAAAAAAGCTCCATCTGCTGCCCTAACTTTAACGATCTAATAGATAAAATCTAAGTTTCATATTAAGAACAGCAGATTTATTGAGTTAAAGCCAGAGAGTATTTAGGGAAAAACCCATTATCACGATTTCAGCCACTCAATGTGGAGCATAAATAAATTCATTTATGCAAGTTTACGGAATAGATCTGTCAATGGAAAAATTCGATGTCAACTACATCGACAAAAACGGAAAGGAAAAACAACAACAAGTGAAAAACCAGCTGAACGGTATATCGAAGTTTCTGGACAAAGTGGCAGAGGGTGCTGTTCTGTGTGCGGAGAACACGGGAACCTATGGGGACCTATTGGTCTTTCTCAGTAACCAAAAGGGAATAAAGATAGCCTTGGTCCCGGGCTACACCATCAAACACAGCCTGGGGCTGATCAAGGGGAAGTCAGATTCCATGGATGCTGGGAGGATCAGGGAATATGGGGAACGCTTTTATGACAGGCTCACTTTTAAAACCTATGGTACAGAAACCATGGCAGAGCTAAAATCCCTGTATGCCCTGCGTTCCCGGCTGGTCAAAGCAAGAAAGGTTTTACGGACAGGAGTCCATAGCCGATCCAAAGGCCCTATGCAGAGCATCAGCGAGCAACGATATACCGACCGGGCCCTATCGAACCTTGATGCTGAAGTCTGTGCCGTTGAGTCGGAGATCGAAGCGATCATAAAGGCCGACACGGAACTTCATGAGAATTATGGATTGGTCACCGGTATAAAAGGAATAGGCCCCGTAATCGCAACGGATCTGATCATCAAGACCGGGAACTTTAAAAATATTGATACCGCTCGAAAAGCGGCATCTTACGCAGGGGTCTGCCCTTTCCCCAATGAGTCGGGGAAAATGGTGGGAAAGCCAAGGACAAGCCCCTTTGCGGACCGAAAACTCAAATCTTTATTGTACATGGGATCTAAATCCGCTGTCAAGCATAATAAGGAATATAGGCTGTATTACCAAAAGAAACAAATGGAAGGAAAACCCCACTATTTGATCATGAACAATGTATCCAACAAAATGCTAAGAACCATCTACAGTGTGGTAAAAAACAAGACTCCATACTGCCAGGACCATATATGTCTGGACCCAAGAGAAAAAAAAATAACCAGCTCCACTAAAAAAGTGGCTTAATAACTTGTAATTTATTAGAGTATATGAAAAA
>NZ_JAYKYV010000032.1:0-1352 GCF_035818535.1 Flagellimonas halotolerans | reverse complement strand
GGATCAAGACCAATTGTTGTGTTTATGCAAAAATTGTTGTTAATCTAAATAGGAAGAACTCTACATTTTTGACACCTCTAAACTGAGCCCTAAAGGCTTTTATTTTTGCATTGAAGGACTCTGCTGAAGCATTTGTACTTCTATTGATAAAATAGTTCAGGATGGATCTATAGTTAAGGGTTATTGTATTTGCTATGGTGTTGAAGGCTTTAAACCCTGTTTGTTCTACATCCTTATACCAGTGGGCCAACCTGGTGTAAGCAGCTTGTATGGAGGTGGCCGTATTGAATATGTTTCTCAATCCTTGTACTGGATTATATGCTTTTTTAATGTCGGGGTATTGTTCAAAGAGGATTTTGGACCGTATGTGTTGATTTTGTGTCCAATTGTTTGGAGCTTTATAGAGCAGGTACCTGCTTCTGGCCAAGAGTTGTTTTCTGGTATCCCCATTGGGAAAGGTCTCCGGAATGAATCCTTTTTGTGCACCCTTAGCCTGTTTGATCTGTTCATTTTCTAAGTCTATAGCTTCCCATCGATGTTTGATCCTAATATCCTGTAGTGCTTCCAGTGCCAGTTTTTGTACATGAAAACGGTCTGTGACCTGTATGGCTTTAGGAAAGCATTTTTTGGCAATCATTTTCATTGAATGTGCCATATCCAAAGTAATCTCTTTTACCCTATCCCTAAGTGTCTTTGGGATTTTAAGCAGTTGTTCTATAATAGGTTCAGCTTTGGTTCCCGCAAGTATGGCCACAATAGCCCCTTTCCTGCCTTTAGCTTTTTTATTGGTGATGATAGTGTAGAGTTCCCCCTTGGATAGTGCGGTCTCATCAATGGATAGATACTTGCCCATATTCTCAGGAAAGATCAACCAGTCTTTAGCGTGGGGCTTATCTTTCCATTCTTTGAACTCACTTAGGCAATCTCGATATTGCCGTTGAAGCTTCTTGCCGTTAACCCCATAAAAACTACCGATGGTATGGCAATCGTTAGGCTTGGTACTGACCAAGTACTTTTAAAAAAGCAGCGAACTCTACGGTCATACGAGTTCCCTGTGCCACCAGATCCCAATTTCGGTGCACGGCCTGCCCTGTGGTTTTGTCCAGCCATCGACGGCGTTTGATATGTAAATAAACATTCTTGCCGCGGACAGGAAAATCCTGAATGGTGACTTCCTTATGAAAACCGTGTGAAATAAGCATCCTGGAGGAAAGCTCTTTTGGGATATCATTCTTCTCTTCAAAATGAAGATGAAGGACATCTTTGTTTATTTCATGCTTGGCAATATCGAAATGGGTAATCAATAGTTCGGGAAGGAGAACCTTCAGTAGGTCAATGTATGGATCCAATAC
>NZ_JAYKYV010000031.1:0-1751 GCF_035818535.1 Flagellimonas halotolerans | reverse complement strand
AAAGAAGCTGTCTCATAACCGGGACAGCTTTTTTATTGAATATACAGGAGCATTTGCTTGTTTTCATCCTGTATTTAGCGTAAATTATAGTCTGATAACCAGACGCATGAACACCAATTTTCAAGATTACAACCAACAGCAAAATTGGCTTTTTCCACCCAGCATAGAAGAACTGATCCCGCAGAACCATCCGGTGCGTGTGGTCAATGGGGTGATCGAACAACTTGACCTAGGGTTGCTCGTTGCAGAGTACAGCCGGGAGGGTAAACCGAGCTACCATCCCAAAATGATGCTCAAGGTAATGGTCTATGCTTATATGGACAACACCTACTCCTCCAGGAAGATCGAAAAGGCCATGCGCGAGAACATCAATTATATGTGGCTGTCCGCCCGACAGGTAGCCGATCACAACACCATCGCCCGTTTCCGTAGCAAAAAACTCAAGACCATCTTCAAGGATATCTTCAAGCAGGTGGTACTGCTCCTGGCCGAGGAAGGACTGGTCACCCTTAAGGAAGTCTTTACCGATGGCACCAAGATAGAGTCTATGGCAGGTCGGTACACCTTTGTATGGGGCAATGCCATCAAAACGCGCAGGGAGAAAATGTCAGAACAGCTGGAAGAGCTTTGGCAGTACGCCCAGAGCGTGGCCGATGAAGAGGACAAAGATCCAACACCACCGGACTTCACGAAAATGGACAGGGAGAAAGTGGAAAGGACCGCCCAAAAGATCAATAAAATACTCAAGGGAAACCCCGGGGTCGGCAGCAAACAGAGGGCCAAAGCACGGTACATTGAAAAGCACTTTCCCGCCAATATAGAAAAGTACGAAGGGCAGGAAGCGCTACTGGCCGGGCGCAACAGTTACAGCAAGACCGATCCCGACGCCACCTTCATGCGGATGAAAGAGGACCATATGCAGAACGGGCAGCTCAAGCCCGGTTACAACGTACAGATCAGTTCCGAGTCACAGTTTATCATCCATTACAGTCTCCACCAGACCACCAATGACATCCACACGCTCAAACCGCACCTGCAGACCTATGAATACCTTTACGGGGCACTCCCCGAAAACCTGACCGCCGATGCCGGCTACGGCAGTGAGGAGAACTATGGGTACCTTGAAAATGTGGGAATCGAGGGCTACGTGAAGTACAACACCTTTGACAAAGAGGAACAGACCTACAAATCCAAGAAAAAGAAAAATGGAAAGGACGATTTTAACAGAAATAACCTACACTATAATGCGGAAGGTGACTATTACGTATGCCCGATGGGACAGCATATGGAGCGAACACACGATCAGAAAAGGACCACCAAATCCGGTTACCGGCAAACAACCAGTATTTACCAGGCCAGGAACTGCCAGGGCTGCTCACTGCGCGGAATGTGCCATAAGTCAAAATACGACCGAAAAGTAGAGCGCAACCACCAACTGGAACGTCACAAAGAGGCCGTCAGGAAAAGGCTCACCAGCGAAGAGGGCATAGAAAGGCGAAAAAGACGGACCGCGGATGTGGAACCGGTGTTCGGTCATATCAAATCGAACCGTAACTTCAAACGATTTACCCATAAAGGAATCAAAAAGGTGGAATTGGAGTTCGGATTGCACGCATTGGCCCACAATATGCGCAAAAAAGCGGCATAGGGCCACTTGGAAAATTTATCCCTTCACCAAAATAGGAAAATTAAGAGGTCAAAGACACCAAATTAAAAAACCGCCCCATTCTGTGAAATGAGACGGCTTCTTT
>NZ_JAYKYV010000030.1:3507-4777 GCF_035818535.1 Flagellimonas halotolerans | reverse complement strand
GTAGGTGTCTGACGGTACCGTAAGAATAAGGACCGGCTAACTCCGTGCCAGCAGCCGCGGTAATACGGAGGGTCCGAGCGTTATCCGGAATCATTGGGTTTAAAGGGTCCGTAGGCGGGCCTGTAAGTCAGGGGTGAAAGTTTGTGGCTCAACCATAAAATTGCCTTTGATACTGCAGGTCTTGAGTCATGGTGGGGTCGCCGGAACATGTGGTGTAGCGGTGAAATGCATAGATATCACATAGAACACCGATCGCGAAGGCAGGTGGCCAACCATGTACTGACGCTGATGGACGAAAGCGTGGGTAGCGAACGGGATTAGATACCCCGGTAGTCCACGCCGTAAACGATGGATACTAGCTGTGGGGACCTCGGTCTCCGTGGCCAAGCGAAAGTGATAAGTATCCCACCTGGGGAGTACGTTCGCAAGAATGAAACTCAAAGGAATTGACGGGGGCCCGCACAAGCGGTGGAGCATGTGGTTTAATTCGATGATACGCGAGGAACCTTACCAGGGCTTAAATGCAGGCTGCATGGGGTGGAGACACCCCTTTCTTCGGACCGCCTGCAAGGTGCTGCATGGTTGTCGTCAGCTCGTGCCGTGAGGTGTCAGGTTAAGTCCTATAACGAGCGCAACCCCTACCGTTAGTTGCCAGCATGTAAAGATGGGGACTCTAGCGGGACTGCCGGTGCAAACCGAGAGGAAGGTGGGGACGACGTCAAATCATCACGGCCCTTACGTCCTGGGCTACACACGTGCTACAATGGCCGGTACAGAGGGAAGCCACCCCGCAAGGGGGCGCGGATCTACAAAACCGGTCACAGTTCGGATCGGGGTCTGCAACTCGACCCCGTGAAGCTGGAATCGCTAGTAATCGGATATCAGCCATGATCCGGTGAATACGTTCCCGGGCCTTGTACACACCGCCCGTCAAGCCATGGAAGCCGGGAGTGCCTGAAGTCCGTCACCGAGAGGAGCGGCCTAGGGCAAAATCGGTAACTAGGGCTAAGTCGTAACAAGGTAGCCGTACCGGAAGGTGCGGCTGGAACACCTCCTTTCTAGAGAAAGAGACGCCCGGAATGGGGTCCTTGCGCGAGGTGGTCCTTAGGACCTTTGTGCTGTCGTTTATGATATGTTTTTTTGGTATAAGGCAAAATATAAGGCCAAGACAGTCTCATAGCTCAGCTGGTTAGAGCGCTACACTGATAATGTAGAGGTCGGCAGTTCGAGTCTGCCTGAGACTACGAAGGAAGTTCATTGAGAAAAAGTA
>NZ_JAYKYV010000030.1:0-3412 GCF_035818535.1 Flagellimonas halotolerans | reverse complement strand
AGTATTGGAAATTTTAGAAGTTGAGTTACAGGGTTATCACTCATAACTCCTAACTAATAACTCATAACTGAAAAATGGGGGATTAGCTCAGCTGGCTAGAGCGCCTGCCTTGCACGCAGGAGGTCATCGGTTCGACTCCGATATTCTCCACCACGGCAAATGCCGTCCACGGTGATATTATCGCCATTGGCGGCCCGCCACAAGTTCATTGACATATTGGGACGGAGCAAGGGACGACATAGGTCGTTTCATTGCGAAGTCAAAGAAGAAACACGAAGTAGAATAGAACATTAAGGATTACGAGAGGGCATTTGTACTTAGGTACAGGTGCGACAAGCAAAAGAAGGGCGTATGGGGAATGCCTAGGCTCTCAGAGGCGACGAAGGACGTGATAAGCTGCGAAAAACCGCGGGGAGCTGCACATGAGCATTGATCCGCGGGTATCCGAATGGGGCAACCCGGCTGGTTGAAGGCCAGTCACACCGCAAGGTGGGCGAACCCGCTGAACTGAAACATCTAAGTAGGCGGAGGAAGAGAAAACAAGAGTGATTCCGAGAGTAGCGGCGAGCGAAATCGGACTGGCCCAAACCGTTGTTGTTTAGGCAATGACGGGGTTGTAGGACCACAATGTTCTTTGCGCGACGAACCGGAAGCAGTTGGAAAGCTGCACGATATGGGTGACAGTCCCGTACGGGCAAGGAGCGTTGAAGATAGTGGTATCCTGAGTAGCGCGGGGCACGTGAAACCCTGTGTGAATCCGGCGGGACCATCCGCCAAGGCTAAATACTCCTGGGAGACCGATAGTGAACCAGTACCGTGAGGGAAAGGTGAAAAGAACCGTGAACAACGGAGTGAAATAGACCCTGAAACCATACGCCTACAAGCGGTCGGAGCCAGTTTACTGGTGACGGCGTGCCTTTTGCATAATGAGCCTACGAGTTACTTTTACCGGCAAGGTTAAGCACTTATGGTGCGCAGCCGTAGCGAAAGCGAGTCTGAACAGGGCGTTATAGTCGGTAGTAGTAGACGCGAAACCGTGCGATCTACCCATGGGCAGGTTGAAGCTGTGGTAACACATAGTGGAGGACCGAACCCGTTGACGTTGAAAAGTCTTGGGATGACCTGTGGGTAGGGGTGAAAGGCCAATCAAGCTCGGAAATAGCTCGTACTCCCCGAAATGCATTTAGGTGCAGCGTTCTGATAGTTATATAGAGGTAGAGCTACTGATTGGATGCGGGGGCTTCACCGCCTACCAATTCCTGACAAACTCCGAATGCTATATAATGTTTCAGGGCAGTGAGGGCATGGGTGCTAAGGTCCATGTCCGAGAGGGAAAGAACCCGGACCATCAGCTAAGGTCCCCAAATATGTGCTAAGTTGACAAAACGCGGTGGGACTGCTTAGACAGCCAGGATGTTGGCTTGGAAGCAGCCATTCATTTAAAGAGTGCGTAACAGCTCACTGGTCGAGCGGTCCCGCATGGATAATGATCGGGCATAAGCACATTACCGAAGCTATGGCTTTACAGCTTGCTGTAAGGGGTAGGGGAGCATTCTGTTCGGCGCCGAAGGTGCACTGCGAGGTGTGCTGGAGCGTACAGAAACGAAAATGTAGGCATAAGTAACGATAATGCGGGCGAGAAACCCGCACGCCGAAAGACCAAGGTTTCCCCGGCCATGCTAATCAGCCGGGGGTCAGTCGGGACCTAACACGAACCCGGAAGGGGCAGTGGATGGACAACGGGTTAATATTCCCGTACCCGCAATGCGACAAAAGTGACGGGGCAGCTTAGTTGGTGCGTGCTGACGGAATAGCACGTTGAAGCGCAAGCGATAGTACGACAAGGCCACGGCCGCGTCGATAATCCAGCGGCGCTGCCTCCAAGAAAAGCGAGCATTGCGGCCCGTACCGTAAACCGACACAGGTGGTCGGGATGAGAATTCTAAGGCGCTCGAGAGATTCATGGTTAAGGAACTAGGCAAAATGGACGCGTAACTTCGGGAGAAGCGTCGCTCCCCTCCGGGGGAGCCGCAGTGAATAGGCCCAGGCGACTGTTTATCAAAAACACAGGGCTCTGCCAAATCGAAAGATGACGTATAGGGCCTGACACCTGCCCGGTGCCGGAAGGTTAAAGGGAGACGTCAGCCACTTGTGGTGAAGCGTTGAACTGAAGCCCCGGTAAACGGCGGCCGTAACTATAACGGTCCTAAGGTAGCGAAATTCCTTGTCGGGTAAGTTCCGACCTGCACGAATGGTGCAACGATCTGGGCACTGTCTCAACCATGATCTCGGTGAAATTGTAGTATCGGTGAAGATGCCGGTTACCCGCAGTGGGACGAAAAGACCCCGTGCACCTTTACTATAGCTTCGTATTGACCTTGGTCAAACAATGTGTAGGATAGCTGGGAGGCTTTGAATCTGCGTCGCCAGGCGTGGAGGAGCCGTTGTTGAAATACCAGCCTTTGTTTGATCGGGGCCTAACCCCTAGCGGGGGACAGTGCGTGGTGGGTAGTTTGACTGGGGTGGTCGCCTCCAAAAGAGTAACGGAGGCTTCTAAAGGTGCCCTCAACACGGTTGGCAATCGTGTGCAGAGTGCAATGGCACAAGGGCGCTTGACTGTGAGACATACAGGTCGAACAGGTAGGAAACTAGAGCATAGTGATCCGGTGGTTCCGTATGGAAGGGCCATCGCTCAAAGGATAAAAGGTACGCCGGGGATAACAGGCTGATCTCCCCCAAGAGCTCACATCGACGGGGGGGTTTGGCACCTCGATGTCGGCTCGTCACATCCTGGGGCTGGAGAAGGTCCCAAGGGTTGGGCTGTTCGCCCATTAAAGTGGCACGCGAGCTGGGTTCAGAACGTCGTGAGACAGTTCGGTCTCTATCTACTGCGGGCGTTAGAGATTTGAGTGGACCTGACCCTAGTACGAGAGGACCGGGTTGGACCGACCGCTGGTGCGCCGGTTGTCCCGCCAGGGGCATCGCCGGGTAGCTAAGTCGGGATGGGATAAGCGCTGAAAGCATATAAGCGCGAAACCCGCCACAAGATGAGATCTCTTTAAAGGGCCGTGGGAGATGACCACGTCGATAGGCCGTAGGTGGAAGTGCAGCGATGCATGCAGCCGAGCGGTACTAATTGCCCGTAAGCTTGCGCAGCCGCCCTCTCGGCGGTTCCTTGAAACTACAAACTTCGTTGGCTCTTTTTTGACGACCGCAAGGTCCGTCCCATAATATGTCATATCATGAACATTCAAGATATTTAAGATCTAGGTGGCCATGGCGACGGGGCCCACCCCTTTCCATTCCGAACAGGGAAGTTAAGCCCGTTTGCGCCGATGGTACTGCCACACCAGGTGGGAGAGTAGGTCGCCGCCTTCTTTGAAGCCCCTCACGTAAGTGGGGGGCTTTTTTT
>NZ_JAYKYV010000029.1:0-8006 GCF_035818535.1 Flagellimonas halotolerans | reverse complement strand
CCAAAATAGGAAAATTAAGAGGTCAAAGACACCAAATTAAAAAACCGCCCCATTCTGTGAAATGAGACGGCTTCTTTCTTTTTTCTTAATCCAAAGGAACAAGTTCAATGTTTCGCCACTTGACCCGAATACCACCACCATCGTGTATTTGCAGGGCAATGGCTCCTTCGCCTTCACCAATTTTTTCGTCATCCAAGTGTACCATTTGTACTCCGTTTAACCACGAAGTGACTTTGGAACCTTCCACACGGATTTTCATAGTGTTCCACTCCCCCATTTTCAGGGCTTTGTCCTTTTCCGGGTCGGGCTTGATCAACCAACCACGACCGTAGGATTCATAAATACCGCCTGTATCCTTTCCTGGAGGGGCTACTTCTACTTGCCATCCTGTTACTTTAGTGCCTTCAAAAGTGGAGCGGATAAAAACACCACTATTGCCATCGGCCTCTTGTTTAAATTCCAAGGTCAATTCAAAATCCTTGTAGAATTTTTCTGTGGACAAATATCCGTATTCGCCTTTGGGGCCACTCTCACAGATTAGCAAACCGTCTTCCACAAACCATTTTTCTTCCCCATGATTGATCCAACCATCAAGATTTTCTCCATTAAAAAGATTGATGGGTTCTTGTGCGAATGTAAATTGCGCTGCCAATAGGCATAATCCTACTAAAATTTGTTTCTTCATTGTTATATATTAAAGGGTTATTTACTCGATAATCGAGATTTAAATGCTCCGAGACTTGCCTCGAAATCAAAATATGTTTTCCTACCAATGCCTCTAGGGCTTGTCCCGAGGTAGTTTGCTATTTATGATAATTATTTGCCATTGATTAGTCCATTACCTGTGTTCTGCTGCTCCAACGGTTTGGAGAGGTCTATCAAAAAACCATTGATCACGGCGTGCGTAAGCTTGCCCTCTTTCTCCAAAAAGAAGGTGGGGTTGATACCTGGTTGCAGCCTAAAGCTTTTCAACTTAAAAGCATCATTAACTAATATCAAGGGAAAGTGTACAAATGCACTTTTTTCCGGTTTTTCTGTTTTAACGTAGGCCACACCGTCTTTTAATAAATCCATCGGGTTCTCAATACGAGCAACTTGTGCCACCTTTGGTGGAACAATTTTATAACCATAGGCATCAAAAGTTTTATATCCGTAAAAGGTAGATAAATCACCTTGGTCGGCGACTGAACTTTTGTAATAAAATTGGTTGTGCCCTTCCAAATCTACTTCGTGATTAAAAATGCCCAGATCAAGAATGTAATCGTCTCCCATAAGTTCGTAGGTCACGTTCTCTATCTTCAGATCGAACAACATACGATCGTTGCGAGGTATTTTTTCATAATCTTCGGGGGGAATGTTTTTAAAAGATTCGTTTGCAATGGTATACAATGCCGAAAGAATGGAAACATAGTTCAATTTTCGGATTTCCTGCTTCTCTGGATCATCAGGGTAACCTCCTGATTCAATCAAAATTAAGCTGGTGCCCCATTTGGCAATATTGTCCCCGAAAGCGCGAGGTTCAAAATCATCACTGTAACGCCCCACTTGTCCAGGGGCATAGTTTTGTATGATCTTGTTCATGTACACAATTACCTTCATTGCATTGGCACGTACTTCGTTGATATCCTTTTCGTAATTAAAAGCGGTAGCCAAATAGGAAATAGTAGCAGGCTTTTCTGTTCGTTCTGCATTATAGTACTTGCTCTGATCATGAAGGTTAAAGCCAAAATCGGCGTCTAAACTATCTCTAAGCCTTTTTAATGTTTGACTTTCTGGGGATTGTAATCGTAAAGCATCTCTATTAATATCCACACCCAAGGCATTACGTCTTGTGAACACTTCTGCCCCATCTGGATTGAGCATGGGCAAAAAATGGAGCTTCAATTTGGATAGGATAGCTTCTTTCTCCTCATTAAACTCGGGGGCGTCCAAAAAATTCAGAATATCAAAAATGGCTTGCGTAGCCGTTGGTTCATCCCCGTGCATTTGCGACCACAGAAAAATATTACTGTCACCAGAACCAATGCTGATCAAATGCAAATCCCGACCTTGAATGGACTCCCCTACTTTTTGTACTTCAAATTTTGGGTTGGCCTTAAATTTTTGAATCAAGGGCTGAATATCTGCATGTTTTATTCTTCGTTTCCCTATGCTAGACTCTTTGTAATTCTCATAAGTTTCATACAAGTTGGAGGTCAATTCATCTTGTGCGTGCATGGAAAATGCAAACATTAACAAGATTGCAAAAGACATTAATTTCTTTATCATTTTTTACTGTTTTGCTGGAACAGGCTTAAAGTTAAATTTTTTAGTGGCATTTCTCACTTTTTCCACAAAATCCATCCCAGGATCTGTTTTTTCTGTACGATAACTATCGTCCACTTCCAGCCAGAGCGGATGATCTTCAAACAAGGTGTATTCTTGGTGGCCGATTACATAATCAATATCATATTTTGAAGCTAGATACTTGACCAAATAAATATTGGATTTGAGTTGCTGCTTGGTCAAGGGAAGTACCTCTGTGCCACCAACATTTTCTATTCCGATTGCGCAATGGTTTAAACCAATTGTATGGCGCGCCATGGTGGTTTCGGGCATTAAACGATAAATGGTTCCATCTTGGTCTACCAAAAAATGTGCAGAAACATTAAGACCACTTACGTTTTCTATGTCCGGACGCCAGTTGGGCAAGGTAGACCTATTAAAGGCTTCAAATGATTTTTTAAGAGATGGAATGGCTGTCCAATGCAAAACCACCATTTTTGGGGTTATTATGGGAGTGTCCTGCTCTATTTCATATCTGTTTAATAAATATTCCTTGGTCAGTTCAACCCGTTGTTCATCAAAAATAATGGGAATATCCACAATTTTCTTTTGAGTGGAGCATGCCACCATGGCCAAGGCCCATAGAATTAAACTAGTTTTCTTCATTTGTGGTATTTATGGAATCAATGGAAACGGCATAACAGATAATCAATTTTTTTCTGCCCCATTCGCGTGCTTTTTTAACGTCTTTTCCCATGTAAATGTCTATTCGGTTGCGCCAGCGATAATGCATTTTGTCCTTTACATAAAATGTGTCGGGAAAGGTATCTATTTTTACCATGGTGTTATGAGTGAGCCCCATTTTAATTAGATCTCGTGAAACTGCTATGCTTTTCATCCCCGGTTTTAAGGTGTCTCCCCACGCCGCTACGGATGGGTTGATGCTATCCGTTTGCCAAAAAACGGAATTATATGCTGATGCGGTGACTTCATGGCCGTACCATTTATATTTTGCAGGTGGTTCCACAGGTGCTTTCTTTTGGGAACACCCCATCAAAATTAGAAATGCTATAAAAGTCCACCTTTTCAATACAATACATTTTCCAAGACCATAATATCCACATTATCGTTCTTCCAACGTTCGGTCAAAACTTTAGGAACTGGAGTAAAGCCTAAAGTTAAGGAGCTTAAAACAATATCCTCGTCGCCATCGTTATCAATATCCGAGGCATCCATTAAAAACCAGCGTGCCATAGAAGGGTCTTGCAAAATGTTTGTGGTAAATTCAAAACTGTCGGAATCCTTGTTTTCCAAATAGACAAAAGTAAGCTCGGGAAACTCTTGATAGTTGGGAAATGTACTGATCAAGGCAAAATCAAGGTCTCCATCTTGATCAAAATCGCGAGAGAGTACCCGCGTTGCGCCGTGCATGGGATAAAAGAAGGCTTCGGAATAGGTACTATTACCATTATTGAGATAGATTCGCATACCGTGATAGGGTTTGTGCACATAGGAAATGTCTGCATTATCGCCTTGTACTGTAATTATATCTTCCAGACCATCACCATTGTAATCCACAAACTCAAACCAACTGGTTCCAAAAACAGGACTAAACTCCAGAATGTTTTCTGCTTCAAAATCTAGGTTTTCTGTTTGATAAAAAACGGTAATACTCTCTCTGCTTTGGGTCATTAATGCCACAATGTCTTTTTTGCCATCTTGGTTCATGTCCTTGATCACGGTTTTAATGGCTCCCGGAAGATTGAGCAATGTTTTTTTGTCGTACCCTCCTGATTTATTTTTGACCATTAAGGACAGTTGCCCTGTCTCATTACCAAATTCACTGACTATAAGTTCATGTACACCATCATTATTAAGGTCTTCCAAAAGTGTATGGACCGGTCTATGAAAATCGTGGTTCATTGAAAGGGTATCTTTACCTACTTTTCCAATCATTTTTCCCTTGATCAATTCAGAAGGACGGATAATGCCCACTTCACTGATAATTTCTAGGGAATCCTTTTTGCTATACCATGTTACAGGACTCTTTCCTTGGTAAATAGCGGTTGATTTTTCTTCACTAAAATTAAAAACACCCAAATTTCCTGAAAGGTCACCGTAATATACTTCGTTATCCTTGTCCAAAAACTCCAGATAGGTCACCATAGCCCCATTTTCATCATCCAAGGAATAAGTTTTGGTCTTAAATTGTACGAGAGTGTCGGTTTGTGGCATGGGTATAGCTTCCAAATATTCTGGGGCATTAGATACGATATAGGTTTCCAGTTGTGCCCACTCTTTGAGTGTGATTTTGGGTCGAAAACCATATTCTGCCACATTGTTGTCTTGGTACAAGCCTTCCACTTCCATACGTTCCATCATGGCGGGGAGCACATATTCTTTCCAAACATTCTTGGGCAATGCATCGATCTTGGGCGGTAGGTGACAACTGGCACAGTATTTAGAATAGAGTTGAGCTTCTTTTGATTTTGGCTTTTCCTTGTTGCAAGAACCCATTAAAAGTATGAGCACAAAGGCAGTCAAGGAATAAAAATATAAAGGTCTGTTTGGCATTGGCTGGTCAGGGTGTCGGGGTTGAGGGTTTTAGTTGGGCAATGGAACATAGGTATCATCGTTTTCCATCATTGGAAAAGTTTTATCTCTCCATGCTTTTTTGGCCTGTTCCAGTTTTTCTTTGCTAGAGGAGACAAAATTCCAATAAATATAACGTTCCTCGGGAAAAGGCTCGCCTCCAAACAGCAATAAATGTGTATTTGGTTTTAGCTTAATGTTGCAGGTGTCCTCCACTTTGGATACCAAAATATTCCCTTCTCCTACCGTTTCGCCACAAGCTTCAATGCTTCCTTCCACAATGCAGATACCGATTTCTCCCTTTAATTGGCCATTTACATTGAGTGTATAGGCCCCTGTAGTTTTTACCTCTACCATAAAAAGGTTGGAATGTACCGGCACAGGTGATTTTTTCCCATAGCCTTCTCCTGCCACCAATTTAAATTCCGTATTGGCATCTAACCATTTGGGAATATCCTTTTCATCAATATGGTGGAATTGGGGTTCCATATCCTCCAGTTCCTTTGGCAAGGCTACCCAAATCTGATAACCATGGGCGGTAAAGGTGTTGCCATTGCGCAGGTCTTGTGGGGTCCTTTCGGTGTGGGTTACTCCCTTTCCTGCCGTCATCCAATTTACGGAGCCAGGTCTTATCCGTTGATGGGTGCCAAGACTGTCCTCGTGGATAATTTCCCCCTCCAACATAAATGTCAAAGTGGATAAACCCATATGCGGATGCTGATTCACATCCATATACTTTTCAGGCCCTAACTGTGTGGGACCCATATGGTCTATAAAAATAAAGGGGCCGATCATGCGCTTTTTACGGAAAGGAATCAGTCTTCCCACTAAAAAGTCGCCAATATCCCTACTACGTTCCTCAATGATCAATCCGATGTTGGACATGTATAATTGTTTATATTTAGATGCAGAAAGTTACAAATACATACTATACCATGAAACTACTTAAGCGTGTTTTACTGCTTCTCCTTGTTGTTATCGGAGTAGTTGTTTACCTGAATTACCCCAAATTGAATATTATTTCCGGTTATGCCGCCAAAAATGTGGCTTCTGGTGTGTTTGTGGCCAATCGCTCCGCGGCTAGCATGAACCAATATGACAATAGTGCTCCTTTGATCGAGATTGCTTCGACAGAGGTAAATAAAAATGAGGAATCCGCCTCTTCAACCGTTTATGGTCTGATGAAGCGTACAGCGGTACATCGCGATGGATTGGGTACGGTTTTGATCAATGATGATTATGACCCAAGCGCATTGACCATCAAACCACAAAGAAACCAAGCTCCAGATACTATTCCCTATCCCTACGGGCAAGCGTCACCTGTAGATACCGTGCTGCCAGAAGTGGATATGGATCAAATCAACAAAGCGATGGCGATGGCATTTTCTGAGCCCGAAACACAAAAAACACGGACTATGCTCATTTTGTACAAGGGGCATTTGATTACCGAAAAATATATTGATGGATTTGATAAGGATACCCCCATTTTGGGCTGGTCCATGACCAAGAGCGTGTTGGCCACTTGCTACGGGATTTTAGAACATCAGGGCAAGTTGGAAATGGATTGGCCCGCTCCTATTCCTGAATGGAAAGATGATGAAAGAAAAAACATTACTTTGAACCATTTGTTGCGTATGCAAAGTGGTTTAAAATGGGATGAAGATTATACGGGCATTTCGGATGTTACCCGTATGCTGTTTTTGGACAGTGATATGACACAGGCGCAGCGTAATAAAAAAGCAGTTGCTGAACCAACCGAGATTTGGAACTATTCCTCGGGCACCACCAATCTATTATCTGGAATTCTACGGCAACAGTTTAGAAGCCATCAAGAATATTTGAACTTTCCCTACTCCGCCTTGATCGATAAGATTGGAATGTACTCTATGATTTTGGAGGCTGATATTGCAGGGAACTACGTGGGGTCTTCCTATGCATGGGCCAGTACACGCGATTGGGCCCGTTTTGGACAGCTATATTTGGATAAAGGCAATTGGAACGGAGAACAATTGTTTGATTCTACTTGGGTAGATTACATCACTAAGCCCACCATAAACTCTGATGGCACTTATGGGGCACATTTTTGGCTGAACGCCGAAGGTAAGTACCCCGATGTGCCTAACGATATGTTTTCTTGCAACGGTTTTGAAGGCCAACATGTATTTATTATTCCTTCCAAAGACTTGGTCGTTGTTAGGACAGGTTTGGCCGAGGAACCGTATTTTGATGTGAATGGCGTGCTGTCAAACATCGTAAAAGCAGTACCATAAATCGATGGGATATACTAAAACTCCCAAAAAACCACAGAATTAGGACACTTCACAACAATAATTTCGTTTACGGGAACACTCGTGGTAGTTTTACCATGTAATAAAAAAAGAAAGTAATTTTTTCATTTTCATATAGTGTTCTCGTAAAAGAGTCTTGACCCAAGTGGCAGGGCTCTTTTCTATTTAAGGCTACCCCTGAACTTTTAGCCTGACACGAATTCCACAAATTACTCTAATTCAGTTCTGTGTCATCTGAGCTTTGCGAAGATTCTCAATTTTGATTTAAGAATCAAAAAAAAGGATTGCCCCATTCATTTCTAAGCGTCAGCCTGAACTTGTCTCAGGGTTTCACCATATGGGTTCCATGTTGTACTTCGCTCAGCAATCGCACGGAATGACAACTGCTTGCTAGGAGAATCTTCTTAAATCGTTCTTTATTGGCTGACACGAATTTCACGAATCACACCAATGCTATCGCAGGTCATTTCGAGCTGTCACCCTGGGCACAGTCGAATGGGGATAGCGAGAAACTCAGATTCTTCAGTAGTTACAATCCTTCAGAATAAACAGTTCTAATGCAAAAAGCAGCTAAATAATTACAAAAAACTATCATATCACAACAAGTAAACGTGACTTCACAACAATAATTTCACTGGTGTGGAGTTGCGGGGTACATTTACATTGTAATTAATTAGAAAGTAATTTTTTCATTTTCATATAGTGTTCTCGTAAAAGAGTCTTGACCCAAGTGGCAGGGCTCTTTTCTATTTGGGGCTGTTCTTAAAATTTGTTTCAGGATTTCGGATCAAGACCAATTGTTGTGTTTATGCAAAAATTGTTGTTAATCTAAATAGGAAGAACTCTACATTTTTGACACCT
>NZ_JAYKYV010000028.1:0-11381 GCF_035818535.1 Flagellimonas halotolerans | reverse complement strand
GGCAGCCAGACCTCGCAAAAAGTGAAATCCCCATGGTGGGTGACCAGCCTGCACACCTGTTCAAGGGAACTGCCCAGATCTTCATTATCCTTGAAGGTGGTGCTGATCTTGGAGAGAAAATCCCTTTCGATCTGGGCATTTATTTTTGAGGAAACATCCCTTTGGATGGCGATATAATGGGAGACCCTACCTTGGACGTCCTTAACGGGCGAAGCTGCGATATTGATCCAGAACGGCGACCCGTTTTTTCGATAATTGGCAATGATGACCTCGCAGGGTTCCCCTTTGGTCAAGGTTTTGTAGAACCGTTCCAATTCATTTCTGTCGGTCTTTGGACCTCTCAGCATATCAGGGGTCCTGCCAATGACCTCTTCTGGGGTGTATCCTGTCATTTGGGTAAAAGCCCTGTTTACATAAACTATTTTTGGGCCTTCTTCTTCCAAAGGTCCCGAATCGGTGATCATAACGGCATCGTTGGTGTGGGTCACCACGCTCTCCAAGAGTTTTAGCTGCTGTTCCTCCTCAATTTGTGCCGTAATATCCTGGGCGGTCCCTTCAAACGAGAGTGGCTTGCCCCTACTGTTCGTGATTAACCTGCCCTTTTCGTGAACCCACTTGATTTTTCCATCGCCGCGAATTATCCTATGGACAAAATCGAGTTCTTGCATACCTTCCATAGCACTCCCTTGCTCTTGATCAAAAAGCAACCTATCATCTGGATGAATACTGTTATAAAAAGAATCGAAAGTGACATTGAATTTATCCTTTTCCTCACCCCAAATATGATAAACTTCGTCCGACCATAGTAATGTTCCCGTAGCTATATCCAGTTTCCAATATCCCAGTTTAGCAATCTGTGAAGCCCTTACCCGCAAGTAATCGGAAAAGGATTGCTCCTCCGAATTCATCGCTTGTGCATCTTCAATGTTTGTGGCAGTCACCATTATACAATCGCTGTCCTGAAAAAACACTTTCTGAAAAGAGAATTTACATTGTATGGGATTTCCCATCTTCCCAAAAACTATTGCCTTTTGAGACGAAGCTGTTTTCTTGGTGCCCAAATCAATGAACAATGCCGATGAACCCAGGTCACCATCGTCGGATAAAAGATCTTGAAATGAGAGCGATAAAAATTCATTTCGGGAATATCCATAGAGGTCCAAAGCCGCCTTGTTCACTTCCAAAATTTTCTTGCTATCCATTTCATGGACCCAAATGGGGTTTGGGTTATCATGGAACAATGGGCTATAGTCTTTCATTTACTTTTGGTGGGTTAAGTTTGTTTTGCCATGGAAAAATAAACAATATTTCTTTGTAAATGTTTATATCTAAAGCCTGAAAATATAGTGAAAACGGTCATTTTTCAACCAATTTATTTTAAATCATCACCTTAGAGCGATACCAATACCAGTATGAAGATCTTTTATATAAAAAAACAATTTTCGTTGATTGTTAAACATCATCGAATGATGACTTGTTTGGCCGGTCAAGGCCCCTTCAAGTTAAAATTTTCCGCCTCTTTTTCTTGCGTTTTATTATAGAAAACGACGGGGACAATAGGTTTATTTTCCTTAATCGTGGAATAATCAACAAATATTTACTCTGTTATATTTAAAGTAATTGGGTATGTTTCCCTTTACTATGATTGGACCGAACACAGTTCCATGAAATCGGCCCAAATTGAAATTCTTTACCATTAGATCGAACAACGGATCAAATTGAATTCCGCTTTTAAATGGCCAGCTGATTTAGCGCGTTCAAAACTCTTTGGGAATTTTTTGGTAAAGAGCCCAAGGATGTAAAAATGCAGCCTTTTTTAAATATTTTTGCTTCCCAAATGATAACCATGAAAAAAATAGGGGTGCTATTGCTGTTTTGTGCATCACAAATTTGTGCAGCCCAGGGCATAAAAGAGAAAAATACGGACGTTTTGCTAAAGGAGGGCATCTCCCAGTACAAGGCCCAAAACCTTGAAATGTCTTTGGCCTATGCCAACAAAGGGCTCGATCTTGCCCCGGATTATCACGATATCCGCATCCTAAGGATAAGGGTATTTCACAGGCTCAAGCGTTTAGGGGAAGCCATGGAAGACCTTCAATACCTTCTTCGCAAAGCCCCAAACTACTATGCCGTCAAAGACCTGGCTATAAGGCAAATGAGGTTGATGGAGCATAAAAAAGCATTGGCCCATTTAGATCCCCTTATGGCCATATACCCGGGAGAGGTGGAACTTAAACTCTTGAAAGCACAGTTGCTTTTTGAAAACGACTCCCTTGGGGAATCCAGAAAACTTGCACTGGAGCTCATTGAAAACGATGGGCTTAAGGGTGGGCAGCGATATCAGTTGAATACTATTCTAAGGGCCACGGTCAGTGATGAATTTGGCATGAACTACCAGTATTTCAGCTTTGGAAAAAACTACAACAGGGAGGATTGGCAAAATTTTATTTTTGAATACCAGCATAATTTCAAGAAGACGACCCTTTTGGGGCGGGTCACCCATTCGGACCGCGGTTTCGATAAGGGCCAACTGTACGAAATGGATATTTATCCGATCATAACGGAAAACCTATACTTTTTTGGCAGCTTGGGGGTTTCCTCTGGATCCTTGTTCCCGGATGTGAAAGCCAGTACTTCGGTGTTTTATGGTTTTATCGATGGATTTGAAGGAGAAACCGGGGCCAAACTACTGAATATCAACGGAAAAAACTATTTTACCGGGATTTTGGGCCTAACACATTATGTTGGGAAGTTTTACCTGAACCTTCGAGCTGCCGTTGGGCCGAGAAGGATGGAGCGAACGATTCAAAACTATCAGTTCAATACACGGTACTACTACAGCGGAAGTGACAATTATGTCTTTGTCAGGTTGAGCAGGGGCATCTCTCCCGATGAGAGCCCGCTTTTTGTCCAAGTGCAGGAAAACCCCGGATTGGATGCCTATTTTGTAGGAAGCGGGATTAACTTTCAGTTGGGACCGCACCATATCCTACGTTTGGATACAGGCCTGCTCTTCGAAGAAATTAACTCCGATACCAACGGCAGGCAATGGCTTTTGAATTTAGGGTATCGCTTTAGGTTCTAAGGGGCCGTAACAAAACCTTTTCGCGTCATCTTGCCCCAACCAGACTGTATGTTGAACACCATTTTTAAATAACCCTTAATGCTCGCATATACCAGGACCGGATGAAAAACGAACGGTTCCAGATAGGCTGCGAGCAGTAATTTAAAAATATGTTTGAAGTTGTTGTATTGGTTAAAATTGTTCACATACATAAATACAGCAGCTGTGGACATGATGCAGCCCAAAAGATAAACGACAGCGAACAGTTCCAGAGCAACTTTCCAATTGACCCAACCCATAAAGGCAGACAGCGCCAAATAAACCAATCCAACAAACTCAATTATGGGCGCCCCGAATTCAAAAACGACCCAATAGGGCAAAAAAACCGTGCCCATGGCCCTAAACCTTGGGTTTCCTATAAGTTTTGTATGGGTTTTCAAGGTCTCCCATAAGCCACGTGCCCATCGGTCACGCTGTTTAACAAAAATATTGTAGTTATCGGGTGCTTCTGTCCAACACAAGGTCAATGGCAGGTAAACTACCTTATAGGGCACTTTGAGTTTTTCCATATGCCTTCTCAAACGGACACACAGCTCTAGGTCCTCGCCTATGGTATTGGGGTCAAATCCTCCGATTTCCATAAGCCGTTGTCTAGGATACATTCCAAAGGCCCCTGAGACCAACATCAGGCCATTGACCTCTCCCCAGGCCATTCTTCCCAACAGAAATGCCCTCATATACTCCACCACTTGTACCTTTCCCAAAAGGTTGGGCGGAAGGTTCAGTTTTCTCAACACCCCATTTTTGATGTGCGAACCATTTGCAATGCCTATTCCCCCACCACAGGCTACCACTTCCCGTTGCTCCACTTCCAAAAATGGGGTGACCATCTTGATTATGGCCGTCTCCTCGATGATACAGTCCGCATCCGTGCACAAAATCAATTCCGATCCGGCAATATTGATCCCGACATTTACTGCATCCGACCGTCCGCCGTTTTCTTTGTCCACTATAGTGAGGTTTTTATAGTGGGCCAGGGAACTTTTATAGATGTTCCTGACCGTTGCTGTCCTAATGGATCCACGGGGCATCTCGTTTTTTACAGGGACCAACTTAAAGCGCTTTATAAGCTTCTCAAGACTATCGTCATCACTGCCGTCGTTTACCACGATCAGTTCATAATACGGATATTTAAGCAACAAAAGCGAAAGTACATTGTCGATAATGGTCAGCCCCTCATTATAGGCCGGGGCGATGAGGCTGACATGCGGGAGGTCGGACGCACTGATCACTCCGCGAGAGCTTAAAAAAGTATTTCTTCGCTTGGATTTTATAATCCCGATATTGGCAAAGATGATTCCCAAAAAATACACGGAAACCAAGGAGGCCCCATAAAAGAGAAAAAAATGGTCAGCTATATTTTTAAGAATGAATACTTCCATAACAATAACCGGTTTTAAAGTGCTATAGAGAAAGAGTAGGAATGGTATGGCCTCCCTTGGCCAAATATTTCAAGACCTGTTTCCGCTGTATCTTTGAAGGTATCCCATCCATGACCCTTACCAATCTCTCCGCAATGGCCCCATCCCTCACTTTAAGGCTGAGCAAACAATAAATCGCGGCCTTTCTGACCTCATAGCTCGGATGTTTGAGGTTTAAAAAAACATAATCAACCTCCGAGAGCAGGTAGAATTTTTTGATTATCCTGATTATCAATTCTATGGCATCCGGGTTCTTGGTCTTGTACGCCAAATGGAGGTATTCCACTTTGGGCTCCCTGCATACATCATGTAATTTTTCCACGATCTTGATCTGCTGCCAAAGACTGATTTTACGACTTAAGTATGGGAGGAACCTTAGACTATCCCACCCCAAAAAACTCACCAGGGCTATTTGCGCCTCCCGTCTCAAATAAATGTTTTTGTGGTCGCGATAAGCTGCAATTTGCTTTATGTACTGGTTTTGGTCCATTTCATAAATTTCCTTGATGCCCAGGGCTTTTTGAAATGGATCCCTTTTACGAAGTTTATCAATGGAGGCCCTATAAGGGGGTATTTGCCCGTACAGCCTTTTCAACTGGATGCGGTTGGAACCGCCCAAGGCCTGTTGGGTCCTGATCATCAACTGGATCAGAAACTGCACGTTCTCCGGCCTTTCCTCTCTAACACCTACTTTCCTCAAAGCCCTTTGCACATCAATGAAACTTGGTTTTTTACCGGTTTGGGGATATAGAAAATCACTGATCTTATCAGCAAAGACAGCCTCGATCAACTTTTTCCTGCGGTTTTTGCTCCTGCGCCATTGCGCCGCACACAATGTCAACAAAATATTGGCCACCAAAAAAAGTAGGAATATTTTGATGAAAAACTCCAGATTTCCAAACGGCATCGGCTTCAGATTTTATCTTCAATTTCTTTTAGGTCGACCGGATAATCAAAATAACCATCTATGGTGGTGAGTCGCGATATGCTTCTCTTTATCTTTTCCTGTCCCAACATTGTAACGACAAATAGTTTATCATATTTTATGCTCCCGTTCAATTTTAACACGTATTCCTGAGGACTGATGCCACGAAAAAGCAAATCGGTAACAACAACGTGAAAATGGCTCTGGACATCTTTGTCCTTAAATTCAGCCAACGATGCAAGGCAATGACAGTCGTACCCCTTGGTATGGAACATACGCTCCAATATTTTCCGCATGACCAGGTCCCCTTGTAACACTAGAACTCTTTTTTGCATATACCCTATAAATGAATGCACAAAATTAGAAAAGTATCCTGTTCGATCATCAACTAATTCAACTGAGGTGCACAATTGGTCAGAAGCGTAAAAAAAAAGCTCCCAATGGACCATTCCCGGTATACCAAAAGGCGGGCAGGTTTGTTAAACCTAGAACATTTGTTCACCAAATTGAAAAACATGGTCCGCGACCTACAGAAACCTTTTGTAAATGGTACTTTTGCCATCCAAACAAAAAACCAAACCAATTTCTTACATGTTGCCCAAAAAGAATACAGAGAAAAATCTATTCATCATATTGTTTCTCAACTCAATCTATCCCTTGAGCCCCAGTTTGAAAAATTATCTGGTTGAGCATCTAAAAAGCTGTTCCTTCGAAAAGAACGAACTTATTAGCAAGGCCGGGGAGGTTTGCAACCGACTTTATTTTATCAAAAAGGGAATGGTAAGAGGTTATTTTATATGTGATTCTTCACAAATAACAACATGGATAGACACTGAAGAAGAAGTTTTCACCTCGATTACCGGCTTTTTTAGAAATCAAAAGAGTGAAGAATACATCGAAAGTTTGGAAAAAACGCATTGCGATTATTTGGAATATGAGGACTACAAATACTGTTTGAACCATTTTCCCGAAATGCGGCACATTAACCGTATACTGCTCGAGGAATATTATATTTTGGCCGAACACAGGGTTTATTTGGCAAGAATTCCGAATGCCCGAAAGCGGTTGGCCTTTTTTATGCAATATATGAAGCCCCAGATCGTGAAGCGAATTCCCCGAAAGCATTTGGCATCCTATCTCGCCATAAGGCCGGAGACACTTTCCAGACTCATGAAGGAAATAAGCTGAGCCTTACTCCCAGCTTCCAATCCATAAAGGATTTCATGAAGGGAACATCTATAAAAGCAGGGGGACTTTCCAATCCCAATTTGCTGCTATTTCCTTTTATTTTTCCATATTATTTGTAGGAAAAGACCTCAAATTGATAAATATCAATTTGGCGAACGATTTTATCGAATAATAACTATAGCCTTGCCGTTTCCTCTGTGACAAATAAGAAAAATTGTACATGTTCGGATTGCCCTTGTAGGAAAAAATGGAAAATCCTTTCTAAAACCAAAATTAATTTTATGCCGAAATATCAAAGTATCGGCTAACCCTTAAACCCTTAACCCTATGATTTTAAAACCAAAAAAATTAATACTCGCACTTATACTGGTGTTTTCCGTTTATGTACAGGATTTAATGGCACAGAGCAGTAGGGCCAATACAACCCAAGAAGTATTGTCCAAAACTATTGAGAATGAAATCCTTTGGAGAAAAGCTGAAATAAGTCTAGATGAGGTATCAAAAATTTACCTACTGGACCATGGTGTGGTCCTAGATGTACCGGAATATTTCACAGTGAAGGGTATTCCAGTTCAAATCATTCAAAAGAACCAATTGCAAAGTGCTGGGAATTACCCCTTGATTAAAGTCCATACATTGAACATAGAGGAGGACAGGGTTTTGGTCCGTATGTATCTCTCACAAATAATTGGGGGTATTGAAAAAAACTCCAATGCCGAATTTCATTTTACCAAACAAAACTCTTCTTGGGTATTAACCAACAAACTATAGCAGTATGAAAGCAAATTTTACAAAAATCGGTATTCTTCTACTTTTTGGATTGCTTTTCAATTCTACCGATCTGTTGGCACAGACGAACAGAATTTTGAACAACGACCGATTAAGAATAGGAAACGGTAGCCAAAACTCCATTAATTCGGCTGGAAATATGGAACAGCCTTTTTATTATAATGGGTCTACCTATAGAAAGTTGACCTTCAGCACCTATCCATTGGATATTCAATGGGCCGTAGGAGGCGATGGTACGAACAATTGGAATACCGATGGATCTTTGGTCCTGAATCCCATATTCAATAACCAAACTTTTGATTATAGCAATTTTACGGTAACCAACCCCACCACAGGGGATGGATACGGACAAATAAAAACATCGGGCAATATCGACATAAATGGCCAGACCTTTTTGGTAGAAAACATTTATGAACTATTGCAACCCGAAGGCTATATAGGCATAAAGGTTAAAATCACCAATATTAGTGGATCCCCTGCATCCAATGTTAGGCTTTGGGTTGGAACCCGAGATGATTATGTGGGAGGTAGTGATCGTCCGACAAAAACCCGCGGAAATTTGATTAACGAAGAATTCGTTGCGCTGGATAATCAGGCAGATCAGGCAAAGGCCATAAAAATATCCACCTCAGAGGAGGCTATCCTATTTTTCAGTAATTCGGATAGGGCTTATTCTACCATCAATAGCTGCTGTAGTTTTAACAATGCCACTAATCAAGACCCGACAACGAATCTTATAACTGAAACTGGGGATGGTTCTTATGCCCTTTATGTTCGTTTCGATGACTTGGGTGTTAATGAAAGTGATGAGCTAATTTGGTATTACGGGGCCGGTACTTTGCCCGAAATCGATGAAATAATCGCACGAGTGGCAAGTGCTGCCATTGGGGCCTTTGATAATATTTCCTATGCATCCGCCGATTATGCGGCAACCACGGCAGAGGCAGGAACGGGGTACTATGTATTGGTACCGGATGAATCCACTGCTCCTACCGAGGCCCAGATAAAAGCCGGTGTGGACTATAACGGGGTATCTGTAATAACTGCTGAAAATGCCGCTATGCCCGCAGATATAGAACACGTTTTTAATCTAACGGGACTTGCTGCATATACGGATTACGATTTTTATTTTGTTTCCGAGTATTTCAATGGAACGGACAATGTTTTCACCGAGATTATAAGCGAAGACCTGCATACTAAGGAAGCGCCTCCAATACTAAATTCCTTCACGCCCGAAACGGCTGCCTATGAGGAAACGGTGACCCTAACAGGTGCCAACCTCTTGACCACAAGCGGCGTTACCATTAACGGAATTAATGCATCATATAATGTGATCGATTCTGAGACCGTTGAAATTACCGTTCCAAATGGTGCAGAGGACTTTTATATTGAATTGACCAATGAAAGTGGTACAAGTTCCATAGAATCCGAAATATCCGATACTACGGGGAACTGTAGTACAGGATGGTACGGAGCATGGCAGACAATCACACCTGTGGAAAATGGTATTTTAAATACGGTTACCTTAAAACTGGACAATACCGATCCTAATAATGACTATGATTTGTTTCTTGAACTACATGAAACGGATAATGATCCAGCTTCTGCCAGTCCTGGTGTAAAATTTAACTCTTTGCTGGGGACTTCAGAGACGATTACCATGTCAGCAAATACTCCGGCAAACGAGGTGCAGTTTACCTTTTCTTCCAATTTGGAGTTGGTGGCCAATGTGAGCTATTATGTTGTTTTAAAGGAAGCTCCGGGCAATCCTTCGGGAACTGGTTTACAACGAGTATATAAGCAGTGTTCCGGTAGTGGAACCACAGATGGGGGAGCAGGTAACCAGTTTGGCAGGTTGTACTACAAATTTACGGTCAGCCCAATTTTAAACGTTAGTAATCCACCGACCGATATTTCTATTTCACAGAATACGATCCAAGAAAATAATGTTGCCGGTCAGGTAGTAGGGTCTTTTAGTACTTCGGATGCAGATGTAAGTGATACTCATGACTATGCCATAGTATCCGGATCCGGTGATACGGACAATGCTTCTTTTACCATTAATGGAGGTAATTTGGAAGCGGTCGAGGTATTTGACTATGAGACTAAAACTTCCTACTCGATAAGGATTTCCACTAAAGACCCAGAAGGAAATAGTTTTGAAAAGATCTTTACGATCAATATACTGGATGATACGGATGAGGACGGTGATGGCATAAACGATGCTACTGACAATTGTGTCAATGTTGCCAACGCAGATCAAACCGACACGGATTCTGACGGCATGGGTAATGTATGCGATGATGACGACGACAACGATGGTACACCGGATGATGAAGATGCCTTCCCGAACGATACCGATGAGGACACCGATACCGATGGTGACGGAACGGGCGACAATGCCGACGAGGACGATGACAACGACGGAACCCCTGACGATGAGGACGCCTTCCCGAAAGACCCCACCGAGGATACCGATACCGATGGAGACGGTACGGGCGACAATGCCGACGAGGACGATGACAACGACGGAACCCCTGATTCCGAGGACGCTTTCCCTAAAGATGATTCCGAGGATACCGATACCGATGGTGACGGAACGGGCGACAATGCCGATGGGGACGATGACAACGACGGTACTCCCGACTCCGAGGACGCCTTCCCGAAAGATGATTCCGAGGATACCGATACCGATGGTGACGGTACGGGCGACAATGCCGACGAGGACGATGACAACGACGGTACTCCCGACTCCGAGGACGCCTTCCCGAAAGATGATTCCGAGGACACCGATACCGATGGTGACGGTACGGGCGACAATGCCGATGGGGACGATGACAACGACGGTACTCCCGACTCCGAGGACGCCTTCCCGAAAGATGGTTCAGAGGACACCGATACCGATGGTGATGGAACCGGAGACAATGCCGATGGGGACGATGACAACGACGGCACCCCCTGATTCGGAAGACACTTTCCCTAAGGATGATTCCGAGGACACCGATACCGATGGTGATGGAACCGGAGACAATGCCGATGGGGACGATGACAACGACGGCACCCCTGATTCGGAAGACACTTTCCCTAAGGATGATTCCGAGGATACCGATACCGATGGTGACGGTACGGGGGACAATGCCGATGGGGACGACGACAACGACGGTACCCCTGATTCCGAGGATGCCTTCCCGAAAGATGATTCCGAGGACACCGATACCGATGGTGATGGAACCGGAGACAATGCCGATGGGGATGATGACAACGACGGCACCCCTGATTCAGAAGACACTTTCCCTAAGGATGATTCCGAGGATGCCGACACGGACGGAGATGGAACCGGGGACAATGCCGATGATGATGCCGACAACGATGGTATTCCGGATTCTGAAGACGCTTTCCCGAATGACCCTAACGAAGATTCCGATATTGACGGGGATGGTGTTGGCGACAATGCCGATACGGACGATGACAATGACGGCGTAACCGATACCGATACAGACGGGGACGGCCTAGGGGACAATGTTGATACCGATGATGACAACGATGGGGTTCCAGATGACGGGGATGACTTCCCCACCGATACCAATGAAGATACCGATACCGATGGCGATGGAACCGGTGACAATGCCGATACAGATAATGATGGTGATGGATATTCCGACGAGGTGGAGGAAGCCGAAGGCACCGATCCTACGGATGCATCCGGATTCCCATTGGACACGGACGACGATGGCATTCCCGACAGTAGGGACGATGACGACGACAATGATGGCGTTGCGGATGTGAATGATGCTTTCCCAACAAGTGAAGAACCTTCATTGGTGCCGGCACAGGCCTTTACACCAAATGGCGACGGCAACAACGATGCCTGGATCATACCGGGGATAGACAACTATCCAAATAATGTGGTGAAAGTCTATAACCGATGGGGACA
>NZ_JAYKYV010000027.1:0-11758 GCF_035818535.1 Flagellimonas halotolerans | reverse complement strand
TGATCAAGGACGAGATCAGCCCCGAGATCATTTACAAGTCCATTATCTATGCCCTAGAGCGGAAGAGTTACATCGCCAAATTGAACAAAAACAAAAAGATATATCAGGACCTGTTTGATTTCAGTCCCCAGCCCATGTGGATCTTCGACCCATCAACCCTCCGTTTTTTGAATGTCAACAAGGCGGCCGTTGATAAATATGGCTATACATTGGAGGAGTTCAAGAACATGACAATTAAGGACATAAGGCCAAAAAACCACATGGAGTTTTTGGAAAAAAGTTTGGAAGAACGCAAAAGAGAAGACCGGGACAGTTATGCCGGGGTGTTTTACCATACCTTAAAATCAGGTGAGACCATTTGTGTTGAAATCTATAGCAATGATATCGAATACGAGGGAAGAAAAGTACGATTGATACTGGCAAGCGACATTACCGAAAAGCAGGAATATGTGAGCACCGTTGAGTCCCAGAACAAAAAGCTGAGAGAGATCGCATGGACACAATCGCACGTGGTCAGGGCACCTTTGGCACGCATATTATCGGTAATCCATGTACTGGAACAGGACTGTGTGGAACCCCATGATTTTCCTGATCTGTTAGAGAAAATAAAAATATCGGGCGGTGAACTGGATAAAATTATCCAAAATATTGTTGCTGAAACCAAAACTATGATGAATTTGAGTAATTTCGAACATGGAAAAAACAATAATACTGGTAGATGATGACCCAACCTTTAACTGGGTATCATCAAAATTGATAAAAAAGGTTTCTCCAGACCTCAAGGTAATAGAGTTTTCCAATGCCAGGACGGCCTTGGATTTTTTACAGGATAATTTTAACGAGAAGGGCCATTATACCATTTTGCTGGATATTAACATGCCGGAGATGAACGGATGGGAGTTTATGGATGCCATAGAGCAAAGCGATTGGGTCAAGGCCGAATCAATATCCGTATTTATTGTTTCCTCTTCCACCGATCCGAGCGATATGGAAACTGCAAGGACCTATGGATTGATAAAGGATTATCTGCAAAAGCCACTGAACTTTGATGTGGTGAGCGACATCGTTTCCTGACAATATCTGATGTAAAGGACACCCAGGGGTGAATACTTTTTTTAAAAGGGAGGGTGTGCCGGCACCTTTAATGATTGCACCATAAGGTGTCCATAGGCCTTAAGGGTACATTTTGATTATATGATTTGTTGGATGCCCAATACATATATTGGAGCCGGGATATAGCCTATAATAAAAAGGCTGCCATTGGCAAACATGCTATTCCCCCTTTCCGGTATCGGGGCCGGGTACTTTCCTGTCCTGCACATTTCCAATGGCAGTATCCTTAAATCGCAATATAAAGTTGGTGCCTTTGCCTATTTCGCTTTCACAGATCAGTATACCCCCGTTCATTTCAACAAAATCCTTTGCAATGACCAAGCCAAAGCCAGTGCCTTTTTCTCCCTGTGTCCCTGTTCTTGTTTCCGGTCGGTCATCATGCCCAAGTCGCTCGAACCAGTCATTCTGCATTCCTATGCCAAAATCCCGCACACCGATTTCAACGCAGGTGGCATTGCTTTGTGACCATAAGATCACCTTTTGGCCGTTCCGGGTAAATTTAATGGCGTTGGAAACCAAATTGCGGAGAACCACTTTGAGCATGTTCACATCCATTAAAAGTGTAGGATGCAAAACCTGTAGCTCAATGTCAATATCCTTATCTCTGGCCATTCGTGCAAACTCGTGCCTTATGGCGCTGAAAATGGACTTTAGCTCACATAGACTTTTATCCAATTCCATGCCATCCAGTTGTTTATGGGACCATTGAAGTAAGCCATTGACCATGGAGACCTTATCGGAAATTTCATTCTTCAAATTTTCCAAAATGGGTTGTAGTTCCCTATCGGTTAAATTGGATTGGATCAATTCAATAATAGCAATGAAATTGTTCAGGGGCGCCCTTACATCATGGGTAAGTAGCGAGAACAGTTTATTTTTGAGTTGATTGACCTTTTCGAGTTCCTCGTTTTGATCTTCCAGTGCTTTTTTGGCGAGTTGGAGGTTTTTTGTTTGCTTGTCGACTTCATTTTTCAGCATTTGGTTCGCATTAAGCTGTAAATTCAAATGTTCAGACTCAATAGCTTTATACTTAAACCCAATGATCAACGAAAAAAGGATTAACTGGACAGTTACTAGGATTGAAGTCATAAGAATGATCGGATAAGTATAAAAATCAAAATATCTTTTGAAAAACCAAGCGCCTATGTACAATATTGCTGCCAGTAGCAAGGGGGTGTAAGAATACAGATAGTACCGGTTCAATTTATGGGCATGGAACAACCGAAAACCTGAAAATATGTTCAGGAACATCGAAGCCAGGGACATAATGGCGGCGAACAGTACAAAGAAATCATTCAACCACTCGATCCCAGTTGTCAGATTATTTGTGATATGCAAAACCGGGAGGCTGCCAACAATCCCTATTAATACCGTATAGGCCCTGTATAGTTTGGGAAAGGCACCCTGCTCTATACTGAGGTAATTTTTTGTAAAGAGCAATAACCCCAAAGTCGAGATCATGGCCGTGGTAAGGGAAGCCTTATCGGCTATTATGGAGGCCGTACCGCCAAAAGATCCATCTAAAAAAAAATATAGGCTCCAGTGTAGGGTCAACCCAAAGATGAGTATAAAGTAATAGAGCAAAACCTTATACTTTAACACGAAAAAAGAAAGCAGGTGATATATACCAAAGACACTAAAGACAGAAGTGAAGATAATGTTTTCCAGATACTTAAAATCAAGAATGTCCATGTTTGGTTAAGCTGTTGGTTGAGCACATATTTGTTGGCAGGCCAAAAAAGGTGTTCTTTGGTTTAAAGGAATCCAATATATATATTTTTTGGCACAAATAGCAAGAATCCAACTTTATCGACCCTGTGGCCATAGAGCGGATAACGGAAACTTCAAGCAGTGGGCAAATCTGTCCACGATAGCTTTTTTCTACTTTGGGTAAAATCACAACACCCTTTCTGTCCATACACAAAATGGTCTTTTATTGGTCGGGAACCAATGCATTGGGGCAACCACCAACAGCTGTCTTGGATTGTGAATAGGGCTTGGTTTCCAAGGGATGATTTCCCCAACCGAACAATTACCGGGCGACCTCTACATTTAATTCAAGCTTAGTACATATTTGATTGGAGTACAACATCTTTTGATTTATTTTTGCCAGGCAAATAAAAAATTGGCTGATGGATGAGTTTGAGCGTAAGAAGGCAGAATATGAACGGATTAAAAAACTGAACGAATTTGACCTCGATTATAGGAATCTTCAGAACGAATTTGAAGGCTTGGTCCAGTTGGCTGCCAATATAGCCGATACAGAGTTGTCCTTGATTAACTTAATCGATAATTACTCCCAATGGACGGTAACATCAAACTCTTCGGAATTTATGCAAATTGACCGTGAGGAGTCTGTTTGTCAGTATACGGTTCGTGCCGGGCAATTAATGGAGATTCCACGTCTTGATGAAGACGAACGGTTCAGTGACAAACCTTTTGTCAAGGGCAGTGAAGGACTCAAATACTATCTGGGGATTCCACTTAAAACGCAAACAGGCGAGAATATCGGAGCGCTTTGCGTAGTGGATTATAAAGAGAAGAAAATCCCCCCTGAGAAGAAAAAATTGTTAAGGTTGGTTGCCGACGAGGTCGTAAGGAGGCTCGAGTACAAAATGAAATTGGATGTGCTGCAAGAACAACTTGACAAGGCCATTGTTCAGCGCAATCAAATGGCACACGACGTTAGAGGGCCCGTTGGCGGTATTCTTGGACTTGCCGTGAGCGCCGAAAATGAAACCCTTGATCATGGGGAGTTTGGGATGTACATGGAAATGATAAAGGGCTCGGCTTCCAAACTCATGGATTTTACAGATGATATATTGGACAAGCAAAAAGCCCAACAGAAAGAAAATTATTTTAACCTCTTAGAATTGGAAAGGCACCTTCACGATCTTTATGTGCTGCCGGCCCTCAACAAGCATATAAACCTTGAGTTTATTTCAAACGAATCAAAAAACCATTATAAATTTTCAAGAAGAAAACTGCTCCCCATTGTTGGGAACCTTATCGCCAATTCCATAAAATTCACGGCACCAAAAGGGGAAATAAAGGTAAGGCTTGACATAATACAAAAGTTATTGCTGCAGATAGCGGTGGAGGATAATGGAAAAGGCATTTCAAAAGATAAACTCCAAAAACTGACAAAGTCGGATTTAGGGGAAGATAAGGGGACAAGTGGTGAAAAGGGGTATGGTTTCGGCATTAGGCTTGTGACCGATATGGTCGGCAGTATCGGGGGCAGGCTCGATATTGCCTCGCAAGAAGATAAGGGAACAACTGCCACTGTGGAAATACCTATTGTCCCATAACCCTAAAAACAGGGAAGTGCCACCTTGAACCATGGCCTTGGAAGAAATTCGGGCCAAAGATTTTTTATGATTTTTCCCAATCCTTTTTTTGGGTCCGGGTGGTGCCCAAGGCTGTTTTGGTTTGGACCGGACAAAAGTTGTATGTGAGCTTACTGATTGGATCATGGATCGGTCGGTCCGTTCAAATTTGAAATCCAATACTTTTTCCTCGTTAGCCGTAATCAGGGCAGCCCCTTGAACAAAATTTCTTTATTGTTCCAAGTTCCCTGAGTTCCCCAACAGTATCAACCCTGCTAATGGACCGTATTCTTATGGTTTGATAAAATAGGGGCGAATGAAAATTTGCCGTTAATCCGAAATTTGTAAATTGCAGGGTCAAATATTTGCATTTCCCAATAAATGAAGCCAGAACATTTGCATAACCTCAAAATCAACGCTCTTTCCGATAATGGCACAGAGGAGGATTTCAGTATGATGTACGAGTTCTATAGGCCCAAGCTTGTTGTGATCGTAAAGAGTTATATCCCTTCCCGGGAAGATGCCGAGGAAATCGTTCACGATGTCTTTATCAAACTATGGGAGAAATGGGAAACTTTGCAGATCAACTCAAATTTCACGGGCTATATCTACAGTATGACCCGAAACGCCTGCTTGGACTATCTACGGACAAGAAAGAATAAGCTTACCAAGGATCTGTCGGCCGAACAACAGGAGTTTTGGTTGAACCATGGCGCTTTGGCCGATGATATGGCCTCGTCCATTTTGGCAAAAGAGTTACAGGCCCTCGTTGATGGGGCCATAGATGAACTACCTGAAAAGTGCAAAAAGGTCTTCAAGAAAAGTCGCATGGAAGGACTCTGCCACCGAGAAATTTCCAAAGAAATGGAAATTTCCCCAAAAACGGTTGAAAACCACATAGCCAGGGCCTTGCGACAGCTTAGAGCGGCTTTGGGCGAGTATTTGCCCACCCTGTTTTTTTAATTTTTGCCTCCGGACTAGGGGATGTTTCCTTTTTTTACGTCTTGCTAATGAATACTGTTCCTGAATACAATGAACAAAAAGGATATTATTGCATTGGTCGAAGGCCGTCTGGCCAATGAAAGAAAGCAAGAAGTTGTCAAGTGGTTGCTCAAAAACCCAAAACAACAACAACGCTACCATATTTTAAAGGCAAAGCATGTGGCCAAATCACTAAAACAAAGTGGTCATGGCAATTCCGGCAGTCCAAAAAAGATTTATACCAAATGGTTTAAATATGTAGGGTACGCAGCTTGTGCAGTCCTGATTTTTTCCCTCGCATATACATTGACCTTGCCTAGCGGCCAAACCGAAATACAGGACAGCCCCCGGATTACCATGGAAACCTCAATTGGCGAGAATAGAACGATCGTGCTGTCCGACGGTACCAAAGTGACCCTTAATGCCAACACCACATTGTCTTATCCCAAGGAGTTTTCCGGGAAATCAAGAGAGGTCGTTTTAAAGGGCGAGGCATTTTTCGATGTGTCCCACAATCCCAAAAAGCCCTTTATGGTTGCCACGGGAAATGGGATGAAGATCCAGGTCCTGGGAACGGTCTTCAATGTGAAATCGTACCCGGAAGACCTCAATGTGGAAACAACCTTGATCTCCGGTAAGGTGAAGGTTGTTGAGGAACGGGACCAAAAAACAGTGGTGTTGAACCCGTCCCAACGGGCCACTTATGTCAAAGATGCCGATAAACTCATTATAGATAATGTACAGACCGAAAACCTGACCGCATGGCGCCAGGGCAAACTTATTTATGATGAGACACCGATACGCCAGGTAATAAGCGATCTAAAAAGAAAGTACAAAGTTGACATATCCGTTGAGTCACCGGGCATAATGGACTATAAATATACAGGGGAGTTCGATAACCTTGGTATAGAACAAATATTGGATCTTTTTGAAGTTTCCTCACCGATACTGTATCAAATGAAAAATAACCAAATAACACTTTATATGAAGAAATGACCCAAAAAAGAGAGGAGGGTGTTCCCGCACCCCCCTGCTCAATAATTATTCAATCACATAGAAATGTAATTAAACATCGTAAACTCATCAAAATTATGGAAAAAAAGGAACTTTTTTTACCAAAGGTCCCAATTATTAGGATAATGAAAATCTATTTAATCTTAGTGGCACTTACCCTGGCCAAGTTATTTGCTTCTGAGGCAAATGCCCAAAGTATTTCGTTAGAGGCAAATAATGTGAGATTAAAGAGGATATTGAACGAAATTGAACGCAAGAGCGATTACAGCTTTTTCTACAACAACAGTATTGTAGATGTGTATTCCAAAAAATCGCTCAAAGTAGAGAATAAGACATTGGATGCCGTATTGAACGAGCTGTTCTCGGAATCCGATATCGCCTTTAGCTTTGTTAGAGATCAAATCATTCTTTTTCCAAAAGACAACCCCGAAATTAAAAACAAAATAGAGCGTCTTTTAAACAAGCATGTCGATAAAATGCCGACAGCCTTGAGCCCCGATAGGATCAATGAACTTATCAGGACTACGGTGCAGTTTACCGTTAATGGAAAGATCACGGACAATGCGGGCACCCCTATTCCGGGAGTATCTATTTTGGTAAAGGGGACCTCCAAGGGTACTACTACCGATTTTGATGGTAATTACAGCATCATGGCAGATACCGGGGATGTTCTTATGTTCAGCTACATAGGCTTTGTAACCCAAGAAATCGAAGTGGGCGACCAACAGACCATAGATGTTGTTCTAAAAGAGAATGTGGCCGCCTTGGAAGAGGTTGTCGTTGTAGGTTATGGTACCCAGAAAAAATCCGACCTCACCGGAGCCGTTGGGGCCGTGGATAGCGAGACCCTCTTAAAAGCTCCAGTAAGCAATCCCCTCCAAGGGATGAGGGGCAAAGTGGCCGGTGTAAACGTGTTTTTAAACTCCGGTTCTCCAACAGGATCCCCTAGAATAGTGATCCGTGGTGTGGGTACCATCAATTCATCAACAGACCCCTTATATGTTGTGGATGGTGTGGTAATGGACGACATCCAATTCATAAACCCCAACGATATTGAACGCATGGAGGTATTGAAAGATGCATCATCCGCTGCAATATATGGGGCAAGGGGTGCCAATGGCGTGGTTTTGATCACCACCAAAAGAGGCTCAAAAGATGAAAAAATCTCAATTGGTTATGATGGTTTCTTGAGCGTGGGAAGCATCCGCAAGAAGATGGATTTGCTGAACGCGGAAGAGTGGTTGGAAGTAGTTCGTACAGGTATGGAGAATACTCCAAAGTACCGTCCTGGCGACCCAGCCCCCGTATTTACGACCAATGACCCAAATTTGTTCGATGCACAAGGAAACCCGCTTTATGATACCGACTGGCAAGATGAAGCCACGCGTACTGCCTATTCCAACAATCACCAATTGTCCATTCAGCAAGGGAGTGAAAAATCATCCATAGGGGTATTTTTGAATTATTCCCATATAGAAGGAATAATGCTGAACAATGAATTGGATAGGATCAGCGGAAAAATCGCTTATGACGTTACTCCAAAAGATTGGCTAAAATTGGGTGTTAACCTTATGGTGAACGATGTTAAGGACACCGAATTTGAAGAGGGCGGTGGTGGCCAGACACCAAGAAGGACCATGATTGAAATGCCCCCGATTTTCCCGGTAAAATTTCCCGATGGAACGTGGAGCAATAGCCAAATGATCAGCGATGCCTATAACTTGGAGTCCATGTCCAATCCGGTTCACGTATTGGAGACACAGGAAAGGTTCTGGGAAAGAAACCAACTTTTCGGGAATTTCTATGCCAATTTCAATATTTTGCCAGGTCTGGAATTTAGAACGCAATTCGGTTTCGATAAAAATATCAGGAACAAAAAAGAGTACTCGCCACGAGATTTGGTAAATATTTCGGCACCCAATGGTTTTGCCCGTATTTTTAATGAAAAAAGTACCTACTGGCAGCAAGAAAACTATCTTACCTACAATCAGGACTTTGGTGACCACAGCATCAATGCCATGTTAGGTTTGAGTTGGCAAGAACGCACTTACGAATCTTCCAACATTTTTGCCAGAGGGTTTAGCGACGATTTTTTCCGCTACAACAATATCGGGTCAGCAAGTAATCCAAGTGCACCGGAATCTACCACCAACGAATGGGCACTTAATTCCTATTTTGTTCGTGCCAGCTATTCCTATAAGAGTAAATATTTGCTGACTTTGACAGGAAGGGCAGATGGCTCCTCAAGATTTGGTGAGGACAATAAATACGGATTCTTCCCATCCATAGGTGCTGGTTGGAACATCAGTGAAGAAGCCTTTATGGAAGACGTAACCGCAATCAACCGACTTAAGCTACGTGGTAGCTACGGTATTACGGGCAACACGGAAATCGCCCCCTACAGCTCATTGGCAACTGTTTCTTCGGGAACGGTACTGTTAAATGGCACAAGGGTTAGCTCAAGCTCCGTAAACCGTTTGGCAAACCCAGGATTGGAATGGGAAAAAACCAGTCAGTTTGATATTGGATTGGATCTTGCCGCCTTTGATTATAGGTTGCGTTTGGAGTTCGATTACTACGATAAGTTGACAAAAGATCTTTTATTGGATAGACCAGTGCCCTATACTTCTGGATTTACTTCGGTAAGGGACAATATCGGCTCCGTTTCCAACAAGGGTATCGAGGCCATGATTACGGGAGAGATTATCCGTAAAGCCGATTTCGGTTGGGAGACCTCCTTCAACATGAACTATAACAAGAACAGAATCGAAAGTTTGGGCGAAAACGATGAAGACATCGAACCCGGGCCATTCTGGGTATCCGGTAGCCAGACCATTCTTCGAGTTGGAGAATCTTTGAGCTCTTTCTGGGGATACGAGCGTTTAGGCACATGGGGAACGGACGAAGCTGCAGAAGCTGCCGAGGTCGGTGCTGTTCCAGGAGAGGCCAAACGATCAGCTGAAAAGAAAATTCTTGGAAAAGGCCTGCCGGATATTACAGGAAGTTTCATAAACACCTTCCGCTATAAGAATTTTGACTTCACCGCTGATATCCAATTTGTGGCAGGGGTAGAGATCATGCAACAATTCTATCACTCTACCGAAGACCGCTCCGGTATTGCAAATGGGCTCTCCACCATACTTTACGATGGATGGACCGAGGATAACCAGAACACCATGGTACAGGAAATCAGGAACCAAGCCTATGCAGGACAGAACAGCCAGGTAGACAGCAGATGGGTCGTGGATGGCTCCTACATCAGAGGAAACCTATTCTCCTTGGGCTACAATTTTAACCAGCAGTTCTTGGATTTGATGGGCTTGAACCGTTTGAGAGTTTATGCCAGTTTGGAAAATGCCTTTGTAATCCATTCCAAAGACTTTCAAGGGTACGATCCCGAAGCAACTTCTTGGGGCGGAAATCAATGGGGACAGAACATTTTCTTCTTCCAATACCCCAAGCCTAGGACTTTTACCATCGGATGTAGCCTCAAATTTTAATACATAAAAAAAATATCATGAAAATTAAGTATATAGTTTTTCTAATCGGAATAATTGTATTAGGGTCTTGTTCGGACTTTTTGGAAGAACAACCTCTTGCCGAACTTGATTCCAACCAGTTCTTTTCAGAACCAGATCAAGCATATAGTGCAGTAAATTCATTATATAGAACAGGTGCTCCAAATATGACCGATGGTGGAGTTTATAGCGGAACCCCCCTAATGTTGGGCGGATACATGTCCGGCTATTTCTATAATGAGTATGCAGGTCAAGAGCTGCACGTGAGCAATACACAGGAACTCACTTTGAACGGCGATAATATCGGAGGTTATTTGCAGGACAGATGGAGAGAGCTCTATTTAGGAATTTCCAGAGCAAACAACGCTATCAAATACATACCGGAAACACCCGAACTGAGCGATTCCGAAAGAGCCCAGTTGTTGGCCGAGGCCAAATTTTTCAGGGCATTTTCCTACTATTATTTGGTAAGATGGTTCGGTCCGGTTCCATTGACGACGGAGCCCTATGAATCTTTGGAGAACCTCTATCTTGAAAGAAGCCCGATAGCCGATATATATGCTTTGATAGAGCAGGATTTAAAGGATGCCCTCGAAGGTGGACTGCCAACGGTAAGTATGGTGGACAATGGCAAACGTGTTACTGCTGGGGCAGTGGCAACCTTATTGGCCGATGTTTACCTGACCATGAGCGGAAACCCTTTAAATGCCGATCGTTACGCCGATGCAGCGGCATTATCCCAGGAAATCATCAACGGGACCTACGGTTCCTATGGTTTGGTACAGCATGATGAAGTATCTCCGGGAGTAATCGATCCAGAAAACTCAGCATACAACAAGATCAGAAAAGGGGATGCATCAGCAGTGGAGCATATTTATATAAAAGAATATGATCCAGAGATAGCTACTTCGGTTTATCCAAGATATTCCTATCCCGTGGCACTTGCTTCAGAAGTTCTTTATGATATTACCAATGGGGGGTATTTGCCTTCAGAAGGATTTTTGGACCTCTATGACCCTGATAATGACCTTCGGATTCAGGAAAAGCAGTTTTTCCATTCCAGTTTTGAAGGTACAGGTCAGACCTTTTCAACAGCACCTTATATATGGCATGATGATACAGCGGTATTTGAAACGGCAATGTCTGGAAAGGATTTTGCGGTTTACGGTTATGCCGATGTGCTTTTGATTGCTGCCGAGGCCATTGCAAGATCCAGTGGGGTAACTTCAGATGCCATCAACTATTTGGCCCAAGTGCGCTCTAGGGCGTATTGGCAATCCGATTTGGCCACTGTCGAAGCGGACCTTGCCGGTTTGGGAACGGAAGCTTTTGTACAGGAGGTGTGGAAAGAAAGACACAAAGAATTGGTCTTCGAATTCAAAACCTGGTTCGATATTGTTCGCACAGGTCAGTTTCCGGTAGCCGATGCACCGGGCAGTATATCCTTTGTAAATGCAGTAGGACATACCACGGAAAGAGGCAAACAAATTGAAGAAAAACACATGTTGTTGCCTTTGCCAGGACCTGAGCTTCAACGTAACCCTAGTCTGGGTACCGATAATAATGGCTATTAAAAATATGTAAGATGTATGGGGCCCATGGAATCCTTTATGGATGATGGGCCTCAATTTTATCATTCAAGATGTTTGGGGCAATCCCTTGCATGACATGTTTATGTCAACACAGCGCAATGGTTGTCCGTTAAACTTGATTCATTTACCCATAAAAACCAAACATATATCCATGCAGATTATAGAGAACAGCACTGTTTACGATGCTATCATAGTAGGCTCGGGAGCAGGA
>NZ_JAYKYV010000026.1:0-13915 GCF_035818535.1 Flagellimonas halotolerans | reverse complement strand
AGGTGTCAAAAATGTAGAGTTCTTCCTATTTAGATTAACAACAATTTTTGCATAAACACAACAATTGGTCTTGATCCAATTGGTCTTGATCCAATTGGTCTTGATCCAATCAAACCAATTCAAATGAATGCCTTAAAACGTCAAAACCTTGCAGATCAATAAGATATGCAAGGTTTTGTTTCTATTTGAACTCTAAAAGTGGGCGCTGAGGGATTCGAACCCCCGACCCCCTCGGTGTAAACGAGGTGCTCTGAACCAACTGAGCTAAGCGCCCATTTATTTTCCTAAATGGGAGTGCAAATATAACACAGTTTTTGATTTATAAAACAAAAAACAAGAAAAAAATCACACTATTTCCGCAACAACAAAAGTACTGCCTCCAACATAGATCATATCATTGCTCGTCGCATTTTTCAACGCTTTGTTCAACCCCTTTTTTACAGACTTGCACACCTTCCCCTTAAGCCCTTCTTCTTGAGCAAGTTCCTCTAGCTGAAGAGCATACATGCCCCTTGGAATACTTGGCCTTACAAAATAATATTTGGCATCTTTGGGGAATAACGGCAAAACGGACTTTACATCTTTATCTTTAACAAATCCAAGGACGATATGGAGTTGATCATACGATTGTTTTTTAACTTGTTCCAAAACCAACTGAAGACCTTCCTTATTATGTGCCGTGTCGCATACCACTAAAGGATTGTTTTGCAATACTTGCCATCTACCAAGAAGTCCTGTATTTTCCACAACTTTTGTGAGTCCGCTGGAAACATCTCTTTCAGCAACTTCAAAATTCTTTAACTGACGAATACATGCCACCACTCCGTTGATATTTTTCTGCTGATATTCACCCAACAAATCCGTTTTATATTCCACGTACGATGCTGCATCCGCAAAAACAATGTTGGATCTTCGCTGATGGGCGATCAGGTTAAAAATCATTTTTGTCTCTGGTTGCGTCTCGCTAATCACCACAGGAACCTTTGGTTTAATGATGCCCGCTTTTTCCAAGGCAATTTTCTCCAAGGTATCTCCCAAAAACTGGGTGTGATCTATTCCAATATTAGTGATTAGCGACACTTCGGGCGTTATGATGTTGGTAGAATCCAAACGCCCTCCCAATCCTACTTCGATTATGGCGATATCCACTTTTTCTTCCGCGAAATAGCTAAAAGCCAAACCAACGGTCATTTCAAAAAACGAAAGCTTATGGTACTCAAAAAAGGTTTTGTTCTCCTGAATAAAATCCGTTACAAATTTCTTGCTGACAACTTTACCATTTATTTTGATGCGCTCCCTAAAATCCTTTAGGTGTGGTGAAGTATAGAGTCCAACCTTATAGCCAGCCTCCTGAAGAATGGAAGCCAACATATGGCTACTGGAACCTTTTCCGTTGGTTCCGGCAACGTGGATACTTTTGAATTTTTTCTCTGGATTGCCCAACACATTGGAAAAGCGGATGATGTTGTCCAACTTAGCATTCAAGGCCGCGGCACCTTTTTGCTGGTACATCGGAAGCTGCCCGAACATCCAGTCCAAAGTTTCTTTATAGGTCACTACTGCCCCAATTTAAAGTTGACGACCACAAAACCGATTTGCTGAGTAGGCGCATTGGCATCGGAATTCCAACGGTGAAGAAGCGCTGTTTTACGGGCGGGCTCCAAGAGGCATGGCGCATTATTTGTGGTGCCCTTTACGCCGGGCTGTGCTTGAATCACCTTTCCATTTCTATCCACCACTATCCTTACCACAACTCGACCTTCCTCATTGCATTCCTGCCGCACTACATCTTTGCCAGCTAACGACCTCCCTCTAAGTCCATAACCGCCAGTTCCACCTCCACTGCCAGGTGCACCATAGTACGAGGTGGCATATGGGTCTCCATCCAGTTGGCCTTTATCTCCAGCCTTATCATCGTCACCTTCGCTGCCTGTGGTGGTTCCCTCCGATTTTCCGATTCCACCGATAAGGGCATCCACACTTTTTTTCTTGGCTTCTTGTTCCTGCCGCTTACGCTCTTCGGCCTCTCGTTTTTCACGGGCAATACGCTCGGCTTCAGCTTTGGCTTTTTCTGCTTCCTCTTCCGCTTTACGTTTGGCTTCTTCCTGTTGTCGCAGTTTAATGGTTTCCTCGTCATTACTTGTCAACACCTCTTCAACAGGAGCATCTTCCACCACAGTTTCTTCGGATTGGGCGGGTTCCGCCTGTTCTTCGGGCTCTGGCTGGTTTTGAACCTCTCTTGGTTCCGATCTTACTCGCTCCGTAGGCTGTACCTCTCCACTACCATAATCCATGGTTCCGAAATTGACAGCGATACCATTTTCAATGGGTGGGTCCAGATAGGTCAATCCTATATAAAAAAGCAATAGGAGCAGTGCGCTTAACAAAAGTGTTGTTAGCGTGAAGGATTTTTTCTTGTGTCTCGTATCTAAAAAGGACATTATTTTGGCCGCACTGCCAAGATTACCTTGTAACTGTTCCTGTTGGCAATGTCCATTACGTTGACCGCTTCTTTAATGGCCACGTTTTCTTCTGCTCTGAGGATGATTGTTGGCTTTTCTTGACCTTCAAGTGCCTTTTTTAATTCAATTTCAATGTATTCTTTGTTGATCTGCTCGTTGTTCACAAAATATTTCAGATCCTTGTCAATGGTAACCGAAACATTCTGTGTGTTCGTCGATTTACCCTTTGCCTTTGGCAAAAGCAAATCCAACGCATTCGGTGCATTGGACGTCAACATGAAAAACACCAACAACAAGAACACAATGTCCGTCATTGATGACATGCTGAATTCCGGGCTTATTTTGTTTCTTCCCTTCAGTTTCATAGCCAAAGGTTTATATAGGTTCGTTCAAAAGATCCAAGAACTCTACCGCATTGGCTTCCATTTGATGCACTACCTTATCGGTCCTGTTCACCAAGTGGTTGTAACCAATGTACGCGATAATACCAACCACCAAACCGGCAACCGTAGTGGTCATTGCCGTATAGATACCAGATGCCAATGAGCCCATTTCTGCCTGCCCTCCACTACTAGCCATTTCGTGGAATGCCAAAATCATACCAATTACGGTTCCCAAGAAACCAATCATTGGTGCAGCGCCGGCAACAGTGGCCAAAACACTTACATTTTTCTCGAGCTTGTACACCTCAAGCGTACCTGCGTTTTCAATGGAAGTGTTAATATCGTCCAAAGGCTTGCCTATTCTGGCCACCCCTTTTTCGATAAGTCGCGCTACGGGAGAATCCGTTTGGGCACACAACAATTTTGCTGCCTCCAGTTTGCCATTGCTTATATGATCACGAATCTGGTTCATGAAATTCTTATCTATCTTGGACGCCGCCTTGATGGCAAAAATGCGTTCAAAATAAATGTACATGGCTACAAAGAGGAGCACAAAGAGCACTACAATGATTATAACGCTCCCTGCCCCTCCATTTACAATAAGGTCTATTACGGATAAGGTCTTTTCCTCGGAAATAGAAGCTGTTGCCTCAGCACCTTCCGTTACTTCTTGAAAAATATTCATATAAAATCCCCAATTTTAAGTTGCAATTATAACGGAGATTTTTGAACTAAAGTATTTTTTAGAACAAATATCGCATCACCATAAAGCAAATTGCTCCGGCAATGAACCCTAAAAAGGCCAACCATGATATCTTTTTAAGATACCAGAAGAAGTCGATTTTCTCCATACCCATGGCAACAACACCTGCTGCCGAACCAATTATGAGCATACTTCCACCTGTTCCTGCCGAATAGGCGATAAAATGCCATAATTGGTCATCCATTGGCTCGGAGAACATTCCCAAACTAGCGGCCACCAAGGGCACATTATCTATAATTGCAGAACCAATACCCAATAGTACAACAACCAGGTCGGAAACTTGGGTACCAGCCATTTCTGTTCCGATCAATGGCATTCCTTGCTTCAATCCTTCGGCAAAGTTGAACAAGAGGCCGAGAGATTCCAAAGCGGCCACGGCCATTAAAATACCCAAGAAGAACAAAATACTGGGCAATTCTATCTTGGTAAGGGCACTATGCACCGGACTGTGATGCGAATGCTCATCACTTTCTTGGTTTATGGACGATATGGCGATTTTCTTGTTACTGTAAATTTCAGCAAAAGTAGCCACTACTGCCAAGGACAACATCATCCCTACATAAGGTGGCAAATGGGTTACCGTTTTAAAAATCGGCACAAAAACAATGGCCGCTAAGCCCAAATAAAGCATTCTGGGCCCATATTTTGAGTTTGTTCCACCATCTTCCTCATCCACATCAATTTCTCCTTTGAAAGCCGGGAGATAGGATGCAATAAAAGAAGGCACAAGCATACAAACCAAAGACGGTATCAATAAGTGCTCTATAAGCATGGCCGTGGAGACCTTATCGCCTATCCACAACATGGTAGTGGTAACATCCCCAATCGGCGACCACGCACCCCCGGCGTTTGCCGCAATAATGATCAAACCTGCATACCAAAGTCTAACATCCCTATCCTTCACAATTTTTTGAAGGATGGAAATAAGGACAATAGTGGCAGTAAGATTATCGATGATCGCGGATAGTATAAAGGCCAAAAATGAGAAAATCCAAAGAATCTTCTTTTTGCTCCTTGTTTTTACAAATGACTTTATGGTGGCAAATCCATCAAAATAGTCGATAATCTCAACGATGGTCATCGCTCCAAGAAGAAAAACCAAAATCTCTGCGGTTTTACCTAAATGGTGCAGAAGGGTCTCCTCCATGAGTTCCATCTTTTCCTCGTGCCCAAAAGCCCCGAAGTTTTCCAACAATGCATGATTGCCAGAATCGAACCATGTGGTAAAGCCATCTATTCCAAAAGCCATCAAGGCCCACAAAATGGCCATCATGGCCAAGGCCGGAATAAGTTTATCTATTTTTAAATTATGTTCTAGGGTAATTGCCAAATATCCAATTACAAAAATGACAACTAAAAGGGTCTCCATGTTAAGTTTGGTTTAATTAAGGAATATTATTTTATGAGTAGTTATCTGTGCGGCTAAAGATATTCAAAATGAATATTTCCGCATAATCTTATTGCTATAAAAAAATGTCAAAGAGAAATACCGGTTTTCAAAAAAATATTTAAAATTCATAGATTCTCATTTATTTGCATTTATTTATACAATATTAATATTGTAAAGCTATATTTGTAGGTAGTTTTTAAATATTATTCATTTTTATGGATTTCACACTTTCCGAAGAACAGTTAATGATAAAACAAGCGGCAAAAGATTTTGCCCAAAATGAGCTTTTACCCGGAGTAATTGAACGCGACGAAAGCCAAAAATTTCCTAGTGACCTTGTTAAAAAAATGGGAGAACTGGGTTTTTTAGGAATGATGGTCAGCGAAAAATATGGTGGAAGCGGCCTTGACACCCTATCTTATGTATTGGCCATGGAAGAATTATCGAAAATTGATGCCTCCGCCTCGGTAATGGTGTCAGTAAACAATTCTTTGGTTTGTTGGGGACTGGAAACCTACGGAACAGAGGAGCAAAAAGAAAAATACCTGACCCCATTGGCCTCGGGAGAAATTATCGGTGCCTTTTGCCTTTCGGAGCCTGAAGCAGGAAGTGATGCAACTTCCCAAAAAACAACAGCCATAGACAAAGGCGACCATTACCTATTAAATGGAACTAAAAACTGGATCACCAATGGAAACCAGGCCGAGGTTTACTTGGTAATTGCACAAACAGACAGAGAAAAGGGTCATCGTGGCATAAACACCTTAATCGTAGAGAAAAGCATGGAAGGTTTTGACATAGGCCCCAAAGAAAATAAACTGGGCATTCGAGGGAGCGATACACACTCCTTAATGTTCAACGATGTTAAGGTGCCCAAAGAAAACCGTATAGGCGAAGATGGCTTTGGGTTTAAGTTTGCCATGAAGACTTTGGCGGGCGGAAGAATAGGCATTGCAGCACAGGCCCTAGGCATTGCAGCTGGGGCTTACGAACTGGCACTGCAGTATTCCAAACAGCGAAAAGCCTTTGGTACAGAAATTTCGAATCACCAGGCCATTGCCTTTAAATTGGCCGATATGCACACCAAAATACAAGCAGCACGCCATTTGGTCTATCAAGCCGCATACGATAAGGATGCAGGAAACGATTACACCCTTTCCGGCGCCATGGCCAAACTATATGCTTCCGAAGTTGCAATGGAAACCACTGTTGAGGCCGTACAGATTCATGGCGGAAATGGATACGTAAAAGATTATCACGTAGAACGCTTAATGCGGGATGCCAAAATCACCCAGATTTATGAAGGCACTTCCGAAATTCAGAAAATCGTTATCTCACGAAGTATTCTTGACGATTAAAGAAACACCCCTCTAAAAAAGACGGGTCTTGTCCCTTAAAGTGTTTTTTTGAATTAAACACCCCCTCTTTTTGAGAAGTAGACCACCCTTGAACATGCTTCAATTACACAAAATACTCTTCCCAGTAAAGGGAAAGACATGCTTTATTTATTCAGTTTGAGATAATGATAATTTAACATTCCATATATTTTTAAATTGAGTTTTTTTTAACCTTCGAAACATTACGTTGATTATTTATCTGATAATCAACAAAAACCTTATAATTTATATATCAATTTTGATATTTTTGAGGAAATACGTTAATGATGAGATTGGAGAAACAAGGTTTATACTTACCAGAATTTGAGCATGATAACTGTGGTGCAGGTTTCATCTGCAGCCTAAAAGGAATTAAGTCCAACGACATAATACACAAAGCACTCGAAATTCTAGATAAATTGGAACACAGAGGTGCCGTGAGTGCCGATGGGAAAACTGGGGACGGAGCAGGAATTTTGATTGATATACCCCATGATTTTTTCGTGGACACCTGCACTTTTGATCTACCAGAAGCAGGAGGATATGCCGTAGGAAATGTATTTCTGCCTCAAAAGCAAAACCAGCGTGATTTTTGCATAAAGGTACTTGAAGAAAACATTGCAAAGCAAGGGCTCCAACTATTAGGCTGGAGAGATGTACCCGTTAACCGTTCCGTTCCAGGGCGGATTGCTGCCGAAACCGAACCCTATGTAATGCAGGTTTTTGTAGCCAAAGGGAAAGGTATGGACGATTTTCAGTTTAATCTTAAACTTTTTATTGCCCGTAAAATTACGGAACACACCGTAATAGAAAGCAAACTATCAGAAAGGGATTTTTTCTACCTGCCCAGCCTATCCACTAAAATAATCATATTTAAAGGACTTTTGGTGCCAAAGGACATAAGCAGGTATTACGAAGATCTTTTAGATCCACGCGTTGTTACCCGCTTGGCATTGGTGCACCAAAGATTCTCCACCAACACATTCCCAATGTGGGATTTAGCCCAACCTTTTAGGTACATGTGCCACAATGGAGAGATCAACACTCTACGAGGAAATGTTTCCCGCATGCGCTCACGCGAGGAATTGATGGAAAGTGACTGGTTTGGCGATGACATTAAAAAGATACTTCCCATTGTATTGCCAGCTAAGTCCGACTCCGCAAGCATGGACATGGTGGTCGAACTACTCCTGATGACAGGTCGTTCCTTGCCCGAAGTGATGATGATGTTGGTTCCCGAAGCTTGGGAAAAAAACCCCGATATGTCCGAGGCCAAAAGAGCATTTTACGAATACAACTCCTGCCTCATGGAACCATGGGACGGACCGGCATCCATACCCTTTACTGACGGAAACTATATAGGTGCAGTACTCGACAGGAACGGACTACGCCCATCAAGATATTCGGTTACCAAACAAGGATATGTAATCATGTCCTCGGAAACCGGTGTAGTTGAATTGGAACCCGAAGATATTGAATTCCATGGCAGGCTGGAGCCCGGAAAAATGTTCTTGGTAAACATGGAAGAGGGAAGAATTGTAAATGATGAGGAAATAAAAGAACATATTGCCAAAAAGCATCCATACAAAAAATGGTTAAAGGACAACTTGGTACACCTAAAAGAGATACCATATAATGATTGTCCTGTTTTCTTTGGCGAATTCCCTTTGCAAACCCGAAGAACAGCTTTTGGATATACCCAAGAAGACATCAACACCATTATAATGCCCATGGCAGAAAATGGAAAAGAACCCATTGGCTCCATGGGTTCCGACACCCCAATTGCAGTACTTTCCGAGCGTCCGCAATTGATTTACAATTACTTTAAGCAACTATTTGCCCAGGTGACCAACCCACCATTGGATGGTATTAGGGAAGAATTGATTACAGATATCAGTCTCACACTTGGAAGTGACCATAACATTTTTGATTTTTCGGAATTGCACTGCCGTAAACTAAAAATCCAAAACCCTGTTATTTCCAAAGAGGATTTGGATAAAATCAAAAATTACGATGCCAGTCCGGATTATAAAGTTGTATCCATTTCAATGTTATATGAAATCAACAAAGGGCACAACGGACTGGAAGAAGCTTTGGACTCCATCTTACAACAAGCATCCGATGCCATTGATGATGATGCAAACATCATCATCCTATCGGATAGAATGGTAAGTGCCGAAATGGCTCCGATACCTGCACTTTTGGCCTGCTCCTATATAAACAGTGGACTACGAAAATTAGGAAAACGCTCAAAATTAAGCATCATCATCGAATCTGCCGAACCACGTGAAGTACATCATTTTGCCTTGTTGTTCGGTTTCGGCGCTAGTGCCATCAACCCATATTTGGTAAACGAAATCATTGGGGAGCAAATCGAAGAGAACAACATTACCGATTATACTTTCGAAGAAGCGGTCAAAAATTACAACAAGGCCATCGGTAAGGGAATACTCAAGGTAATGAACAAAATAGGGATATCCACACTTAACTCCTACCGAGGTTCACAACTTTTCGAGTGTATCGGAATAAACACCACGGTTGTGGACAAATATTTCCCAAACACCCCGACCCGTATTCAGGGAATCGGGCTATACGAAATAGAAAAAGAAGTAACCAAACGCCACAAAAAGGCGTTCCTATCACAGGAAATAGCAGCCAATCTCGATATTGAGGTCGGTGGAGAGTATCGATGGAGAAGAAATGGCGAGAAGCACATGTTCAATCCATTAAGTGTCGCCATGCTTCAAAAATCGGTACGCAATAACGAGCCGGATACTTATAAAGAGTATTCCAAACTGGTCAATGAGCAATCCAAACACCTAATGACCATCCGCGGACTGTTCGAATTCTCGAACTACGACCCTATTCCCATTGAGGAAGTTGAGCCTTGGACAGAAATTGTAAAAAGGTTTAAAACTGGGGCCATGTCCTACGGAAGTATCAGCAAGGAAGCCCACGAAAATCTTGCGATTGCCATGAACCGAATTGGAGGCAAGAGTAATTCAGGTGAAGGAGGAGAGGATTCGGCTCGTTTCTATAAAAGTCAGACCGGTGACTGGAAAAACAGTGCCATAAAGCAGGTGGCCTCAGGTAGATTTGGGGTGACCTCCAACTACCTAACCAGCGCCCAAGAAATCCAGATTAAAATGGCACAAGGGGCGAAACCAGGTGAAGGTGGTCAATTGCCAGGACCAAAAGTAAACCCGGCCATTGCCAAAACAAGGAACTCGACCCCCTATGTTGGGTTGATTTCCCCACCTCCCCATCACGATATTTACTCCATTGAGGATTTATCACAGCTGATCTATGACTTAAAATCTGCTAACAGAGAGGCAAGGATCAATGTAAAATTAGTTTCCGAAGTTGGTGTGGGAACCGTGGCGGCCGGTGTCGCAAAAGCCAAGGCAGATGTTATTTTAATCTCAGGATTCGATGGAGGAACTGGGGCATCACCTTTAACCTCTTTGAAACATGCAGGACTTCCTTGGGAACTTGGAATAGCCGAAGCCCAACAAACTTTGGTGCTCAACGACCTACGTAACAGGGTAACCTTGGAATGTGACGGACAGTTAAAAACTGGTCGCGATGTTGCAATCGCATGCCTTTTGGGAGCAGAGGAATTCGGATTTGCCACGGCCCCGCTTGTAGCTTCTGGCTGTGTGATGATGCGTGTTTGCCATTTGAACACATGCCCCGTGGGCATTGCCACGCAGAACCCCGAACTTCGCAAAAAGTTTGAAGGAAAACCTGAGCACGTAGTCAATTACATGTATTTTGTGGCCCAAGAGCTTCGTGAGATTATGGCCAAACTTGGTTTTAGAACATTGAACGAAATGGTTGGTCAGGTTCAGAAATTGGACAGAAAAAAGGCCATTGAACATTACAAAGCAGCAGGTATCGACTTGACACCAATTCTTTATCAGGTTGATGTACCTGAAGGAACCAAGTTCCACAATACGGAAAAACAATATCACGAAATAGACAAGTCCATAGAATTTGAGATCATAGGCAAAGCCCACCCTGCCCTATTCAGAAAGGAAAAAACCTCTTTGGATTTCCCTATCTACAATACGGATAGAGCTGTGGGAGCCATTATTAGTAATGAGATTTCAAAAATTTATGGAGCGGACGGCTTACCTGAAAACACCTTGAGATTGAACTTTACAGGTTCAGCTGGGCAAAGTTTTGGTGCTTTCGCCACTAAAGGACTTACCATGGTGGTCAACGGAAACACCAACGATTATCTTGGAAAAGGTTTGTCAGGAGCTAAATTGGTCATCAAAGTGCCATTTAAGTCAACCATAAAACCAGAGGATAACATTATCACAGGAAATGTTACCTTATATGGTGCTACTTCAGGTGAAGCCTACATCAACGGTAAAGCAGGAGAGCGGTTCTGCGTAAGAAACTCAGGGGCCAAAGCAGTCGTTGAAGGAATTGGCGACCACGGATGTGAATATATGACCGGTGGCGTTGCCGTTATCCTTGGCTCCGTTGGAAGAAATTTCGGTGCTGGTATGAGCGGTGGTATCGCCTTTGTTTATGACAAAGACAATACATTCAGACAAAACTGTAACGGGGACCACTTAAATCTTCTTCCTGTTGATGAGGACAAAGACATCAAAGAATTGAAAGATTTGATAGAGAACCATTACAATGCCACCTTAAGTCCTTTGGCGCAAAGTATTCTTGAAAATTGGGAAAAATGTCTTCCTAAGTTCATTAAGGTATTCCCAGAAGAATACCGTCAAGCACTTATTAGATTAGAAGAAGAAAAAATGCAAACCTTATAATTTGAGACATGGGAAAGATTACAGGATTTTTGGAATATGACAGAAAGGACGAAGCATACGCCCCTGTCAAAGAACGTATCAAAAACTATAAGGAGTTTACAAAACCTTTAAAGGAAAGTGAATTAAAGAACCAAGGAGCCCGTTGTATGGATTGTGGAATTCCATTTTGCCATAGCGGATGTCCTTTGGGCAATTTAATTCCCGATTTTAACGATGCAGTTTACAAAGGAAAGTGGGAAAAGGCTGCCGAGATACTTCATTCAACCAATAATTTTCCAGAATTTACAGGAAGATTATGCCCCGCACCATGCGAAGAAGCATGCGTACTGGGAATCAACGAGCCAGCCGTTTCCATTGAAAACATCGAAAAAAACATCGTAGAAACAGCCTTTAAGAACGGATGGGTAAAGCCTGAAGCACCATTGACCCGAACCGGTAAAAAAGTGGCCGTCATAGGCTCTGGACCAGCAGGTTTAGCTGCCGCTCAACAATTGAATCGTGCAGGCCATGCCGTTACTGTTTTCGAAAGAGATGAAAAACCTGGGGGCCTTTTACGATATGGCATCCCAGATTTTAAGATGGAGAAAAACGTTATCGACAGAAGACTTGAGGTAATGGAACAAGAGGGCATTGAATTTAAAAATGGGGTTCATGTTGGAGTGGATATTACTGCAACGGAACTTCAAAAAGAATTTGATTCCATTGTACTTTGTGGAGGAGCAACGGTTAGGCGTACTCTTCCCGTTCCTGGTGCAGATGCCAAAGGAGTAGTTCAAGCCATGGACTTTTTACCCCAGAACAACAGAAAAGTAGATGGAATTCCATTTGAAGGAGAAGAAATTTCGGCAAAAGGTAAAAAAGTAATCGTTATTGGTGGTGGAGATACGGGTTCCGATTGTATCGGTACTTCTATCAGGCAGGGAGCTACATCCGTTACCAATTTTGAAATAATGCCGAAAGGAACACCGGACCGTCCCGAAGGACAACCATGGCCATTTTGGCCCATGCGATTGCGCACCAGTTCTTCACATAAAGAAGGTGCCGACCGTGTATTCAGCATTTCCACAAAAAAATTCAATACCGACAAGAACGGCAAATTAAAAAGCTTGGTAACCGTAGAAGTTGAATGGGTCAAGCAAGCTGGTCAACGCCCCATGCTCAAAGAAGTAGAAGGTACAGAGAAAGAATGGGACTGTGATCTAGTTCTATTGGCTCTGGGCTTTACAGGATCGGAAACCACGATTGCTGATCAACTACATCTTGAAATGGATCCAAGAACCAACATAAAAGCTTCTTTAGCAGATTATAAAACCAATGTTCCCGGAGTTTTTGTGGCCGGCGACCAAAGAAGAGGACAATCACTTATTGTTTGGGCCATTTCTGAAGGAAGGGAAGCCGCACACTATGTGGATACATATCTAATGGGAAAATCGGATTTGCCCTTAAAAGGCGAGGGAGATCTACCCAGAGTATAAAAAAGCACGTAAATCTCAACTAAACTTGCGTTACTCCTCTAGGCTTTTGCTTAGGGGAGTTTTTATTTACAAAAAAACACAACATATCAATTTATCAATAAAACACGCAGATAAATCTGCCAATTACACAAAGTAAAGCTTTTAACCCATAAATTGTTTGTATCTTCAAAAGTGTTGCCTTACCTACGCCGTTGCTATGTATTAAACGAGATAATCAACCTCTAAATACATGAATTATGAGAAATTTAATAGCTCTTTCCTTATTATTATTAACACTGTTCGCGTGTAAAACCAAAGAAAAAGATACCAAAGAAGAGAACACCACTCCAGAAAAAAATCCCTTAGAACTTGGCAAGGTTCATATAAATACCAAAAGTATGGAGTTTTTTGTGGCTGATACACTTTATTCTGGATGGAATACACTCATCTATGAAAACCAATCACCAGAAGTACATTTTGTAATGATGGACCTATATCCTGAAGGCATTACAATCGATAATACCAAAGCTGAATTGCTACCCCCATTTGATGATGGTATGAGGCTGATTATGGAAGACAAAATGGATAGCGCCATGATTGCTTTCGGCAAAATACCTGAATGGTATCAACAGGTTAAATTCTTGGGAGGAACAGGTCTAGTATCCCCAAAACATAAGGTAAAAAGCACCATCCACTTAAAACCAGGTCGATACATTATGGAGTGTTATGTAAAAATGTTCAATGGGGAATGGCATACCTCACATGGAATGTTGAAAGAGATTATTGTATCTAAAAAATCGACAGGACTAATCCCTCCAACTCCGACTGCAAACATCGATATCTCAAGTACAGATGGACTTATCCTTAAAGATAGCCTCTCATCTGGCAATCACATTTTCCAAACTAATTTTATAGATCAAAAAGTTTATGAAAATTTTGTTGGGCATGATGTAAACCTAGTGCGTTATGACAATACTGCTTCTTTGGATTCTTTAGTCCAATGGATGAATTGGATGAATCCAAGAGGACTGCGTACACCTGCGCCCGAAGGTTTCACGTTTCTTGGAGGAATGAACAATCTCCCTGCCGAAAGTAAAGGCTTTTTTGAAGCTGATTTAACCCCAGGAAATTATATACTCATTTCGGAAGTTCCTTCTGCCGATGAAAAGAAACTTCTTTATCAATTTTCCATTGAATAAATAGTACCAAGTAAAAACAAAAAAAGCCCCCCACTTACGTGAGGGGCTTCAAAGAAGGCGGCGACCTACTCTCCCACCTGGTGTGGCAGTACCAT
>NZ_JAYKYV010000025.1:0-16338 GCF_035818535.1 Flagellimonas halotolerans | reverse complement strand
CCCCCGATAGATCTTCCCCAGATCGCTCCTAAGGAAGCGATCGTAAAAGATGTCAAATTGTTCTGTTTGGGAAGAAATACTAGTGATGCGTTAACTTTTTAAAATTTTGTTCAATCCCTTTATACACGGGGAATTAAAAGCGTTCTTTGATTTTTTGATTTGATTTGGCCGATATCTTGGCGGTTTGTTAAAATGACCGTCATGAATTCTGGAAAATATGTTTTTGCCCAACTCCTTGAGTACGTAAGCAGGTACGAGTTCGATAAATGCGTAAAAAGGTACAACGGAGATTACAGGACCCGGGATTTCAACTGTTGGAACCAGTTCATCCAGTTGTTCTTCGGACAGCTGACTTCCAGGAATTCACTAAGGGATATCTCGACCTGCCTCAGGGCCCACAGGAACAAACTCTACCACCTCGGCTTTAGCGGACACGTCAACCAATCGTCGCTCTCGCGTGCCAACGAACGACGGGACTGGAGGATATTCGCGGAATTCGGACAGTACCTTGTGGACCTGGTCCGGCCAATGTATGCCGATAGCCTGGTCCCCAATGTCAAACTGGACAATGAGGTCTTTGCATTGGATTCCACCACGATTTCCCTTAACCTTGCGCTGTTCCGATGGGCGCCCGGGAAATATTCCAGGGGAGCCGTTAAGGTCCATGCGCTGTTGGACCTGAGGGGGAACATCCCGTCATTTATACTGGTAAGTGACGGAAAGTACCACGATAGCAACGTTCTCGACCTAATTAATGCCCGTACCCGGTGCGGTCTATCTCATGGACAGGGCCTACGTCGACTTCGAGGCGCTTTACCGAATGGATACGGCCGGGGCCTTTTTCGTCTCAAGGGCGAAGTCCAACATGGACTACAGCGTTGTGGAACAGAACTTCAACATAGATCCGGCGTCAGGACTGAGAACGGACAGGACCGTGACCCTTAACGGGCATAGGTCGAAAAAACTCTACCCAGGGCCCCTTAGGCTCGTTGAATACCATGACCGGGAAGGCGATGTCGATCTCATTTTCCTGACCAACAACATGGAAGTGTCCGCTCTCGAGGTCGCCAAACTGTACCGCAACAGATGGCAGATAGAGACCTTCTTCAAATGGATCAAGCAGAACCTGGCCATAAAGAAACTTTGGGGGCACTCTGAAAATGCCGTCAACATCCATATCTGGGTAGCGATCTGCACTTATTTGGTAGTGGCGCACGTAAAACATTCCTTGAAAAGCGAGCTATCCATTTATGAGATAATCCAAATATTAGGTATCTCCGCCATGGACAAGACTCCCCTGAAGGAGTTGCTCACAGAACCAAAATCAAATCAAAATGTCAATGAACAGATGAATTTATTTAGTGATTAAATGTTAACGCATCAGTACTAGGGAAGAAAAAGAAAAGGTGTGCTGAAAATCGGATATTCTTCGTAATTTGTGCATACTTGAAGATTAAAAAACCCCGTTTTTCGAGCTAGAGACTCATTTTCGGGGTTTTGTCATACCTAAATATACGAATTAATTATCTGATAATCAAATAATTAAACTACTTCTGAACGTGCCTAAACTAGAGCCTAATTCTTTAATTAAACAATCATTAAGTCTGCATGCCATTTGAGGATAATAAGATTTGGGTGAATAAAGAACACACGTTCTTTATTTCCTTGTTGTCAGTAATTTTGACCCGTCTCTAAGGAGTAGGAAATCAATGCTTACTGAAATAGAAAATCTCTGCTTGGGGTATTAAAGTCACCAGTCCTAGACTTGAATACTAATTGATACCAATCCGTAGCTTCAAAAATATTGCTTTGGTTCTTTACTACCCCTTCAATATATTGTTCATAGGAAGAAATTGAACCATAGGAAATCAGTTCTACCTTCTCCACTTTAATATTACCACTCTGATGGACTGATTTTACAGGATGAGAAATACTTACGGGCAATTCCGGGACAATAACCGTACTCATTTCCTGACTGCTAAATGTAATGTTCCAAACATAGGTCGGATTATCGAAATCCACGCATTCTACTCTACCAACTACATGATCGGTTCCCTGTACAGAGAGGTTGATCTGGTTATTGGAAATGGCATAGTCTAACGAAACATCCGGTATCGTGTAAGTAGCCAAGGGACTTCCTTTACGCTCAGTATAATAATTTCCAAATTGAAGGGCATGCCTATATGAATAGAATGTTGAATTCAGGAGATAATCCATAGGGGAATCCAAAATCCCTACCCGGCTCCAAACAAACATCTCGTGATACTTGTTGGACACATCATCCTCCTGTGATAGAGCCCCGGCTATACGCAAAATCGAGTTTGTGCTAGCTAATGGATTTGGCGAGTTAACCACGAGTTGCTTGCTCTCAAGGTTGTCACTACGCAAATTGGCCTTGTCCAAAACATAACCCGGAGCTGGAGGATTAGGTATTAAAACATTTTCGTAAGTGAATAGATCGAATAAATATATCTGGTCAAAAGAATCAAAATTTAGGGGATTCTCTGCAGTTGAAAAATTTAGAAAGCCTTGGGCTGTGTCAAGATAAGCTGTATAACTCGCTGGTGAATCGTCCATCGATTGAAAAAAGCTATATGAGGTACCACTTTCACCTATTAGCACATCGTTGGAAAGGAAATTGACGAAAGGCACCTGAGTGCCTGTACCAGTTCCTTCTCTTCTAACCGGTTCTGAAAAGTTAAGCACCCCTGGATTACCCCTTGTCAGATTTTGATGCGTTGTTATACTTGCCATACCGCCGTTGTCCTTCAAAAAGAAGGAAACCATAAACTCGGTGGACATGTCGAAAGATTCCGCTACACTTAATGTAATTTGACGGTCCTCTGGGTTAACTTCTTCCCAGGCAACGACCGACCCGTCCATGCGGGAAACGAATATAACCGCAGCTGTAATGTATGGGCTGATACGATTTTCGGGAATATTAACTTCAATAAGCCTGCGGTGGATGTTAGCCCCTAATGTTATAGAGGATGTATTCCCCATCCCGTCAATCGCGATGATTTCAAAAGTCCCGTCCCCAACCACAAAACCTTCGGGGTCAAATTCATAATTGATTGGTATTTCGGAATCCACAACGATAAGAGTCTCGTTATTGAACTTAATTTCCGTTGAAACCACTCCAGAATAGTCATCTGTTACTGTCGGATTCAATTGCAAAATTTCATCGATTATAACTCCATCCGTCAGGTTTTCGAATGAAACCTCCGGCCCTGAATTATCTGTTATAAAATTAACTTCGAAGGTAGCTGTATTGCCGGCAACATCATTGGCCTCTATCTTAAGTGTGTTTGGACCTTCCGGCAAAATTGAAGTATCAATGTTTGATTCATAGGGACCTTCAACTTCAATTTGTGTATGTAGTTCGCCATTAAGATAGAACATTATGGATTCCAACTCTTCATTATCCAAAACCAAAAACGAAAATGGATTCGTGCTGCCGGTCAAAACTGTATCAGAAACCAAAGAAACATCACTGATTACGGGTATTTCATTGTCCACATTGATTATCTGCTCTTTCGAAGCAATGTTACCTGCCTTATCTGTCGCAACAATTTTCAAGGTATAATTCTTATATTTTCCTGCAAGGGATTTTGATTCGTATTGTGAAACATCAATGGTAATGGAAAAAGGAGCAGATGTATCCTCACCTACTTTTTCATTGTTGAAAAAGGCTTCGATTTTACTTATGCCGTTAGCATCCTGAGCTGATATTGTAATTTCTATTTTATCACTTACTACAAAGGGAGAGCCTTCTGTAATATTGGGAAAACCTTCGAATGTAAGGTCTATGGTAGGAGGTGTACTATCATTTTCCAGTGAATCAATATCTTCGCCATTGGAGGAACAGGCAATAAATACAATAGAAATTATGAGCATCAGTGCTCTCAAATAATTAGCCATAAGCAGTAAGGTTTGGGTGTCTAGAAATTCACTTAAATTTTAGGTGTAAAATCCGACTGCCTTCCAAACACGCAAAATGAGTCAGTTTAAATGTACGAAAAATCGGATATAACTTAAACAATAATGAAGGCTTTCGGAAAGGCCACTGGTTTTCCCGATAGTTATCGGCACGTTATTCTCTAAAAAAAGAAAAGCACCTCACAAGCGGGGTGCTTTTTTATTTGGCTTAGCTGAATATCCTCCCAAACTTCTCAGGAATCTCATCTTTAATATAGATGTTTTGTTGGGTAAACGGATGCCTAAACTCCAACGAATAAGCATGTAAATACAGACCTCTGCCCTTCAAAATTAAGTCTTCTAATGTGTATTCTTTGTCTCCGAGTATAGGATGTCCCAAACCGAACAAATGCTTGCGTAATTGGTGTCTTCTGCCCGTTTTGGGATGCAATTGCACCAAATTAAGGATACCGAACCGTTCCGAGGGTACGGATTTGATTACTTTATAATCTGATTCTGACGGTTTCCCGTCTATTTCTGATGTTATGGTTCCGCTGCTTTTCATTTTACCAATGGCAACGGCATAATAGATTTTTGCAATGGTTTTTTCCTCGAACATTTTGTTCAAGGCTCGGATGCTGCCGCTCGTTTTCCCGACCAAAACAATACCCGTAGTTGCATAATCCAAACGGTGGACGGGTTGCGGTGTGGTAACATCCGATAGTGTACTGGGCTTAAGATTTTGCGGTAAGGTATTGGCTATGGTCATAAACTTATTGCCACTCACTTCAATGCCCGCAGGTTTGTGAATGACAGCTAAATAGTCATCTTCAAACAATACAGTAAGCGGAATAATGAGCTGTTTCTTTGGGTTGGTCTCTTTTGGAATGGATAAACTGATGTGCTCCCCTCCGGTAATTAAAGTAGCCGTCGTGGCAATGCTGTCATTTACGGTAATATACTTTTTCTTTATGGCTTTTTTAAGCGCTGATTTTGTAGCTACAGCCTCAAAAATACCTACGCCATATTCCTGTAACCGTTGGGGATTGATAATATTGGGGACGGTATGGGTTTGGGTGTGATTGATGTATTGTGTGGCTTTTGGTGACGGTCAAGTATAGGCACTTCACTTTCGGTTTGCCGATATTGATGTTAGCGGATCGTTTTTTATTCAGATTGTTTGATTTCTCTTTTTTGCAGGTTGAATACAGTTCCTGCCGGGTCTTGAATCCAATGCATATTTTCTGGAAGCTCTTCGAGTTCGTCACATGTTCCCACACCGTTTAATTTCAAATAGTTTGTCGCTACTTCTACATCGGGAACCGTAAGCTGTAGCCAAGTTTCTGAATGTGTGTAGTTGTCCACACAGTCCAACCATATTATATTGTTTCCGAATTTTACTTTGTGTGTTTTTGAAACGGTTGGATTATCAATGGGTATTTCTTCGACTTTCAACTTTAGAATGTCCCTGTAAAAAGTAACGCTTTTCTCATATTTACTTTTGGGAATCTTTATCGCAATATTAATTCCTGCTTCAAATTCTGCTTTCATGCTTATTTTATTTTTCGGATACTGCACTTAACTCTTTTGTTAGCTCTTCTACCTTTTCTGGTTTGCCGTGAAATTGTGCTGGTGTGTTTTGAAAAAGCTCAATTCTCCAAACGTTATTCTGCTTTATTGCTGTTATGGTTTGGATAGCATTAGCTGCTGGATTAATTTCTTCTTGTCCGGGAGGTCTCATACCAACAATGGCTCGAAGGATAGCAATTTCTGAGTTCAAAAAACGGACTTCTTTAACCTTCCAAATATAATCTGCGGTTTGATGGTGCTCAAATATTTTCTCAATTTCAGCTTTTATTTCTTTTTTACCATTGTATTGACTCCCGTCAAACCCTATAGATATTCCATTGTCAGTAAAGAATGATGCCATTTTGGTTGCATCTTGCTTATTCCAAGCGATTAGTAAATCAGCATGTAGTTTTTCTAATTCTGCTTTATCCATTTTCTTTTCATTTAAAGCTTCTTTGAATATTTATATTCCCTTTTGTCCAAGTCGTCATAGCTATTAAAGGACTAACCGTGTTAATTAAAGGTCACGGTAACTGTGCTGGATATCAGGAATCTTCTCCACTATCTGTTTGGATGCATCATAAATGTAGCATTTTTTGTAGGAAAACTACATAATTGGTCTTTTCTGGTTTCTCCCTTCAAACATTAACCATCCTTTAGGATGGATTTTTTGTATTTGGCACTTGCTTTTTTGAACTTTACTTCAAAACAAATCAACATGAAACTAGAAGGAAAAGTAGCATACATCACAGGAGGAACCAAAGGGATAGGATACGGTATTGCCGAATGCTTGTTGGAGCAGGGCATGAAGGTGGCCATTAGCGGTAGAAGCCAAAAGAGTGCCGACGCTGCCGTAAAAAGCTTGAACAATCCAGATAAAGTATTGGGTTTGGTATCCGATGTGGCCAAGTTGGATGATGAGAAAAAGGCCGTAGCGGCGATACTCGACAAATGGGGACAATTGGACGTAGTCATGGCCAATGCAGGTGTAGGGCATTTTGCCCCTATTGATGAAATGGAGGACGAAAAATGGCATCAAATGATCGATACCAACCTAAACGGGGTTTACCATACACTAAAAGCATCCGTCGAGGCCTTGAAAAAATCCGAAGGCTATTACATGACCTTGGCCAGTTTGGCGGGAACCAACTTTTTCCCCACCGCAGCGGGCTACAACGCCACAAAATTTGGAGTGGTCGGTTTTACACAGGCTGCCATGCTGGATTTGAGAAGGTACAACATTAAGGTAACCACGATTATGCCCGGTTCCGTGGCCAGCCACTTTAACGACAACGAACCATCGGAAAAAGATGCTTGGAAAATTCAGCCCGAGGACATTGGTAAATTGGTCATCGATTTGCTTACCATGCATCCACGTACCTTGCCAAGTAAAATTGAAGTACGCCCTACACGACCCGATTTAAAATAATTCAGTCGATTTTTTCCATGAGGGGAACTGTGGCATCACAAATTTCCCCAATCAATAGGTGCAGGTAATTTTCAAAGGTGGCCAGTGTATCGGCATTTATCAGGGTGTTCTTGTCCTCTGAAAACGGGAACAATCCTTGGCTCAAATTTTTAAATGAGATGATTCCCGCCTGTACGTCACCTATACCGTGTTTTTTGGAATATAGGTAGGCATAACAGAGCAATTGGAACGCCTTGCTCTTGTCATAATCGGTAATAAGGGCTTCCCAATCCGTTATTTTTACGTTTTTGGGTTCTACCCTGCCCGTTTTATAATCAATGATTCTAGTGGTTCCATCGAACTCATCCACACGGTCCAAAGTCCCTTTTAATTTGATGGGGAAGTCTAGCCCTGGAATGGTAATAAATTCTTCGTAGCGTTCTTCCAGCGCTAAAATTTTGATTTGGTGCCGTTTTACCTGCTTTAGTTCATCGTCCAAGAAATTGTGCAGGTATTTTATGATGACATTATACACCAACAGGAATTTGCCTTTGGATACATCAACGCCAGAAAGATTTTTTTCAAAATGATGCTTAACCACATCGGCAACCTGTGTTTTTAGGCCTTTTACGTTTTCTTCCGTCAACAACTCATTGACAAGGGGGGTGTAGAGTTGCTCCAAACTATCGTGAATGATGGTTCCGAAAGTGTTGGTCGCAATATTTTCTTCCACTTCTTCCAAGTCATTGATTTTTAAAATATTCCGAGTGTAAAAATCAATAGGGTTTCTAATGTAATTGGTCAAAGATGTGGGCGAAAAACCGTTTTGGGCAAAAACCTTTAAATCTTCCATAAACTGAATGCCCTTTTCAATTTGTATGGGCGGTTTCGACTCAATGGAAATTTTGGGCGAAGCAATGGTATGGGTAATGTTTGATTTTAGATTTTCGTCCGTTAACAACTGTGTTATCAATCGGCTTTTTTCCCCGCCTTCCAGCACATCGGGCTCCGTGTTGTAGGTAATGTATATGTTTTTCGCTCGTTGAATCAATCGGTAAAAATGGTACACGTAGATGGCATCCTTTTCTTTGTAGGTGGGTAGGCCATAATCCCTTTTTACATCAAAGGGAATAAATGAATTGTTCGATTTTCCTGATGGTAATATGCCCTCGTTTACCGAAGTTATGATCACTGTTTCAAAATCGAGGTTTCTGCTCTCCAACATTCCCATAATTTGAAAGCCGGTCAATGGCTGGCCTATAAAATCCAAGGTTTCCATATTGGCCAATTGTTTGAAGAGGTTTTTGATGGATTTGAGTTTGCCCATAAAATCCACTTTGTCCAAATATTGACCCAATTGATTGAATAGCGCATAGAATCGATACAGGTATTCAAGTTCCAAGGGGTTTTTCTCGTCTTGATAGATGGTTTTTAATCGCTTGATGAGAAGCAAACAGTTGTTTATCCATTCCATAGGGGAGATTTCTGCCGACGGAAATATGATGGATAATAAATCTTGTGCTTTTGGATATTTTGATAGTATCTCTGCGTTAATGTAGAGCAAGTTACCTTCTTTAATGTCTTTGGGCATTCGCTGTGCAAAATTCCCTTGATCTTCCGAAGATAGTACCAAAGCGTAGGGATTGGAGATAAATTCCAACACACGTTTAAAAAACCATCCTCGCTCGGAAACGTTGAGGTGCAACTCTAAATAATTCACAAAAAAGGAATATAACACCGTTTTGTTCAAAGGCATCCCCATGGTAATGTTCACTTCAGGGACGTTGTTGGGAATGGCATTGAGCATAGGATTGAGCAAAGTTTCGTCAGCAAGTACCAAAGCGGTTTTTGTAAGGTCAATATCTTGTTGTTGCCCCATGGACTCCAATAATTGGCCCACATATTTGGTTTGGGATATACTTTTGGGCACTCCAGTGATGGTGATATTCTTTTTTGTTAGAAAATTGTTCTGCGGCTCAATTTTATGTCCGTGTTTGTAATAGGGCCAGTTGTATTGATTGTCTCTTACAAACAATCCCGCATCGTGAATGGGGTCGTTTAGAAAGTAAGCATCAATATCCCAATATATATGCGAATTTTCTTGCTCCAAGTAATGTTGAATAATGGTGGATTCTGCTGCATTGAGTGCATTGAAACCAATAAATATGATGGGGCCGGCATCAGTTTTTCGGTGGTTACCATTTTGAATTGCTTTCACCGCTTCACGTTGGATCATTCCTTGGTAGCCTCTTTTTTGTACGAGCAAAGCAACATAAAAATCATTGTAGATGGTTTCTAGGTTCTTCCAGAGTTGCAGATAATTCTCGACCAGTTCTGATTTCTCTTTGCTCGCGGACCAATGATTGATTTCCTTGATGGCAGATAAGTAGTTCAGAATGTCTTCGGCCGGTATTAGATAACCATCAATTTCGTTGAAATCCTGTAAAAGTGTTTGTCCCCAATTAATGAAGGAGGCAAAGTCATCCGATTCGTCAATTTGCAATTTTTTGTAGACTTTAAACAGGAGGAGCAACAAATCAATGTTTGATGCTTGGTTCAAACCAGATAGGTTGCCGATGAATTCTTGAATGGACAATACTTGTGGACTGAATATGTTTTTTTTCAGCCTGTTGGAAATGTGTTTTTTTAAAAATGTACCCGATCTTTTGCTGGGAAGCACATAGGTACACTGGGTTATATCCAGTTGTTTGTTGTGGAGGTCGTCCAGCACATATTTTAGGAAATTATCATGCATTGACTAAAAATAAAAAAGGCCCCGCATTTGCGGAGCCTTTTTCAAGAAAACTTTGTTTCTTATTATTTTACCAAGTTGATTTCAACTCGTCTGTTTTGTGCTCTACCAGCTCTTGTATTGTTGGTGGCAATTGGCTTAGCTTCACCGTAACCGATAGCAGATAGTCTACTTGAATCTATTCCTTTGTCAATCAAGAAATCTCTAACAGAGTTAGCTCTTTCTTCAGAAAGTTTTTGGTTCAAGCTTTCACTACCTACACTGTCAGTATGTCCTTCAACAGTAAACTTAGCGTTAGGATACTCGTTCAAGATTTGGATGATGTCAACCATTACAGAAGTAGATTCTGCTTTGATGGAAGATTTACCAGTATCGAACAAGATAGTTCTAGCGTAATCGTTCAATTGCTTCTGAACTTCTTCAGTTACTTCTGGGCAACCGTTGTTAGCAACAGTACCGGCAATTTCTGGACATTGATCGTCTTTGTCAAGAACACCATCACCGTCAGAATCTGGCCAAGGGCATCCGTCGTTTTCAGCAGGGCCTGCTTCGTTAGGACACTCGTCGTCTTTGTCGGCAACACCGTCACCGTCAGCATCAGGACAACCAGCCAGTGCAGGAAGACCAGGAGTGCTAGGACAAGCGTCGTCTTTATCGGCAACACCATCACCATCACTATCAGGGCATCCGTTCATTTCTTTTGAACCTGCTTCGTTAGGACAAGCATCTTTAGCATCTTCGATACCATCGCCGTCAGCATCAGGACATCCGTTGAATGCTTCTAAACCAGCAACTTCTGGACAAGCATCGTCTTTGTCGTAGATGCCATCACCGTCAGTGTCTGTACCACCAAACTTGATGCTGATACCTGCCATGTGCTGGAAATGCTTAACCAAGTAATCTTCAAAAGCATGCTTGTACTGAGTTTGAAGTGTAAAACCTAGGTTGTCTGAAAACCAAAAGTTAACACCTACACCACCATTAACGGTTCCAGCTCCGATTTCATCAACCCAAGTGTAACCACCTCCTATTTCTACGAAAGGATCAATAGTAGTGTTTTTAAGAATGTTGTATTTAATCGTACCATCTATAGCATAGTGAGACAAATCGTCAACTTCGAAGTCTCCTAATTTTTCGATTCTATTCAAAGAACCTCTTGCTCCTACAGAGAAACCATCTCCAATATACTTGGAAACAGAAACATAAGAAACAGATGGTAAAATGTTCCAATGATCGGAAACATTAAAGTACTCATCAAATAAAGTAGTACTGGAAAAAGGATTGTCACTATCGTTAGTAGGATAAGCGTCTATTGCATTTACCCCTATGCTAACTTGCCAGGGATTATTTTCGTCTTGCGCTTGTATGCTGTTGATCCCTACAAATACAAGAGCAACAACCAATAATTTGCTAAGATGTTTCATGCTCAAAATTTTAAGTTTAAGTGTTTATCAGCAGCAAATGTAAGTTGTTAAGACTTATTAACAAAATCTAAATTTCTTTTTTTTTGACTCATTTGCCAGAAGATTTGTTGCATTTCGACGAATTTAGATGACATTTAACGATTTTCCTACCTTTATAAATGCATTAATCGCATGGTCCAAGTGCTCTTTTTCGTGGGCTGCTGAGAGCTGTACACGAATTCTCGCTTTGTCTTTAGGAACTACGGGATAAAAGAAACCAATCACGTAAATTCCTTCTTCCAAGAGCATATCGGCCATATTTTGTGATAATTTGGCATCGTACAACATTACCGGTACTATGGCAGAATCACCGTCAATAATATCAAAGCCTGCATCTTTTATTCCTTTTTTAAAGTATTCTGTATTGCTTTGTAGCTTATCCCGCAAAGAAGTATCCTTGTCCAACATCTCAAATACCTTAATGGATGCTCCAACAATAGCGGGTGCCAAGGAATTGGAGAACAAATAAGGTCTGGAACGCTGACGGAGCATTTCAATAATTTCCTTTTTTCCGGTGGTATAACCGCCCATGGCCCCGCCCAAAGCTTTACCGAGTGTACCTGTAATAATGTCGATTCGGTCCATGACGCCTTTTTCTTCCAGGGTACCGCGGCCTGTTTCCCCAATAAAGCCCGTAGCGTGACATTCATCTATCATGACCATGGCATCATATTTATCTGCCAAATCACATATTTTGTCCAGAGGGGCGAGCAGTCCGTCCATGGAAAACACTCCGTCGGTTACTATAATTTTAAAGCGTGCTCCATCGGCAATGCTTTGTTTGAGTTTTTCCTCAAGGTCGGCCATGTCGTTGTTCGTGTAGCGATATCGCTTTGCTTTGCACAAACGAACACCGTCAATAATGGATGCGTGGTTCAATGAATCTGAGATAATGGCATCCTCTGCTGTGAGCAAGGGTTCAAATACGCCACCGTTGGCATCAAAAGCGGCTGCATATAATATGGTATCCTCGGTACCGTAGAAATTGGCGATTTTCTGTTCCAATTCTTTATGGATGTCCTGCGTTCCGCAAATAAAACGTACCGAAGACATTCCAAAACCGTGGGTATCCATCGTATCCTTTGCGGCTTGGATCACACCCGGATGGGAGGAAAGTCCCAAATAGTTGTTGGCACAAAAATTAATGACTTCTTTCCCTGTGGAGATTTTTATGACCGCTCCTTGTGACGAGGTAATAATTCGTTCTTTTTTAAATAGGCCAGCTTCTTCAATCTCCTTCAATTCCTTGGCCAAATGTTCTTTTATTTTTCCGTACATATCTTTGATTTAACTTTTTACAAAAATAGGGTCTATTTCTTGGTCAATATAAACAATGATGGATTGTTTGATTTCAAAATCCATTGCTTTTAAAATATCGGCATAATTTGCGATTTGCTCCTTGTGCTTTTGTGATGGTTTACCTGTCTTATAATCTATGATGGTCGCTTGGTTCCCATCAATTGTAATTCTGTCGGGCCGAAGGGAATGTCCATCAGTGGTCAAGATTTCCTGCTCGTTCAATATGTGAAGGTTGTCCAAGAACAAGTCTTTCAACTTCGGATGATTTACAACAGCCATAATTTTTTGTTTGATGTCGCTCGTGGCCTCTTTGGGAAAATGCCCCTCAATTTCCAATCGTTCCAAAACCGAATCAACATCGTTTACAGTTTCAATCTGGCTCAACGCAAAGTGGATTACATTCCCCATTTCAATGGCTTCCATGCGTTCATCGTCCCACAAACGGCCCGATTTGGTGGAAATCGTAAACCCCGCATCTTCTTTGGGGCGGGTAACGTAGGAGATATATTTTTCGTTGGATTCCAAAGGTGAACTTGCTATTTCTTTTGATGGAAAAGTTCCAATGGTATAAACCCCGTTCTGGTTTTCAGGTATGTTCTTTTGTTGAACAAATAACTGAAAAAGGTCGGCGTAGGAAGAAGTAGACTCAACAGAAGCAACTTCTTTACCTGCTTCTGTAATCACAAACAACCCTTTAACAGGTCGGGTAAGTGCCACGTAGAGTACGTTCATGGAATCCAACAAGGTTTTTTGCTCTTCGTCCAGGTATTTTTGCTGGGCCACCTCATTGTACTCCAACATATCTTTATTGTTGTTTATGAGGAATTCATCCAACCCTAAAGTTTTATCAGCACTAGTGGCTGGCACCCAAGCTTTCTTTTTCTTACGTTTATCGTCCAGAATTGCATTGGCAAACGGAAAAATCACAAATGGGAATTCAAGACCTTTGGCCTTGTGGATGGTCATAATTTTTACGGCATCCACACCATCGGGAGCCGCAATGGAGAGGGATTCTTTTTTTACTTCCCAATAATTAAGGAAAGCATATACGCTGGGCCCCTCCCTTTTTTCTAAATCGAGCACTTCGTCCATTAAAAAGGAAATATGCGCAACGGAACCTTTATAAAGCTCAAACTGTACAATGGCGGTTTCCAAAATGGTGAGCACAGGTTCTCCCCTTAATTCATTTATATTGAAACTGTATGCACTGGTCAAGAAGGTTTCAATATTTTCCAAATGTTTGGAAATGAAGTCGTGCTTGCCGTTTTCATTGGGTGACAGATACATTAATATAAGGTAGGCCGCTTCTCGGTCTTTTACATTTTCAAAAATCCTAAGGATGGAAATTAAAAAAGTGACCTTTTCGTTTTTGCTCAACAGTAACGCATCCGAAGAAATAATGGGAATGTTGTGCTGCGCCAAGAAATCTGCCAGCAACATTCCTTTTTTATTATCCCGAACCAAAACGCAGATATCGGCATAGGCATGGTTTTCCGAAATGATGTGCTGGATGTGCTTAAGCGTTTCCGAGCAATACACCTCGTTCTTATCCTCCACATCTTTATCCAAAAAGGACATTTGGATGTAGCCTCCTGGCTTGTCGTTCGTTTTTTGATGGGAGTCGTTTAAGAATAGGTTCCGATAATCTTCATTGTTGAGCACAGGCGCCACTTCGGTAAAAAAACTATTGTTGAAGCTCACGATTTCGTCATAACTCCTCCAATTGGTGTCCAACGAATGAATACTGTGTTCCACTACAAATGGGTGCGATTTTCCATTGATCAGATCGAGGAACTGCTCCGCCCTGCCGCCACGCCAGCGGTAAATGGCCTGTTTTACATCGCCTACCAAAAAAAGGGAACCACGTTCATGCTTTTCGTCCTCGCTTTCCAAGGCGTTGCCAATGAGGGGCACCAAGTTTTCCCATTGCATTTTGGAGGTGTCCTGAAACTCATCTATAAAATAATGACGGTATTTTTCGCCCATCCGTTCATATATAAAAGGTACAGGCTGATTCTTGATTTCTTTGGAGAGGATGGCATTCAGGGAAGAAATAGGAACAATATCCCTGTCCAACTCAATATTCTTGATTTCCTTGGCGATTTCGTTCAATACCGTCATTGGCACAATGTTGCCATAAATGTTTTGCAGATAACGATGCCGATAAATGAGTTGTTTTATTGCGAGATAGTGTTCCAAAATGGTTGCGGCCAAATGGGTAACGTCCCTTTTGTCGCTGGATTTGAGCAATTTGCCTTCCACTAGATTGGGTTCCAAGGTTTTGGCAGCATATAGTTTCTTGGGGTGGAGTTCTCCGTCAACCATTTTTTTAAAATGATTGGGCAAGGTTTTATATGGAAAATCCGCAAAATCAAACCCTTGATTTTCCATTTCTTGAAGTACGGTTTGAGCCAGGTGCTTTACCTTTTCTTGAATGGTTTTGCTCTCGGAAGCGATTCGTTTTTGAATGTCCTGAAAATCCCCAATTGATTTTTCACGTAACGGCTCCACATGTTCCGCATGGTTTTCCTGAAAAAGGAGTTTCCCGATTTCCACCAAATCGTAGGCGATGTTCCAACTTTTGTCATCATCAATTTTTTCGAGTGAAAAGGCAATCAAGACTTCGGTAAGTTTTTCATCGTTTCCGGCTCGTTCCAACAATCTTCCCACGGCTTCTTCCAATAGTAAATCGGTATTGAGCTCTACCTCAAAATTTTGGGACAGGTGCAGATCGCGGGCAAATGTTTTTATAATCTTATGGTTGAATTTGTCTATGGTAGAAATCTCAAAAAAGGAATAATTGTGAAGAATCCGTTTTAGAATGAGTTGGGATCGTTGCCGCAATTGTTCCTCAGATAGATTAAGTTCATCACAAAGTGATCGGAAAAGATCCTTTTGCTTTTCGGGCACCGAAACCTGACCAAAGGCGTAAAGATTGTCCAAGATTCTGGTTTTCATCTCGTCCACCGCTTTGTTGGTAAAGGTAATGGCCAAAATCTGGCGAAATTTTACGGCAGCATCGTTGGACAGCAATAATGTAAGGTATGTTTTTGCCAGGGCATAGGTCTTGCCCGAACCTGCAGATGCGCTATATATTTTAAAATTAGACCCCTCCAAGGATGTTTTTCCTGCAAAATAAGGATTCCTTACCTGATGTTAACATGCTTTTAGCGGAATATAAATGTTAAAACTTGTATTTTTACGTGAATAAAGTAATAACCTAAAAAAAATAATTATGGCTTTTGAATTACCTAAATTACCGTATGCATACGATGCATTGGAACCTCATATAGATGCTAGGACCATGGAAATCCACCATACCAAACACCACAATGGCTACACCACTAAATTGAATGGAGCCATCGAAGGAACAGATTTGGCGGGAAAGGGAATCGTGGATATCCTTTCTGGTTTGGACATGTCCAATGCCGCTGTTAGAAACAACGGAGGCGGATTTTTTAACCACAGCCTTTTTTGGGAAGTAATGTCGCCAAACGGAGGCGGAAAACCTTCAGGGGAATTGGCTTCTGCAATTGACGAGGCTTTTGGTTCTTTTGATGCTTTCAAAGAAAAATTTTCCACTGCCGCCGCTACCCAATTTGGATCAGGTTGGGCATGGTTGTGCGTACACAAAGGAGGAAAAGTGGAAGTTTGTTCCACTCCTAACCAAGATAACCCGATTATGCCCGGTGTAGGTTGTGGTGGTTACCCGATTTTGGGATTGGATGTATGGGAACATGCATATTATTTGCATTATCAAAACTTGAGACCAGATTATATTTCAGCATTTTTTAATGTAATCAATTGGGAAAAAGTTTCTGAGAATTACGCGGCTAGCAAATAAGAATTAGCTCTGAGTCGTCCTAAAATAGGTTGACAGTTTTTAATAATTAAATCAATCCAGCGAAGCTAGCTTCGCTGGATTTTTT
>NZ_JAYKYV010000024.1:0-18915 GCF_035818535.1 Flagellimonas halotolerans | reverse complement strand
AGGTGTCAAAAATGTAGAGTTCTTCCTATTTAGATTAACAACAATTTTTGCATAAACACAACAATTGGTCTTGATCCTAGATTAACAACAATTTTTGCATAAACACAACAATTGGTCTTGATCCCTTTTAAACCATATTATATCAATTTAAGATAGGTCTAAAAAACACAAAACCCCGTAATTTAAATTACAGGGTTTAATATCTTGTGGTTTGTTATAAAGTGACCTGACTGGGGCTCGAACCCAGGACCCTCTCCTTAAAAGGGAGATGCTCTACCAACTGAGCTATCAGGTCTTCAAGTTGTGCCTAGCTGTTTGGCTAAGCGGGTGCAAATATAACATCAATAATCTATTTTCCAAGGTGAATTAATGATAAATTTGTGTTTTTTTGAAATCGGATAAAATTCTTCAATATGAAAATTGTTTTAGTGGGATATATGGCAAGTGGAAAGTCGACCGTTGGACGATTGTTGGCCAGACAATTAGGGGTCGAGTTTGTCGATTTGGACGATTATATCGAGCAACATCAAAAAAAATCCATTAAAAATATATTTTCTGAAAAAGGGGAGATATTTTTTAGGAAGTTGGAGCATCAAATGCTAGCCGAGGTTTTGGAAAAAGAAAAATCCATTATCCTATCAACGGGAGGGGGAACTCCATGCTACGGAACCAATATGGCAACGATATTGAATCAATCTGACCATTCCATATATTTAAACCTGAGTATTCCGAACTTGGTGGAAAGGATTTCAAAGGAAAAAGATGATCGGCCTTTGGTGAAAAATATTGTCGACGAGGAACTACCTGAATTTATAGGAAAACATCTTTTTGAACGCAGGCCCTATTATCTACAAGCAAAACATATTTTGGATTGTAATGATTTGGATGCTGAAACTGTTGTTGCTAGGATTAAAGAACTACTCTAAATAAACCGCATTGTTCTTGGGTTCAAAATCAACTTTAATGTGTTCGCTCAGGGATGTGGATAACGATATGCCTTTAAAATCGGCCTTGATCGGGTACTTTTTATGGTTTCTGTTTACAAGTACAGCTGTTTTTAGTTGTTTTATGGACGTTTTAAGGAAGTGGTGGGTGCCATAGATCAAGGTCGTGCCCGAGTTCAGCACATCATCTACCAAAACAATGGACTTGTTTTTGTATTCTTCCTCCGAAAGTGAGGTGCTGACCCCACTTTTCAATGGGTTCTTTTTGTCCATGTCCACTTTGCACAAAATAATCTTTGCCTCCGTAATCTTTTTCAGGACAGCTATTATTTTTTTGGCAAAACTTTCTCCTCCACCATTGATTCCGGCAACTACGATTTCTTCTTCGTCCACATTGGTCTCATAAATTTGGTAAGCGATTCGCTTTGTGATGTGTTGTATTTGATCGTGGGTAAGAATACGGTTTATCATAGTGCTTGATAGTTGATTCAAAGATATAAAACAGTTTATTCCGATTCGTCCAAAAAATCGTCCAAATCCCTGCGATCTTTCTTCGTGGGGCGCCCCAAACCTTTTTTTCGGTAATGCTTTTTGGCATATTGGAGCAGTTCGTTGTGCTCAAAGGCCTCTTTTGGGGTGGTATCCTTTCGGTAAATATCGACCAATTTTGCCCCAACACGACTTTCAGGAACATCTAAAACCGTAAGTTGGTAATCAATCTGATTTTTCCGAACAACAATTTTGTCCATGGGGTAAACATCGCGTGAGGGTTTAACGGCGCTACCGTTCACCTTTACATGTCCTTTTTTTACAGCATTGGATGCAATGCTTCTGGTTTTAAAGTATCTCGTGCACCAAAGGTACTTGTCTATTCGCATGGTCTTCGCAAATCTTTGTTAATGGACAAAGCAAAAATAATGGAAAATTGTATCTTGCGCGCCTAAATAACAGACTTGATGAGGTACGGAATTTTAGTTTTGATATGTTTTGCGGTCACACTACTATCTTGTAAAAAGGATGATGATGGAGGTGTTGTAGAGGTGCCCCCAAGCTTATTGAGCGATGTAGCGCCTGAAGATGATGAAACCATTAGGGAGTTTTTGAACACCCACTTCTACAATTATGAAGAATTTAAAAACCCTCCGGAAGGATTTGATTATAAAATCGTGATTGATACCATAGCAGGTGAAAATGCGAACAAAGAGCCAATGATGGAAAGTGCGGTTCCGGTAACGTTAAATGTTTCTTCCAGCCATTTGGGATTAAGTGCTGGAGAAGAAAATATTCCCCATACCTATTATTATATTGAAGTTTTGGAAGGTGGGGGAGGAAGTCCGACCTATGCAGATTCGACTTTGGTCAGATATCAAGGTTCTGCTTTGAATGGAACCTTATTTGATGAAAACCAGGATTTTACTTGGCAAGTATTGCCATCTCAATTTAGAGGATATGGGGATGGTATTTCCAACATGAAGGCGGGAACACCTGATCAGGTTGTTGAAAATGGAGATGGCACCTATCAAATTTTGGATAGAGGTATTGGAATTATTGTAATGCCATCAGGTTTGGCTGCGTTTAATAGATCGGTTGGTGCTGCTGGTACTTATGCACCTGTACTTTTTAAAGTTGAACTGGGATTGTTTGTGGAAGACACGGATAGTGACAATGATGGTATTCCATCGGTACAAGAGGATTTGAACAATAACAGATATCTGTTGGATGACAACACAGATGCCGATGAAGAACCGTTTACTGTTCCGCCCAGACCGAATTACCAGGATCCTGACGATGATGGAGACGGTGTTTTAACACGGGATGAGATAATCATTGAAAATGGCGAGATTACCTTTCCAGACTCCGATGGGGATGGAACCCCCGATTACTTGGATCCAGATTCCAATTAACTTGAGTTCGATTATTATTTCTGACCTTGAAAAATGCCGTCACTTCGAGTGCGAAGCGTATCGAGAAGTGGCATTTTCGGGTTTCGCTACAGTTTTCTCAAGTTTCAACTTCACTCAACCACCGAAAATCACTCAAACTGACGATTTTGAATCACAACTTTCGAATAATCGAACCCAGGTAGTTAGCAAAGTGAATAAGTGAATAGAATAATATAAAAAGCCCCACTGGATACCAGCGGGGCTTTTCACATGTTTAATGATATGTTACAATTTAAGAGATAGTGCAAAAATAATTTGCGAAGGTCTCGAATCTACTCTGCTATCTTCTAAATTAGCGATATTATTGTTAATGATTTCGGCTTCATTTTCCGAAAACCCCCTTTCGTATCTAACGTCTAAACCAATGTTTCCTAGGTTTACCCCAACACCTGCATTTAGACCTACCGTAAAGTCATTTTTTACGTCCTCAATTTCAATATCGCCAAAGTCATTGTTCAACGTATATTGAAAAGCAGGCCCTGCAAAAATGTGCAAAGGACCGATCAATTTATATCCCAAAAGGACGGGCATGTCCAATTTGGAAACATCGTAATCTTCGGAGTCGCCATCTGGTAAATCATAAGAACTTTTGGTTTTGGAATATACCAATTCTGGTCTTAAATAAATCTTGGGGAAATCCAGTTTGCCCCAAAATCCAAAATGGTATCCTGTCTTACCTTCGGCACCTTCGACGATATCTTGTCCGCCATCACCAACAGAACCGATTAAATCTCCGTTCTTGTTGTAGGATAAACCGGCCTTAATACCGAACCCTGAACCGCTTTGTGCCATCGCTGCAGAACCAATTAAGGCAAATACAGCTACTAAAAGTGTTTTTTTCATAAGTGTCTATTTTATAAAGTTGAAATATCTCCAAAGGAGATAGCTGAAACTATTTACGTTTCAACACTTTTAAAACGGCGGCTTCTATGGCTTTATTGTTCAATCCGTACTTCTCCATAAGTTGATCGGGCGTTCCACTCTCTCCAAAAGTATCTTGTGTTGCCACAAACTCTTGAGGGGTAGGATGGTGGGTGGCCAGCACTCGGGAGACACTTTCACCAAGTCCGCCCAAATAATTGTGCTCTTCCGCCGTTACCACGCAACCCGTTTTCTTCACAGAATCCAAAATGGCCTTATCGTCCAAGGGTTTAATGGTGTGTATATTGATTACTTCTGCGGAAATTCCTTGGTTTTCCAAGCTTTCGGCAGCAAGTAGTGCCTGCCAAACCAAGTGTCCTGTTGCAATGATGGTCACATCGGTACCTTCGTTGAGCATGAGCGCCTTACCGATTTCAAATTTTTGGTCCACAGGGGTGAAATTGGCTACTTTGGGGCGTCCAAAGCGCAAATAAACTGGGCCATGGTGTTCCGCTATGGCAATGGTGGCCGCCTTGGTCTGGTTAAAATCACAAGGGTTGATGACCGTCATACCGGGCAACATTTTCATCAAACCGATGTCTTCCAGAATTTGGTGCGTGGCACCGTCCTCGCCCAAGGTCAAACCAGAGTGCGAAGCACATATTTTCACGTTTTTATCGGAGTATGCGATGGATTGGCGGATTTGATCATACACACGACCAGTCGCAAAATTTGCAAAGGTAGAAGCGAAAGGAATTTTACCTCCTATGGTCAAACCGGCTGCAATGCCCATCATGTTGGCCTCTGCAATACCTACTTGGAAGAAACGTTCTGGGTTTTCTTCAATAAAAGTGTCAATCTTTAAAGACCCCACAAGGTCGGCACATAAGGCTACCACATTGGGATTGGTTCTTCCCAGTTCCGTCATTCCCGCGCCATATCCGCTTCGGGTGTCTTGTTTTCCTTGATCTGTATATTTAGTCATTCTCTCTTTTTCTTATGATTAGTAATCGCCTAAAGTCTCTGGATTTTGTGCCAATGCGGTCGCCAATTGCTCATCGCTGGGCGCTTTACCGTGCCATGCATGGGTGTGCATCATAAAGTCAACGCCATTGCCCATTTCCGTGGTCATAACAATACATACCGGTTTTCCCTTTCCAGTTCTGCTCTTGGCTTCTTTTAAGCCTGCGATAACCTGCTCTAGGTCGTTTCCGTTTTCAATTTCCAGAACATCCCATCCAAATACCCTGAATTTTTCGGCAACATCACCAATAGGAAGCACATCTTCGGTAGCACCGTCAATTTGTTGGCCATTACGGTCCACGGTGGAAATTAAATTGTCCACTTTATTGCCAGCAGCGTACATGATTGCCTCCCAGTTTTGACCCTCCTGCAATTCCCCATCGCCGTGGAGGCTGAATACCAAATGATCGTCGCCGTTCAATTTTTTGGCCAAAGCAGCACCGATGGCAACGGACATTCCCTGTCCCAAAGATCCTGATGCCACGCGTACCCCCGGCAATCCTTCATGGGTCGTCGGGTGTCCTTGTAATCTGGAATCTATCAGTCTAAAAGTGTTCAATTCCTCTAAGGGGAAATAACCTCTTCGGGCTAAAACACTGTAAAAAACGGGCGAGATGTGTCCGTTGGAAAGAAAAAATAGGTCCTCTCCAACCCCGTCCATATCAAACCCTTCCTTTAAATCCATTACTTCGTTGTAGAGTGCTACAAAAAACTCGGTACAGCCCAAAGAACCTCCTGGGTGACCCGAATTTACCTTATGGACCATTCGTAAAATGTCCCTTCTTACCTGTACTACCAGGTCTTGTAATTCTTGCGTGTTCGGCATCGTGTCAATAATTTAGATATCAAATGTAATCGCATTATTCGTAGAAAACAAGTGTCGATTATACATTTGTTAAATGACTTGTGCTCAGAAACTTTATTTTTTTGTTAAGGAACAACGAAACAGAGTTAGTTATATTTGCGGTTCTAAAACGAACAATTGGATTTTACCTTAATACAAAAGGACAATAAAAGCAAGGCCAGGGCAGGGGAGCTGACCACTGACAATGGCAACATACAAACCCCTATTTTTATGCCCGTAGGTACAGTTGCCTCGGTAAAAGGGGTACATCAACGGGAATTAAAAGATGAAATAAATCCTGATATTATTTTAGGGAACACTTATCATCTTTTCTTAAGACCGGGTACTGGAATACTGGAAGAAGCCGGTGGACTTCATAAATTTATGAATTGGGACCGTCCTATTTTGACGGATAGCGGGGGTTATCAAGTGTATTCGCTTTCAGATAATAGAAAAATTAAAGAAGAGGGCGTTAAGTTTAAGTCCCATATTGATGGATCTCGTCATTTTTTCACTCCGGAGAATGTAATGGAAATACAACGCACCATAGGTGCGGACATTATTATGGCTTTTGATGAGTGCACGCCCTATCCCTGCGATTATCAATATGCCAAACGCTCCATGCACATGACGCATAGGTGGTTGGACAGATGCACCGATCATTTGGAAAAGCTACCGTTTAAATATGGTTATTCCCAAAGTTTTTTTCCTATTGTTCAAGGTTCTACCTATAAAGATTTAAGAAAACAATCGGCGGAATATATTGCCTCCGTAGAGGCAGAAGGTAATGCCATTGGCGGACTTTCGGTAGGAGAACCTGCCGAGGAAATGTACGAAATGGCGGAATTGGTCTGCGATATTCTTCCGGAAGATAAGCCGAGATATCTTATGGGGGTAGGTACACCAATCAATATTTTGGAAAATATTGCGTTGGGTGTGGATATGTTCGATTGTGTGATGCCCACTCGCAATGCCCGAAATGGCATGTTGTTTACGGCCCACGGAACCATCAACATCAAAAATAAAAAATGGGAGAACGATTTTTCCCCTATTGATGAAATGGGTATCACTTTTGTGGATACCGAATATTCCAAGGCCTATTTAAGGCATTTGTTCGCAGCCAATGAATATTTGGGCAAGCAAATTGCCACTATTCACAACTTAGGTTTTTATCTGTGGTTGGTGCGTACCGCAAGAGAACGTATTTTAGCCGGAGATTTTTTGGAGTGGAAAACCAAAATGGTCAACCAAATGGATAAAAGACTGTAATGTTCACCATACTCGATAGATACATACTTAAACGCTACCTGATCACCTTTATGGGGATGCTTTTACTGTTTGTCCCTATCGGTATTATGGCCAACTTGGCCGAGAAAATTGGGAAAATTATAGACAATGAGGCTCCGTTGGCCGAAGTAATCGTGTTTTACGGCAATTTTACCTTGGTAATCGGGAATTTATTGCTGCCTATTTTTCTTTTTTTATCGATTATATTTTTTACCTCCAAACTGGCCAGTAACACGGAAATTGTGGCGATTTTGAGTTCCGGTGTCTCCTTTTGGCGGTTTTTGCGCCCCTATTTTGTGGGGGCTACCTTGGTGGCCATCCTTATTTTTATGATGGGGATGTTCATAGTGCCCCATGCCAGTATTGGTTTTAACGAGTTTGAGTACAAATACTTTAAAAAAGGAAAACAGACCAGGGTAACGGAAAATATCTTCAACCAATTGAACGAGCAGGATTATATCTACGTGAGCAGTTTTGATCCCAACCGTAAGATTGGTTACAATTTTACCTACGAGCATTTTGATTCCATTGGAAAGCTGGACTATAAAATTTCCGCCAGTAACATAAGATGGGTGGAAGACGACAGTATTTACCGTTTGACCAATTATGAAAAGCGTACGTTGAGGAACGAAACCGAATACATTAAAGCAAAACGTAGGTTGGATACGGTTTTCTCCTTTCAAATAGATGATCTTACCCCGGTCTCCTATGTGGCCGAGACCAAAAACCTATTCGAGCTCAACGACTTTATCGAGGATCAACGCAGAAAAGGTGCATCAAACATCAATGCATATGTATTGGTAAAATATAAGCGATGGGCACTTCCCATTGCAGCATTCATTCTTACGGTAATAGCTGTAGCCGTTTCTTCGATGAAACGCCGTGGTGGGATGGGGCTAAATTTGGCCTTTGGTATCGGGGTGGCCTTTGTGTACATCTTTTTTGATAAAGTTTTTGGAACATTGGCAGAGCAATCCGGTTTTTCACCTTTGCTGGCAGTGGTACTTCCCAACCTTTTTTTTGGTGTTTTTGCCGTTTACATGCTAATGAAAGCCAAGCGATAATTCAGTAATATTAGCGTATATTGTTGAAGATAAAAGACTTGTGTTTTTCATGGGAGTATGCCATAATGTTATATATTTGTCCCCATTGTTTTTCGTGAAAATAAAAGACTTCCCATGGAATATCTAGAATTTGAACTCCCCATCAAAGAACTTGAAGAACAGCTTCAAAAATGTATGGTGATTGGGGAAGAAAGTGATGTAGACGTTACAGAAACGTGTGCCCAAATCGAAAAAAAACTCGCCCAGACCCGAAAGGATATCTATAAAAACCTTACCGCTTGGCAAAAAGTACAGTTGTCAAGACACCCCAGCCGGCCTTACACTATGGATTACATCAATGCCATTTGTGGAGACACCTTTTTGGAGCTCCATGGCGACAGAAATGTAAAGGATGACAAGGCCATGGTGGGAGGGCTTGGAAAAATTGGTGACCAAAGCTATATGTTCATTGGCCAACAAAAAGGATATAATACCAAGACCCGTCAGTACCGTAATTTTGGTATGGCCAATCCAGAAGGGTACCGAAAAGCGCTCAGGTTGATGAAGTCTGCCGAAAAATTCAAGATTCCCGTGGTATGTTTTGTTGACACCCCAGGGGCTTATCCAGGTATTGAAGCAGAGGAAAGAGGTCAAGGAGAGGCCATTGCCCGTAATATTTTGGAAATGACCCGCCTTAAAGTCCCAATCATCGTAATTATTATAGGAGAAGGAGCCTCGGGGGGTGCTTTGGGCATTGGAGTGGGAGATAAGGTATTGATGTTGGAAAATACCTGGTACTCCGTAATATCCCCGGAATCTTGCTCATCCATCCTTTGGAGGAGTTGGGAATATAAAGAGCAGGCCGCCGAAGCCTTAAAATTGACCGCAACCGATATGAAAAAGCAAGGTTTGGTCGATGAAATCGTAAAAGAACCTCTTGGAGGAGCACATACCGACAGAAAAAAAACATTTGAAACGGTCGCGGACAAAATTTCTTCCCATTTTGAAGAGCTCAAAAAGTTATCACCAAAAGAATTGGTGAAAACCCGCATGGAAAAATATGCGGATATGGGTGTTTTCAGCGAATAATTCTTGTTTTTCAGGGGCTCCCCTTTTTCATTAGGATATATCCCCGAATTTTTTTATGTTATTAACAGGTATTAGAAGTTATCAACATTTAAATTGTTAAGTACCTGTGGAAATCGTATTCGTCTAAATTAAAGTTAACTAAAGGTTAATTAGCTACTTTCGCATTCATGGAAAAACCTAGCCCCATTGTAGGACATCGTGTGGAGAAATCTGCCCTTATCAATCTTGAGAGAGGTAAGATACCTCCGCAAGCCGTTGATTTAGAGGAGGTTGTGCTTGGAGCTATGATGATTGACAAGAAAGGCGTGGATGAAGTTATCGATATTCTTCATCCCGATGTATTCTACAAGGATTCCCATAAATATATCTACGAGGCCGTCTTTAAATTGTTCGAATCCTCCGAACCAGTGGATTTATTAACTGTTTCGGCGCAACTAAAGAAGGATGGGAAGCTAGAAGCCGTCGGAGGTGATTTTTATTTGATAAAACTGACCCAAAAAGTAGCCTCATCCGCACATATTGAGTTCCACGCCAGGATTATTCTTCAAAAGTATATTCAACGTAGCTTGATCAAAATATCAAACGATATTATTGAGGAGGCCTACAGTGACGCAACCGACGTTTTTGACCTTTTGGACAATGCAGAGGCAAAATTATATGAGGTTACCCAAGGAAATTTAAAGCGATCCGCTGAAACTGCCCAGAATTTGGTGATACAGGCCAAAAAAAGAATCGAGGAAATTTCGAATAAAGAGGGGCTTAGTGGAATTCCATCCGGTTTTGATAAATTGGATAGGCTTACCTCGGGTTGGCAACCCAGTGATTTGATCATTGTTGCTGCACGGCCTGGTATGGGTAAAACGGCGCTTACGCTCTCCATGGCCCGTAATATTGCGGTGAACTCGGAAATTCCGGTGGCATTCTTCTCTTTGGAAATGTCATCCGTTCAGTTGATTACCCGTTTGATTTCTTCAGAAACAGGACTGTCTTCAGAAAAACTAAGGACCGGTAAATTGGAAAAACACGAGTGGGAGCAGTTGAACGTGAAGGTAAAGACTTTGGAAAAAGCACCTTTGTTTATTGACGATACCCCATCGCTCTCCATTTTCGACCTTCGTGCCAAGGCAAGACGTTTGGCCTCACAACACAATATCCGGCTCATTATAATTGATTACTTGCAGTTAATGACCGCTGGCGGAAGCCAAAAGGGCGGTAACCGTGAGCAGGAAATCTCTACTATTTCAAGAAACTTAAAGGCGTTGGCAAAGGAATTGGATGTTCCCGTAATCGCCCTGTCCCAGTTATCGCGGGCCGTGGAGACCCGTGGAGGCAGCAAAAGGCCTATTCTTTCCGATTTGAGGGAATCCGGGGCCATTGAGCAGGATGCGGATATCGTTTCCTTTATTTACAGACCGGAATATTATAAAATTGACGAGTGGGATGATGAAGAGCGTACCCCAACACAAGGTCAAGCAGAGTTTATTGTAGCCAAGCACCGTAACGGAGGTTTGGAAAATATTAGGTTAAAGTTTGTGGGCGCTCTGGGTAAATTTGATAACTTGGATGACTTTGATTCCCCATTCGAATTCCAATCGAAGATGAATGCGGACGAAGAAAACCCCTTTGCAACACCAAACCTTCCAAGTACGGATGATGCATTTGGTAGTTCAATGAACAGTGACGATGGCCCAGATGATAATGATGTACCTTTCTAAAATAATACAGTGGATGTCATTTCGAGCAAATGCGAGAAATCTCATTATTGTATGCTTCTTTCTTTTTTTCTTACAAACTTCTGCCTCCGTTATCCTGATCCCAATGGATGCTGAGGGACAAAAAAACCATTTAAAGGCATACGGAATTACCTATTGGGTGCTTTCAAAGCAACAAAAAGTGCAATGGCTGCTCAATTATCGCGGTGGCTCTTTTTTACTTCCAGACGGAGAAGCTATTCGAAAGGAATGTCAAATCCGTGGCGTTTCGTTTGAAGTGCTTTCAGATGGGCAGGCAGCACAAATTTTGGATAACATTAGCAGTCCATCCAAAAATCAAGATGCCGTTATTTTGGAAAAGGCACCAAAAATCGCGGTGTATTCCCCTAAGGGGAACCAGCCTTGGGATGATGCCGTTACCATGGTGCTCACGTATGCCGAGATTCCGTATACTACCATTTATGATACAGAGGTGCTTGGCGATAAATTGGCACTGTATGATTGGCTGCACCTGCACCATGAGGATTTTACCGGGCAATACGGACGCTTTTACGGGCATTACCGAGCTGCGCCATGGTATATTGAGGACAAAGCCAAAGCTGAAGAACTGGCTCAAAGCTTGGGGTATTCCAAGGTGTCGGATGAGAAATTGGCCGTGGCCTTAAAAATCCGAAATTATGTGATTGGCGGAGGCTTTATGTTCGCCATGTGTTCCGCAACCGATAGTTTTGATATTGCTCTGGCAGCAGAAGAAGTGGATATCTGCGAGCCCATGTTCGATGGTGACCCTTCGGACGCAAACTATCAGGCCAAACTGGATTTTAGCAACACTTTTGCTTTTACAAATTTTACTCTGGAACGCAATCCTATCCGGTATGAATTCTCCTCGATAGACATGACCAACAAACGGGCCAATGTTCCCAGGGAATCCGATTACTTTTCATTAATGGAGTTTTCGGCAAAATGGGATCCGGTACCCACGATGTTGACCCAAAACCATACCAGTTTGGTCAAAGGTTTTATGGGACAGACCACAGCTTACACCCGAAACCAAGTGAAACCTACGGTTATGGTATTGGGAGAGAACAAAATCAATGGGGAGGCCCGGTATATTCACGGAATAAAAGGAAAAGGATTTTTTACTTTTTATGGAGGCCATGATCCTGAAGATTACCAGCATAGGGTAGGGGATCCAAAAACAGAATTGGAACTGCACCCAACATCGCCGGGATATCGATTGATTCTGAACAATGTTCTCTTTCCCGCTGCCCGTAAAAAGAAACAGAAGACCTAACTTAGGTGTTCTTTAAAGAAATCTACCGTTCTTTCCCATGCCAGATCGGCTGATGCTTTATCAAAGCGCGGTGTGGTATTATTGTGGAATCCGTGGTTTACATTCGGGTAAAAATGAACCTTGTAATCTTTGTCAAGCTCATTCAATTTAGCTTCATAAGCTTCCCAGCCAGCGTTTACCCTTTCATCCAATCCTGCATAATGAATCAATAAAGGCGCATTGATTTGTGCCACTTGATCATCATCAGGTTGGCCTCCATAGAAAGGGACTGCTGCTGCCAGATCAGGAACTTTTACGGCCATCATATTGGAAATCCATCCACCAAAACAAAACCCAACAACCCCCACTTTACCATTACATTCCTCATGGTTTTTGAGATATTCGTAGGCCGCGATAAAATCTTCCAACATTTCGTTACGGTCCCGCTGGCGTTGGAGCGCTCTACCTTCATCATCATTGCCCGGATATCCGCCAAGTGGCGTAAGGGCATCCGGGGCCAAGGAAATAAACCCTGCCTTGGCAGCTCTTCGTCCCACATCTTCAATATAGGGGTTTAGACCTCGGTTTTCATGAACTACGACAACACCACCCATTTTGCCTTTGCTCTCTTTGGGTTTGGATAACAATCCTTTGATTTCACCCCCGCCTTTCGGTGAGTTGTATGTAATAAACTTGGAGTTCAAATCCGGGTCGTTGGGGGATACGGTGAGTGTGTCCTTGTAATTGGGCATCACAAAACTCATCAACGAAGCCATGGTAATTCCGCCGACCGCATAAACGGAAAGTTTTTCCATAAACTCCCTGCGGTCCAACTGGTTGTGTGCGTATTTATCGTATAGGTCAAAGACCTCCTGCTTAATATCTTCTTTTTTTAAAGGTGCCATGGCGTTACTTTTGTTGTTTGTCCTTTAAGGTACAAATTTTACAAAAGCAAATTACTCAGAATAAGATAAATAGATTGGGCAGTGCGACTAGAGCAACTTCTCCAAAATCCGCTCCACACCAAAATCGTCGTTGCTGTGGGTAGTATATTTAGCGGTTTTTAAAACATTGGGATGCGCATTGGCCATGGCAAAGCTATAATCGGAAAGCTCCAACATTTCCAAGTCGTTGTTGTAATCACCGAATACCATAATTTCGTGGGATGCGATTTTAAATTCGTCCATCACTTTTTTTAGCGCGTAGCCCTTATGTGCATTCAAATCGGAGACATCCACCCAATTGGCACCGGAAACCTTCACCTTTAAATCACCTTCCAAATGTTTCACATTGGGATAAATGTACTTTTCAGAATTTTCAAAATGGTAAATGGCTATTTTCAGCACCTCTTGATCAACCTCTTTTTGGTCTTCAACAATATCGAATTCCGAATAGTATTCACGGAGCATTTCCAAGAATTCGTTTGAATCACCGCCCACAAAAGCATTGTTTTGACAACACAGCACAGGGTGTACATTTTCTAAGGGACGCACAGCGTCAAGAATACGGTTTATTTCCGACTTGTTGATTGGAGTGGTGAGCAGGGTTTCTTCCTGTTTTTTTATCAAGGCGCCATTTTCTGCAATAACGAGGATTTCATTTTTGATGGACCCCAATTTGTCTACCATGCTGTGATATTGTCTCCCGCTTGCGGCAACAAAGGCAATGTTTTTCCTTTTGAGTTCTTCGTAGATTTCAAAAAACCGGGGGCTTACTTCGTGGTTGGAGTTCAACAATGTTCCATCCATATCGGTAACCACCATTTTTATTTGTGATAAGTCCATTTCAATTAATTAAGCTGCAAAGTTATTTGTTATTCATGGAACTGAGCCCCAGTTTTGGTAAACTTTGTATTAATTTCGTTGGGAAAGGTTTGTTTGTCTATGAATTTTTATCAGAAAGAAATACAGTTACGCCCATACTCCAGAGGATTTCATTTGATTACGGACACGATAATTGACGCTGTTCCCGAACTTCGGAACATAAGCACGGGATTTTTGCAGGTGTTTATCAAGCATACCTCGGCCAGCTTGACGATCAATGAAAATGCCGACCCAACGGTACGAACGGATTTTGAGAGCCACATCAATACAATGGTTCCCGAGAACGCACCGTATTATGTACACAATTATGAAGGACCCGATGATATGCCTGCCCATATTAAAGCTTCGTTAATGGGAGCTTCCGTTCAGATTCCCATAACAGCAGGCAGATTGAATATGGGAATTTGGCAAGGTATTTACCTATGCGAGCACAGGAACCATGCATCAGGCAGAAAGTTGGTGGTTACGGCCTACGGGGATTAGACAGTACTTATGTCAATTCGAGCGCAGTCGAAAATGACTGTTGTGGTAATGAAACCGTAAAATAAAAGATCCCGCACAAGGCGGGATCTAAATAAGCGGGGTAAGTTTATATTAACTTTTTTACTTTACTTTTTCAACGATTGCTTTAAAAGCATCTGGGTGGTTCATGGCCAAATCGGCAAGAACTTTTCGGTTGAGTTCAATTCCATTGGCTTTCACCTTACCCATAAATTGAGAGTAGGACATTCCGTGCATTCTGGCACCAGCATTAATACGGGTAATCCATAGGGAACGGAACGTACGTTTTTTGTTTCTTCTGTCGCGGTAAGCATAAAGCATTGCTTTTTCTACCGCATTTTTGGCTACTGTCCAAACGTTTTTACGTCTTCCAAAGTAACCTTTGGCTTGCTTCATCACTTTTTTTCTTCTAGCTCGTGAAGCAACTGAATTTACTGATCTTGGCATAATGTGTCATTTTTTTGTAGCAGGCGTCTCAATTATTGAGAACTTTTTTGGGCCCGACTCCATGGTTAATAAATAAATGTACCGGTGAACAATTATTTTAAACGTAATTGTTCCTTGATGTTGTCCTCATCCGCTTTGTGAACCAAAGTGGAATGGGTCAACTTTAGCTTGCGCTTTTTAGATTTTTTAGTCAGAATGTGACTCTTAAAAGCGTGCTTTCTTTTGATTTTACCAGTTCCTGTTAGCTTAAAGCGCTTCTTGGCACTGGATTTTGTTTTCATCTTAGGCATTTTCCTAGTATTTAACTCCGCTTATTATACCGAACCAGGGTTCAGTTTTTATTTTTTGTTTGTCTTGGGCGCGATGAACATGGTCATACGCTTGCCTTCCAATTTAGGCATTTGCTCTACCTTTCCAAGTTCTTCGAGTTCTTGGGCGAGTCGGAGCAATAATATTTCGCCTTGGTCTTTATAAACGATAGATCGTCCTTTAAAGAACACATAGGCTTTTAGTTTGGCACCATCTTTCAAGAATTTTTCTGCATGTCTTTTCTTGAACTCGTAATCATGGTCGTCCGTCTGAGGTCCAAACCTAATTTCCTTTACGACAACTTTACTTGCTTTGGCCTTCATGGCCTTGTCGCGTTTCTTTTGTTCGTAAAGAAACTTTTTATAATCCATAACCTTACAAACGGGCGGTTCGGCATTTGGTGAAATTTCCACCAAATCCAACTCCTGTTCGTTGGCTATTTCCCTTGCTTTGGAAATGGGATAAACACCCATCTCTACATTATCGCCGACAAGCCGTACTTCTCGGGCTTTTATTTTCTCATTGATGTTATGAGGGTTTTTATTTTCCCTCCTGGGTTGGGGTCTAAATCTTCTTCTAATTGCTATGACGTAAACTTTTTAATTAAACTTAATTTTTTAGAACGACTTTAAGGTACTATTTATTTCAGTAGTTACCAAGTCCGAAAATGTATCTACGCTCAAACTACCCAAATCTTCACCTCCATGTCTCCTTACAGAAAGGCTGGCAGAGGCTTCTTCCTGTTCCCCAACAATAATCATGAAAGGGATTTTTTTGAGTTCTGCCTCACGGATTTTTTTCCCTACCGTCTCGTTCCTGTTATCAATGAGCGCGCGAATTTCGTGATTTTCTAACGAATTCAAAACTTTTTCCGCATATTTTTCGTGTTTCTCACTGACGGGCAGAACGATAGCTTGCGTTGGAATCAGCCATAACGGGAAGTTTCCACCGGTATGCTCCAGTAGCAGGGCCACAAACCGTTCCATGCTTCCAAACGGTGCGCGGTGAATCATCACGGGCCTATGCAATTCGTTATCGCTTCCTTTATAGGTAAGATCAAAACGTTTAGGAAGATTATAGTCAACTTGAATAGTTCCTAACTGCCAGTTTCTGCCGAGCGCATCTTTGATCATAAAGTCCAACTTTGGACCGTAAAATGCAGCTTCCCCGCTTTCAACCACATAATTCAGGCCTTTTTCCTCCGCTGCATCAATGATGGCCTGTTCGGCTTTTTCCCAATCATCGGTGTTGCCGATATATTTGTCGGGGTTCTCCAAATCCCTTACGGAAACTTGTGCGGTAAAATCCTCAAAACCTAACGAATTCAATACATATAAGGTAAGGTCGATTACATTCTTGAATTCATCGTTTAGCTGCTCGGTCGTGCAAAAAATGTGGGCATCATCTTGGGTAAACCCTCTCACTCTGGTAAGACCGTGCAATTCACCACTTTGCTCATACCTATATACGGTACCGAACTCAGCGTATCTTTTTGGCAAATCCTTATAACTGAAAGGCTGGCTGTTGTATATTTCGCAATGGTGCGGACAGTTCATCGGTTTCAACAAGAACTCTTCATCCTCTTTTGGGGTGTGAATGGGTTGAAAGCTATCCTCTCCATATTTTGCATAGTGGCCGGAAGTTACGTAAAGTTCCTTTTGACCAATATGTGGTGTAACCACCATTTCATAACCCGCCTTCTTCTGGGCCTTCTTTAAAAATTGTTCCAAACGCTCACGTAATGCGGCGCCGTTGGGCAACCATAAAGGAAGTCCTTGACCTACTTTCTGTGAAAAAGTAAAGAGCTCAAGTTCCTTACCTAGTTTTCTATGGTCTCTTTTCTTGGCCTCCTCCAAAAGTTGAAGGTATTCCGTAAGTTCTTTTTGTTTTGGGAAAGAGATGCCATAAACACGGGTAAGCTGGGTGTTTTTTTCGTCCCCTCTCCAATAAGCGCCTGCAACACTTAATAGTTTAATGGCTTTTATGATACCTGTATTGGGAATATGTCCTCCGCGGCACAAATCGGTAAAGGTGCTGTGGTCGCAAAAAGTGATGGTGCCGTCATCAAGATTCTCAATGAGCTCTACCTTATATTCGTTCCCTTGTTCTTTATAATAGGAAAGGGCATCCGCTTTGGAAACACTTCTCATGGTATAGTCGTGCTTCCCTCGGGCTATTTCCAATGCCTTTTTCTCGATTTTCGGAAAATCCTTTTCGGAAATCGTTTCATCGCCAAAATCCACATCATAATAGAATCCATTCTCTATAGCGGGACCAATGGTTAGCTTTATGCCCGGGTAAAGTTCCTCCAATGCTTGGGCCACAACGTGGGAGGTGGAGTGCCAAAATGCTTTTTTGCCTTCATCATCGTTCCAGGTATAAAGAGTCAATCTGCCATCTTCGGTTAATGGTGTGGTGGTTTCAACCGTAGTATCATTAAATTTTGCAGAAATAACGTTTCTCGCAAGCCCTTCGCTAATACTTTGGGCAATGGAAAAAGGAGTAGTTCCCTTTTCAGCTTCTTTTACAGCACCATCAGGCAGTGTGATCTTTATCATGTTGTTTAAACTTCTATTTTTTACAATCGAGAGGACAAAGATAATACCTTGTATAGATGCTACAAGGCTTACTTTTGTATATATATTGATTTTCTGCAATAATAAATGAGGGGGCGATTGGTTTTTAGACTGAAGAATGGAAAAAGGGAAAGTGTTTTTGTACTTTTTAAAAAAGTTGTATTTTTATATGTTTCGCTTTCAGCGAGTTGAAAGTGAATTTACAGAGAAGTCAAAAAAAGCTCTTGTTTGTTTTAGGAATGGTGTTACATTTGCAGCCCGAAAACGGCAAAGTGCCGGTTTTTCGGTGAGTTCATAAGCTTATTGATACATTGTTTTGATGAGTCGACAAGATTGAAAAAAACACAAAAAAAGCATTGTGTAATCCAAAAAAGCGTTTTACATTTGCAGCCCGAAAAACACTAAGGTGTTGCACGGAAAAGTTCATGTAAAAAGATTGTTTTTTGAGGTTAAGAAAATGTTTTGAAACTTTTTTCAAAAAAAGCTTGCCGGTTAAGAAAACAGTTGTAAATTTGCAGCCGCTTTACCAACGAGGTAAAGGGTTAAGACTGAGAAAATTGATTTTAAGAAGATTGACTCGGTTTTTTGAAAAAAAGAAGTTCATATACATATTGTAACGACAGCGTAAAGAGAATAAGAACCATTTTGATGCAGGGACTCGGATTTCCGGGTGTCGTACAGACATTCAAGGAAATACAATGAAGAGTTTGATCCTGGCTCAGGATGAACGCTAGCGGCAGGCCTAACACATGCAAGTCGAGGGGCAACACGGAAAAGCTTGCTTTTCTGGTGGCGACCGGCGCACGGGTGCGGAACGCGTATGGAACCTGCCCCTGTCAGGGGAATAGCCCAGGGAAACTTGGATTAATGCCCCATGGTATCGTCATATCGCATGATATGTTGATTAAAGATTTATCGGACAGGGATGGCCATGCGTACCATTAGTTAGTTGGTGGGGTAACGGCCCACCAAGGCAGCGATGGTTAGGGGCCCTGAGAGGGGGATCCCCCACACTGGTACTGAGACACGGACCAGACTCCTACGGGAGGCAGCAGTGAGGAATATTGGACAATGGGCGGGAGCCTGATCCAGCCATGCCGCGTGCAGGATGACGGCCCTATGGGTTGTAAACTGCTTTTATACGGGAAGAAACGCACCTACGAGTAGGTGTCTGACGGTACCGTAAGAATAAGGACCGGCTAACTCCGTGCCAGCAGCCGCGGTAATACGGAGGGTCCGA
>NZ_JAYKYV010000023.1:0-24783 GCF_035818535.1 Flagellimonas halotolerans | reverse complement strand
CCCAAGAGAAAAAAAAATAACCAGCTCCACTAAAAAAGTGGCTTAATAACTTGTAATTTATTAGAGTATATGAAAAAGTAAAATTGATTAACAAGGGGTTAATGGCACTAAGCAATAATTAACCACTATTGAAGAAAAGTTAGGGAAGGTTTCTCAGACTTCCTCTTTATATATGTTGGGCAAGCGAACATCAAACTTAACCGCAACCAACCTTAAAGAGATCACAACCAAGATAGCTGCTATGTAGGCGTAGCTATCCTTTATCGGAAATTGCATAAAGAGAAAATAACTGGCACCACCCAAAATACAAGTGGTCGCATAAATTTCCTTCCTTCGGAAAATAATCGGGATTTCGTTGCAGAGCATATCCCGTATCACACCACCAAAGCAGGCCGTCATGGTGCCCAAAAATACGCACATAATGGGCAACAGTTCCGCTTCCAGGCCCTTTTCCACCCCAACCATGGTATAAAGCCCAATACCGATGGTATCGAACAGAAACAACGATTTTCTGAGGTATTTGAGCTTGTTCACGAATATGATGGCAAAAACCACCGAAATAAAAATAGTGGTCACATAGGTAAGGTCCTGCATCCAGCCCACGGGAGTGTTGCCGATCATCAAATCCCTCAAGGTCCCGCCACCGATTGCGGTGACAAAGGCAATGATAAGCACGCCAAATAAATCCAGACGCTTTTCCATAGCGACCAAAACCCCGGAAATGGCAAAGGCCACTGTCCCCAATATATCTATAGTTTGATACAGCATGACTACATTTTTTGTGTATAGTAGTTGTAATCTTTGATGACAACATCTACAAATTCGATGGGCCGCAGAACAGTCTGTACCCCTAATACATCTTTGATGCGTTTATCCAACGAAACTATAACATTGTGGTTGCCGTTGATTTTGGCCTTATCGTACAACTCTTTGATGGTTTGCATTTCCTGGTCCTTAAAAATGGTTACCTGCGGAAATGTTGGCTTATAATCTTCGGGCAGTTCCCTTAACAAAGTATCGGACAACGACACTCGCTTCTTTTCACTTATCACCGTGGTCCCGGCGGCAATATCACCGATTCGCTGCCCCTTTCCCCTAATTAGAATGGTCAACACGGCAGCACCTCCCGAGGTAAGGCCAACATCAATAATGCGAAGGGCCCATCGCACAAAATAATTCCCGAAATTAGGTTTGGAACCATCCAGTTTTACCACCCGTAGATTCATGGCCCCCTTTCCTATGGTCTTGCCATCCATCAAGGTTTCAAAAAGCAAATAATAAAAAAAGGCGGGCAGGGTAAGTATCAAATAAAAAGCCCATTGATCGTCCAGATCAACCTCAATGGACATCAAAAAAACAAAAACCAAAATGGTGTAAACCAAAATAATGAAACTATCGATAATATAAGCCAGCATGCGCTCACCAAGGTGGGATGTGTTTTGGTTGATGGTTATATTTTGGGCCGTTTCTATTTGAAATTGTTCCATATTTTAGTTTCTTTACTTACAAACCATCAAATTTAATGCGCGAAGCCGCTTTTGTTAGGCAAAATAAGGATAAATGGGCCGCTTTTGAAAATGCCTTGCTCAATAAAGGGCAACTTCACCCCGATGAGCTTTCCGATCTATATATTGAGATCACCGACCACCTGAGTTACGCGAAGACCTTTTACCCTGGCAGCAACACACAGGTTTACCTGAACACCCTTGCCTCGCAAGCCCATCAAAAAATATATAAGACCAAACGGGAATCCCGAAACCGTATTGTCCATTTTTGGAAAACAGAATTTCCGACCATGTTCAAAGCCCATCACCGTGAACTATTGATTTCTTTTTTGGTATTTGCCTTTTTTGTAACAATTGGTGCATTCTCCTCCGCCAACGAGGGTGATTTTGTCCGGTCCATACTGGGCAATGGGTATGTGAACATGACACTGGAAAATATTGAAAAGGGCGATCCTATGGCGGTTTACAAAGACCAAGGGGCGTTCAATATGTTTTTGGGCATTACCATCAACAATATTAAAGTGGCCATTTATGCATTTGCCTTTGGTATCTTTTTAGGAGTTGGCACCCTTTACATTTTACTGCAGAACGGAATCATGCTAGGGAGTTTCCAATACTTTTTTTATGAAAAAGGACTGTTGTGGGAATCGGCCCGAACCATTTGGATCCATGGAACCATTGAAATATCGGTGATAATCATTGCAGGATGTGCCGGACTGGTCTTGGCCAATGGCATACTTTTTCCGGGCACCTATACGCGACTGGAATCTTTTAAACGAGGGGTTAAAAACGGGCTGAAGATAATGGTAAGCACGGTTCCCTTTTTTATTGTTGCGGGTTTTTTGGAAGGGTTTGTCACCAGACATACGGAAATGCCGGATGGGTTGGCAATTTTCATCATATTGGGATCGTTGTCCCTAATATTTTTTTACTACATCATTTATCCATACCAAATCCATAGAAAAACCGCTCATGCAGACAACCAATAACTACATCGAATTTAAAAAACAGCGTGAATTGGGAGAGATCCTTTCCGATTCCTTTGGCTTTATCAGAAATGAGTATAAACCTTTTTTTGGCACCATTTTAAAAATTGTAGGCCCCTACATTTTGATCATGCTGATTTCCATGGGGTTTTATATGTACACCATTGGAGACATTTTTAACCTGAGTTCCATTGGCAATCCAACGGCAACCCAAACCTATTCACCATTTATTATGGTTTTTGCCATATTGGCCTTGATACTTAGTTCTATTGCGGCCTATGTTCTTGCACAGGGAACCGTGTTGCACTACATAAAATCATACATCAATAACAAAGGGGCCGTAAATTATGATGAAATCCGACAGGGCGTATATGGTTCTTTTTGGTCCCTGATCGGTTTGGGAATCTTGGTCGGGCTGTCCGTAATGATAGGCGCAATATTTTGTTTGATTCCGGGGATTTACCTTGCCGTGCCCTTATCCGTTTCGTTCGCCATTTTGGTATTCCTTAAAAAGGATGCCATGGAATCCTACCAATATAGTTTTACCTTGATCAAAGAAAATTGGTGGATGACCTTTGTGACCCTTTTTGTGGTTTACATTATCGTTGCCATTGCCACCTATGCCTTTAGTTTGCCGACCATTATCTACACCTGGATCAAAATGGGGGTGTTTTCCGGCGAAATGGATGCGGAGAATTTCAATGTTTTTAACGACCCCATCTATCTTTTGCTAAATATTTTGAGCACCTTGATTAGGTTCCTGATGAACATTATTTTTTTAGTGTCCACATCCTTGATATTTTTCAACCTCAACGAAAAGAAAAATTTTACAGGTACTTTTGAACGTATTGAAAGCCTTGGGAAACCTTCAGAGGAATAGATGCGCAAAAAACTGATTTTATCATTCTTACTCGTATCCTGGACAATATTTTTTGCCCAAAACGATTCCATTGTCAAATATGATGAATCGGACATTGAACCTATTGAATTCAGTAAAGAAGACCTCGACACTTACAAGAACGATAGCGCGTTCAACTATGAGGAAGTAAAGACCGAAAGCAGTTGGTGGACCGACCTCACCAACTGGTTCTATACCATCTTACGTCGCTTTTTTGAATGGATTTTTGGCGTGGGCAAGGCCGAAGGCCATTTGGCCGTTTTTTTGGAGATCCTCCCCTATTTGCTCCTTGCCCTATTCTTATACCTGGCAATTCGCTTCTTTGTCAATTCCAATATGTACGGGATTGGCAAAAACAAGAAAAACCTGAATGTGGTGTCCCTATCGGAGGAAGAACACATCATTAAAAACGAGGACATACAACAATTGATCAAAAATGCCCTAGCGGATAAAAATTACAGGCTCGCCATTCGGTACTATTACCTCTACATCTTACAATTGTTATCGGAGCGGGAATTGATAGACTGGCAACAGCAAAAAACAAATGATGATTACATAACGGAACTCTCCGAAAGCACCCTAAAAAACGACTTTGGAAAGGCTACCCTGCTCTACGACTACGTTTGGTATGGGGAATTTGATATTGACCACGAACGTTACCAAAAGGCAGAAGTTGTATTTAATTCCTTAAAAAGAGCAATTACAGATGTTTAAAAAGGGATGGATTTACATAGCGATCGGTGTGCTGACCCTTGGGGCCATATTTTTGATGGAATACAACAAACCAAAAAAAATCAACTGGTTCCCATCTTATGTTTCCCATCATAAAATACCTTATGGCACCCTTGTATTGAACGATTTGATGGAAAAGCACTTTCCAGATGCGATACAACAAATCCATAAACCGCCTTTCGAATTCCTAAGCCGTACCGACTCCATAAAAGGCACGTACTTTTTTGTGAACGAATCCGTCTCTTTTGAAGAGGCCGAATTGCACTCCCTATTGGAATGGGTGGAACAAGGCAATATGCTATTTGTTGCTTCAAGGTCTTTTGAAAAAAAATTGCTGGACACCTTACATTTGGAACAAGGCAGTGTTTATAATAATGGTCTGGAGCCTCTTTTTTATTATGAGCTCGTAAATCCAAAATTCAAGAGCAAGAAAGCGACATTTGGCAAGGACTATTACACCCCTGGTTTTGAACGAATAGATACCTTACGGACAACGGTTCTTGGTCAAGTGTATGCCCAAGCGGATAGTACGGATACCATCACCAAACATATAAACACCATAAAGCAACCTTTTGGCAAGGGAACGATTGTTTTGACCAGCTTTCCAAAAGCATTTACCAACTACTTTATCCTAAAGGATGATAACCAAGCATATACTGCGGGCCTATTGTCTTATCTGGACGGTAAAGGACAAATCTACATGGACAACTTCCACAAATCGGGAAAATCCTTTTACACCTCGCCCATGTACCTCTTTTTGAATACCAAAGAATTTAAATGGGCCTATTACCTTATTCTTATCGGTGCCCTTATCTACATTATTTTTGAAGGAAAGCGGAAACAACGTGCCATTCCTGTTCTACCCCCGTTAAAAAACCAGACCTTGGCCTTTACAAGGACCATAGCCGACATGTATTTTGAAAAAGGGGAACTGCACCTGATAACAAAACATAAAATTGATTATTTTTTGGAATACCTCCGTACCAAATTGCATGTTTCCACCCAAAATTTGGAGGACGAAACATTCTTGCGGAACCTGGCCATGCGGAGCAATACCGATTTGGAAGATGTAAAAGCTTTGATGGACATGATTTCAAAACTGAGGGCCAAACCGAACGTAACCGAAATTGAATTGAAAAACCTGAATCAAAAAATAGAAGCATTTAAAGCAAACGTTGATGGAAAATAACGACTTGAACTTTGACAATAGGGTTCCCTTGGAAGCATTGAGGGACACCGTGGAACAGATAAAAAAAGAACTATCTACCATTATCGTGGGCCAAAAGGATTTTATAGAGCTTCTGATCATTTCCATTTTGGCAGATGGACATGCGCTGATCGAGGGTGTTCCCGGCATTGCAAAGACCGTGACCGCCAAGCTCTTCGCAAAAACGCTCAAAACAGAGTTCAACCGAATTCAGTTTACGCCCGATCTAATGCCAAGCGACATTTTGGGAACTTCCGTTTTTAATACCAAAACCACGGAGTTTGAGTTTAAAAAAGGCCCCATCTTCTCCAATATTATTTTGATCGATGAGATAAACCGTGCCCCGGCCAAAACACAAGCGGCTCTTTTTGAGACGATGGAAGAACGGCAGGCCACAGTGGACGGCACTACCTACAAAATGGGGCAACCATTTATGGTATTGGCCACCCAAAACCCCATAGAGCAAGAAGGAACCTATGCCCTACCCGAAGCACAACTGGACCGGTTCCTTTTTAAGATCAAAGTGGATTATCCGTCCGTTGAAGAAGAAGTTGTGATCTTACAAAACCACCATGAGCGCAAGGGCGAAAAACCACAAGACCAGATTAAGGCGGTGCTTACCCCTAAAAAACTATTGGAGTTCAAAAAGAACATTCACGAAGTGGTCGTAGAGCAAAAGATATTGGATTACATCGCCAACATTATAACACAGACCAGGAACCATCCACATTTGTATCTAGGTGCTTCACCAAGGGCCTCCATTGCCACCTTGACCTCGGCCAAGGCATTTGCAGCCATTTCAGGACGGGATTTTGTTATTCCCGAAGACGTTAAAAAAGCCTTGGTGCCCGTGCTAAACCACCGCGTAATTTTAACACCTGAAAGGGAAATGGAAGGCATGACCACCGAAAATGTAGTTTCCATGATCATGGAGTCTGTTGAAATCCCCCGATAAGCATGGCATTCCTTCGGTCGCTATACATCCATAACACTTTTTTCAGGTACATCGCCGTGCTTTCCGCGTGCTTTGTAATTTCCTATTGGGTACCGCTCCTATACCCCATAGCTTGGTTGTTGGTGTTTCTTTTGATGGCACTCCTTGTGTTCGACCTCTATTTATTGTACTCCACCTCCAAGGCCATCAAAGCCCAGCGGAACCTGCCCCAAAAATTATCGAACAGCGATCAAAATATACTATCGGTACATCTAAGCTCCAAATACCCTTTCAGGACAGGGGTTTCCATAATCGATGAATTACCGGTTCAGTTCCAAAAAAGGGATTTTGAACATAAAACCCGATTACTAAAAGGGGAACCACATTTTTTCGAATACTCGGTACGTCCCGTGGAACGCGGCGAATATGTTTTCGGCAACCTGATTATATTTGCATCCTCTCCCTTGCGCATCATCAAAAGAAAGTTTGTGTTCCAAAAGGACCAAATGGTGCCTGTTTATCCTTCCATCATACAAATGCAGCAATACGATTTTTTGGCCACAAGCAATCGTTTGACCGAATTTGGACTGAAGAAAATAAGACGTATTGGAAATACCCAGGAGTTTGAACAGATCAAAGAATACATTAAAGGGGACGATGTACGGACCATCAATTGGAAAGCCACGGCAAAAAAGAACCAATTCATGGTAAACCAGTACCAAGATGAAAGGTCACAGCCCATTTATTCCATAATTGATACGGGAAGGGTCATGAAAATGCCCTTTAATGGCTTGAGCCTATTGGATTACGCTATCAATTCGGCCTTGGCCTTTTCCAATGTTGCCCTAAAACGAAACGATAAAACAGGATTGCTCACATTCTCCAAAAAGATTGAAACCTTTGTTCCCGCCGTGCAGAAAATCACGCACCTAAATACCATCATGGAGAACTTGTACAATATTTCCACTGCTTTTTCCGATTCCGATTTTGGCTTATTGTACGCCCAGGTAAAACGAAAGGTCAACCAACGAAGCCTATTACTGCTCTACACTAATTTTGAGCACATATCCGGCTTAAAACGTCAACTGCCCTTTATACTGGCCATGGCCAAAAAACATGTATTGGTAGTTATTTTCTTTGAAAATACAGAGTTGGAATCCCTTGTTGCAGAAGATGCGGAAGATTTACAGGCCATCTACCATAAAACCATTGCAGAGAAGTTTTCTTTGGAAAAACGGCTGATGCAAAAAGAACTCCAGAAATATGGCATACAGACCATTTTGACCAAACCCGAGGAATTGACCGTCAACACCATCAACAAATACCTGGAAATAAAAGCTAGGGGGATTATTTAATCCACTATATATTTTTAGTTTGAACAAAAACGGGTGAAAAGTGGGGTGAGAATGCCCGTCTTGACCACTTTGGTGAAAAGTGCACTGCAAAAGCTGTTTTTGGTGCTGTCCATGGCCCGTAAAACAATGCCCAAATGGCAGAATTAAAAAGAAAAGCCCCTTAATAGGGCTTATTCGAGGTCTGTTTTTCTTGAATCAGGGGCTTATGCAACGATTACCATCTTTGTTTACTGTAGTTATTTAAATATTCTTCTATCAAAAGGGAATTCTGTAATATCCAAAATTTTTATTTTTTTAAATTCTTTATGATAAGGATTAATTAGATAATTGGAATCCCCTTGAACAACTGCTGACGGAACTTTCAAAACACAAAAGTCTAAAGAGTCAATGAATTCATCGCCTAATTTTTGAGTACTAATATTTGGTGGATGATTATCCCAGTTTTCAGGAAGGACTTTTAATTTGAGTTCTTTTATTTTTACGCTATCTGGTATGTCTATCTCAATCATCACATAATCACTGGGCAAAGTAGCAAGGCTTAAATGCACTGCTACCTCAGCCATAGCCAATGCTCTACTTTCGGCTGAATAAATTATTTCTGTTCCTTTTGAATTCCATCTATTTCCTGACTTAGAAGCGCCTTTTCCGCTTAATTCTTTAGAAAATTTTTTCCTTGAAAGTCTAAATACTCTCATTATGCGAAAATTCCTTGGTCAATTCTATTTAACTCACCCATTACCAATTCCTTTCCATAAGAGTCTTTTAATAGCTCAGCTGGTTTTAAATTGCCGAGTGCATAAGAAGGCGTGTTAAGCCATAAATAAAATTGTTCTGCAGAATCAAATACTTCATTTCCGAAATTTGTGACTTCTGCTAATTCTATTATTTTTTCAGTATGGATAGGCTTAAAAAGATAATTAGCATCATTACTATGTCTCTGTAATGTTTTTTTAGATAGGTTCAAATATTCAGCCCAATCATCTTCTGTAAAAGGTGTGATTTCTTTAATTTCACTAAACAACTTGTAAGGCAAGCCTTCTCGTATTGCTCGAATTATTAGCATTTTATTTTCAAAAAAATCAGAATATGTGATGTTTTTTGCTTTGATTTTTATTTGTGAAGATTTACCTATACTTCGAACGTAAACCTTAATCGCTTTATCGACAGCTGTTAAATCGTTTGAATGTTCTTTTTGTTTCTCAGCTAGCATAATTTTGATATTTGTCTATAAAAATAAGACATTTGTCTCGAAACTCAAAATTAAGGAAGAGTTTTTAATTACAGCCAACGGTTCCCGGCTATGAGTAGTTATGTGGTTTGGCTGTTAACTTTGCAAGAATACACCGAACTGAAGATCTAAGAGGATTTTCTGAAGTGGTTAATAGTAAGCAATTACTTATTGCCATTGAGTCAGTTGCACAAGTTAAGCAAAAATCCGTGATGATTATTAGGACAGTACATAAAGGGTAAACAGCAGAGCACGGTGGAACCAGTATTCGGTATACCCTGACCCAATTCATGGTCCTACTAAAGGTAAACTCCATAGGACTGGGACAGGCTAACAAGTGCATGCACCTCTCGACCATCGTCTACAACCTTAAAACCTACCTGTAGAGAGGTACAATTTTCTGGTTTTCACTTAAAAAATTACTCGGATTGACGGATTTTTACAGTTAACCCCTGATTGGAAAGCCCCAATGTATTCAATGACGGAAGTTTGCCATCCAATACAACAAATTCCGATTTTGGGTAAAGAAACTGCTTTCGCTTCTTTACGTCCAGATTGGAGTAACGTCCGCGCAAGTGCCTTCTATCATCTTTTTTAGAGAAAAGGTCTATGGTAACGCCCACGGTAACGCCCCCTAAAATGGTTGCGGCGAGATCATCGTTGTCCCAACCATTTGGTCGCTGCCCTGCATCCACGGTTTCTTTGGCCAAACCAATAAGGGTACTCCCGGCTACCGAACCTATAAAAGTCCATATTCGATTACCTTCCGTGGCTTGCTTGGCTATTCCGGCCCCAGCAAGGCCAAAGAGATTACCTCCCAAAAAATGGAGTGCTTTGTCCCGCTCCACTTGCCCATAGCAATGCGAGGCGAGCACAAAAAAGAGTAGTGTGGGGATTAGTGTTCTCATTGCGCAGCGTAAAAGTATTAAAAGTTTCCTAAACTTTTGGCGGAATGCTTTAATAGTGCTGAATTTCAGCTTTTGCCTGGTTGAATTCAGTCATTAGTTCTTTAACTATTTCTGCTGCAGGTGTTATGTTATGGATCAAGCCGGAAACTTGGCCTATTTCCAGTTCGCCTTCTTCCATATCCCCCTCGAACATACCGCGTTTGGCCCGGGCCCTTCCCAATAGGTTTTTTAAATCTTCTATGGAAGCACCTTCGGCATAGGCTTGCTGTACATCTTTAAAAAATTTGTTTTTGAGCAAACGTACTGGTGCCAGCTCCTTCAAGGTCAATTGGGTATCCCCTTCTTGGGCATCAACCACCCGCTGCTTAAAGAGTTCGTGGGACGATGCCTCGGGGGAGGCTACAAACCTACTCCCTACCTGAACGCCATCGGCACCCAAAACCATAGCTGCCAACATGGCCCTGCCCGTGGCAATACCTCCAGCGGCAATTAGGGGTATCTGTATTTTTTCTTTTACCGAAGGTATCAGCACCATGGTCGTGGTCTCATCCCTTCCGTTATGCCCTCCAGCTTCAAAACCCTCTGCCACTATGGCCTCCACTCCAGCATCTTGGGCTTTCAATGCGAACTTTACACTACTCACCACATGAACCACGGTAATTCCTTTCTCTTGAAGGAATTTGGTCCAAGTTTTCGGATTTCCCGCAGAGGTAAATACAATTTTCACCTCTTGGTCAACAATAATCTCCATCAACTTTTCAATGTCAGGATACAACATGGGAACATTGACCCCAAAAGGCTTATCGGTTGCTTTTTTACATTTTATGATGTGCTCTTCCAACACCTTGGGATACATACTTCCCGCTCCTAGCAACCCCAATCCACCTGCATTGGAAACCGCAGAGGCCAAACGCCAACCGCTGGCCCAGACCATGCCCGCTTGGATGATAGGGTATTCAATTCCGAAAAGTTGCGTGATTTTATTTTGCATGAAGGTTTTGATTCAGATTTCCACCAAAATAATCAAAATAAATAAGGATTCCGGTTAGGAGATCACTCCTGAACCGATCAACTCATCATTGCTATACCAAGCGGCAAACTGCCCTTCGGTAATGGCGGACTGTTTTTCTTTGAAATCCACATACAAGCCGTTTTCTACTTTGTAGAGTGTTGCCGCTTGCAATGGCTGTCGATATCTAATTCGGGCCATTACTTCCATAGTTTCATCTTCCTGCAAAGCCAAATCCGGGCGTACCCAATGGAGTTCGTCCTCCTTTATGAACAGCGTATTTCTTAAAAGCCCCGGATGCGTTTTCCCCTGACCGGTATAGATGATGTTCTTCTCCACGTCGGTATCGATTACGAACAAAGGTTCCTTGGTTCCGCCAACATTGAGGCCTTTTCGCTGCCCAATGGTAAAATAATGCGCGCCTTGGTGCACCCCGACCACTTTACCGTCTGTTTCGGAGTATACAGGCTTTTCGGCTTGGAAAACCAATTTTTCCCGTTCATTTTGAAATGCTGGAACAGCAATCGAAAATTGTGCGGCATCACTAGGCACTTCCACGATCACCCCTTTTTTGGGCTTTAATTTTTGTTGCAAAAACTCGGGCAGATGCACTTTTCCTATAAAACACAATCCTTGGGAGTCCTTTTTATCGGCCGTGATCAAATTGTTGTCTGCCGCTATTTTTCGAACCTCAGGTTTTAACAATTCACCAATTGGGAACAAGGTCTTGGACAACTGTTCTTGCGACAATTGACAAAGAAAATAGGATTGGTCTTTGTTCGGGTCTTTACCGGACAATAACTGATAGGTTTCCGTACCATCGTCATTTTGGATGGTTCCTTTTCTGCAATAATGTCCTGTCGCCACATAATCGGCCCCCAATTGTAGGGCGATTTTAAGGAACACATCAAACTTGATCTCCCGATTGCACAGCACATCGGGGTTGGGGGTCCTTCCTCTTTCGTACTCATTGAACATATAATCCACGATTCGCTCCTTGTACTCCGCACTTAAATCAACGGTTTGAAAAGGGATTCCCAGTTTTTCGGCCACGATCAATGCATCGTTGCTGTCCTCCAACCAAGGGCATTCCTCCGAAATGGTCACAGAATCATCATGCCAATTCTTCATAAACAGACCGATTACATCGTACCCCTGCTCTTTGAGCAAATAAGCAGCTACGCTTGAATCCACTCCTCCCGAAAGTCCAACAACAACCTTTTTCATTGCAATGATTTAAGGCTACAAAAATACGAATTGACGTTAATTAATAATGGTAAATATATCCTAAAGCAACTGCTATGAAATTATAACCGACATGTGCTTAGAATTTTAATTTTGTTAAAGTTTTAACCTAAAATGTTAAACACTATTGTAATTATTTTGTTTAATCATATTTTCACATTGTTAAACAAACACCTAAAATAACATGAAAGCTCTAAAACATTTAACCCGATTGACCCTTTTATTGGTATTTATTGGATTCACATCGTGTTCCGATGATGACAATGGACCTATGCCTCCTGAACAGGAAGGAGATAATATTGTTGAAGCCGCACAGGCAACCGCCGAACTTAGCACTTTGGTCGCCGCTCTTCAAAAAGCGGATGAGAGCGCCAATAACGACTTGGTTGCTGCTTTAAGTGGTGAAGGCCCATATACGGTTTTTGCCCCAACCAATCAAGCATTTACAGATTTGCTTGCACAACTGGATGGTTTTGATTCCTTGGACGATTTTAGCTCCCAACAACTGCAAGACCTATTGGCTGTAATTTTGACCTACCACGTGGTTGGCGATGCTGCCCTATCCACCGATTTGAGCAACGGAATGAGCCTTACGACCTTACAGGGTTCCTCCTTGCAAGTATCCACCGAAGGTGGCGTGTTTATTCAAGATGCAACCGATGTTGCCGCTGAGGTGACTACCGCAGATATTGAAGTTTCCAATGGTGTTGTACATATTATAGACAAAGTTTTATTGCCCCAGGCTATTTTGGATGAACTGGCCGACATTATCCTAATGCCCATTACCGATTTGGCCATTGGCAACGAAAACCTACAGAATTTGGTTGCTGCCCTTACCGCGGCCAACGGGGATTTACCCACCGTATTGCGTGGCAATGGACCTTTTACCGTATTGGCCCCGACCGATGAAGCCTTTGAGGCTTTCCTTGATGGTGCAGCGCTAGAGGACGTTCCCGTGGATGTATTGACCAATGTATTGCTTAACCACGTAATCAGTGGTGAAGTTACCTCAACAGACTTAACAGGACTTGGTTCCGGTTACACAAGTACTTTGGCCACTGGGGCCGGTGAGCAAAATGTAAGCTTGTTCTTCGATACCTCTGATGGTGTAACCTTTAATGGTGTTGCCTCCGTGGTTACTCCAGATGTTAAAGCTATCAATGGTATCGTGCACGTAGTTGATGCCGTAATAGACATTCCAAATATTGTGGACCATGCGGTTGCCAACCCAGGACTTTCCTCTTTGGTAGGTGCATTGACCGATGGTGGAAACACAACCTTTACAGATTTACTATCCAACGAAGAAGAAACGTTCACTGTATTTGCTCCTGGAAACGATGCCTTTGGTGCATTTACCAATCCTAATGCCAATGATTTGAATGCTATTTTGGCCAATCACGTGATTGTGGGAGCCGCTGCGTTCTCTTCGGATTTGACAAATGCTTATGTGAACACAGCTGCTGAGTATGCTGCTGACGAGAATTTAAGTTTATACATTAATACGGATGATGGTGTAACCTTAAACGGTACAAGTAAGGTGGCCATGGCGGACATTGTGGCAAGCAACGGGGTAATCCATACCGTGGATGCTGTTATCGACTTGCCAACAGTGGTAACTTTTGCCGCTGCCGACCCGAACTTCTCTACCTTGGTATCTGCATTGACAGAGTTGACGCCAAGTACGGATTTTGTGAGCGTATTATCGGCACAAGACGGTGTGGGAAGCGATCCATTCACCGTGTTTGCTCCTACCAACGAAGCATTTGGTGCCTTGGCCAGCATTCCGGCCGAAGCTGACCTAATACCCATATTGCAACACCATGTGGTGGCAGGTGCCAATGTTCGATCCGGTGATTTGAGCGATGGAGCCACAGCTACCACTTTGGAAGGCGATATGATCACCATCAACCTACCCGGAACTGGTGACAACATTGCAGATATTACCGACGGTGCCGGAAACATGGGCATTGGTATTGATGCCGTGGATGTACAAGCCATCAATGGTGTCATCCACGTAGTGGATACTGTACTCATCCCGGACACTTCAAACTAACTGGTTTTTGATTGATGGATAATGCAAAAAGCCCCCTCAAAACAAATTGAGGGGGTTTTTTATTGCATAAAATTTACCGTTCATCGATAACACATCAACAAGGGATTATTTACCCACAAAAACCGACGGTTTTACAACTTTTAATTTTTTGGATAGGCGTGATGTCGCATCTTTGGAGTCCCAAATCTTTCCAAACTACACCTATAAATGGAAACTCCCCCAAGAAAATCTTGAGGGAGTTTTTTTTTGAACCGAAAAGCAGTTACCCCAGTACTATCTTTTTCCTGATTTCTTTTGCTCTTCGGCCTGCTCCATCATTTCGCGCATTTTACGCTGGAACTTGTTTTCCTTTTTAGGTTTCTTTTTGTTCTCCTGTATTTGTGCGTGGATTTTATCCTCGTCCAGAATGTAGTTCTTGATGGCCAACATAATAAAGATGGTAATCAAGTTGGAAACGAAATAGTACAAACTCAACCCACTTGCATAGTTGTTAAAGAAGAACAACATCATAACGGGCGATAGGTACATGATAAATTTCATGTTCGGCATGCCGGGCTGCTGTTGCATCTGCATGCTCTGGCCCGTTGTCATCTGCATATAGAAGAATATGGCCACGGATGCCAAAATCGGGAACAGGGATACGTGGTCACCGTAAAAGGGTATGGTGAACGGCAACTCAAAAATGGTGTCGTAAGACGATAGGTCCTCGGCCCATAAAAAAGGTTTTTGCCGCAACGCAAAGGAAGTCGGGAAAAACATGAACAGGGAGTAGAAAATGGGCAACTGCAGCAAGGCAGGTACACAGCCGCTCATAGGGCTCACCCCTGCTTTGTTGTACACCTTCATGGTCTCTTGCTGCTTTTTCATGGCATTGTCCTTGTACTTTTCGCTGATTTCCGAAATCTCCGGCTTCAACACCTTCATTTTGGCCTGCGACAGATACGATTTATAGGTGACGGGCGAAAGGGCCAATCGAACTAAAATCGTCATAATAACAATGGCAATTCCATAGGGTAAAAACGAGCTCAAGAACGTATAGAACGGTGTAAATACGTAACGGTTGATCCAACCAAAGATTCCCCATCCAAACGGAATGGAATCGGCAAGGCCCAAATCCTTATAATCATCCAATACCTTTACATCGGTGGGCCCGTAGTACCAGTACATGTTTTGTGATAGTTCACCACCTTGCAGCTCCAAAGGGGCCCGTGTGGTATATGCTTTCGTAAATTGGAGTTCCTTGCTCTCTTCCTCGACCAAGTTTGTGGATGTTAGATCGGCAGTCTTAAAATGCTCATCGGTTGCTAGAATAGAGCTGAAAAAATGCTGACGGTACGACAACCACTTTACATCCACTTCGGTTTCCTCATCAAAATCACTGCTCTCGGAAAGCTTGCTGATGTCACCATCATCGTGATTGTACGTTAGACGGGTATATCTATTTTCGTACTGCACGCTTTTATTGTGGCGAATACCTTTAAGGTCCCACTCCAAGGTAACAGGCTTACTGGTATTGAAAACTCCGCTCAAACCTTGGGAACGCACGGTAAAGTCCACCAAATATTCTTTTGGTTTCATTTCGTAGCGGTATTCCAAAAATTGATTGTTGGCCACTTTGGCCTTCATGGAAAGCACATGGTTGTCCCCGCTTTGGGTAAGTGACGGTTCAAAATACAAATCCGCCGTATTGAGAACGCGATTGTCCGATGTGGTAAAATTCAGTGCAAAGTTGGCATTGCCATCTTTTACCAAAAATACGGGAACGGAATCGTAGGTGACAAAATTCTTCATTTTGGCCTCAATAATCTGCCCTCCTTTATTGGATACTTTCAGTTGAAGTACTTCGTTTTCCAGAGTGGTGGTTCCATCCGAAGTCTGGGTGAAACCAAATGCCCCGACCGTATTTTTGTATTGGGCCACAGCGGTGGAATCGTTAAGATCTATGGTCTTGGTTTCCTTTACGGGTGCAGTTTTGACCGCCTCCTCCGCTTTGGCTTCCTCCGCCTCTATCTGCGCTTGCTCTGCTTTTTGTGCCTCTAACTCTTCTGGCGTAGGCTGATTTTGGTAAAACATATATATGAGTATCCCAAAAATCAGTACAAATCCAATAATGGACTTAATATCCAGCTTCTTTTCTTCCATGAATATTATTTAGTAGAAATATTTTATTGGTATTTCAGGTGGCAAATATATGCCCAAAACCCCGTTTTATGCCAAACTGGCATTGTTTTGTTTCTGCTTTTGGGCCAATACCGCTTTTACAAACCCCACAAATAACGGATGCGGACTCGCAACCGTACTTTTGTACTCTGGGTGGTACTGCACACCGACAAACCATGGATGCGAAGGAATTTCCACCACTTCCACCAAGCCTGTTCTTGGGTTCAGCCCAGAAGCAACCAATCCAGCTTCCTCCATTTGCTCCTTGTAGGCATTGTTGAATTCGTAGCGGTGCCTGTGTCGTTCTTCAATATCGGAAGAACCGTATACCTTCTCCACCAAACTGCCTTCTTTTAGGTGACAGTCCCAACTGCCCAAACGCATGGTTCCGCCCATATCGGTAATGGATTTTTGTTCTTCCATTAAACTTATTACAGGGTCTGGCGTATTTTTATCCATTTCGGTGGAGTTGGCTTTTTCCAGACCCAGCACCGTTCTGGCAAATTCAATAACCGCCATTTGCATGCCCAAACAAATCCCCAAGAAGGGAATATCGTTTTCACGGGCGTAACGAACGGCCAACACTTTCCCCTCTATACCACGTTCACCAAAGCCGGGGGCAACTAAAATGCCGTCCAAGCCCATCATCTTTTTGTCAATGTTTTTGGCCGATAGATGTTCGGAATGCACCGATCTTACCTCAACATCCACTTCATTGGCCGCACCTGCATGGATAAAAGCCTCTTGTATGGATTTGTAGGAATCGGGAAGTTCGACGTATTTTCCGATCAATCCGATGGTTACCTTATGTTTTGGGTTTTTATGGCGTTGCAAAAACTCCTTCCATTGATCTAGGTTGGGCTGGGTATCGTTGGGAAGTGCCAACTTTTCCAAGGTAACGGTATCCAAGCCTTCTTCCTGCATCAATAAAGGTACATCGTAAATGGTGGATGCGTCTATGGATTGGATTACAGCCTCTTTTCTTACATTACAGAAAAGCGCCAATTTTTCCTTGATGTCCTCCGAAATCTGATGTTCGGTACGGCACACCAAAATATCCGCTTTTATTCCGCTCTCCATCAATGTTTTGACCGAGTGCTGCGTGGGTTTTGTCTTTAACTCCCCTGCCGCAGATAAAAACGGCACTAGGGTTAGATGGATTACAATACCATTATGCTCGCCCAATTCCCAAAGCAACTGCCGAACAGATTCAATATAAGGCAATGATTCGATATCCCCTACCGTACCCCCGATTTCGGTGATAACAATATCGTAATCCCCACTATTGCCCAAAATTTGGATGCGCTCCTTAATTTCGTTGGTAATGTGGGGCACTACCTGTACTGTTTTGCCCAAAAATTCACCTCTTCGCTCCTTTTCAATAACGCTTTGGTAAATCCTGCCCGTAGTCACATTATTGGCTTGGGAAGTGCGTACGTTCAAAAAACGTTCGTAATGGCCAAGATCCAAGTCCGTTTCGGCACCATCATCGGTCACATAACATTCGCCATGCTCATAAGGATTCAGCGTTCCAGGATCTACATTTATGTAAGGATCTAATTTTTGTATGGTGGTCCGGTACCCCCTGGCTTGCAGTAGTTTGGCCAAGGATGCGGCGATGATTCCCTTACCCAACGAAGAGGTAACGCCTCCCGTAACGAAAATGTACTTGGTATCTGACATATTGCTCATTCTATTACGGGGCGTAAAATTACTAATTGCTGGGCAAAAATCAGGAAGATTCGCGAGGAAAATCTTTTTGCAACTTTCTTATGATGGGTTCCAGGTTGTTATCCTTTATCGTCAACATCGTATTTAGGTAATCACCCAGTTTTCCTTTGGGAAATCCTTTTTGACGGAACCAGACCAAATAAGGCAAGGGCAAATCCACAAGGTAACGCCCTTTGAATTTACCAAAGGGCATCTTGTAATGTGCCAGCTCCAAAAGCTGTTTTGAATCGGGACGTATTTCCATATCTAGGTCGAAAATACTATCTTTCCCATAACAAATCCGAAAAATGAAACGTAGAAATTTTATAGCCACTGCTGCCGTCGGGTCTGCAGGTTTGGCTTCAGCCTCTGCCATGGCGGCCAGCCAAGGGCAAACCAAAACCTTTAAACTCAAGCACAACATCAACCACAGTGTATGCGAATGGTGTTTTAACGACATCCCGCTGGAGGATTTTTTAAAGACATTGAACGAATTGGGCGTTAAAGCCATTGATCTCGTAGGCCCCGACAGATGGCCCATATTAAAAAAGTACGACATACATTGCTCCATGTGCAACGGTGCTGAAATTGGTTTGGCCGAGGGATGGAACAATCCTAAATACCATGAGCAGCTGATCAAAAACTACACGGAAATGATTCCGAAAGTGGCCGAAGCGGGTTATACCAACCTTATTTGTTTTAGTGGCAATCGCAACGGGATGAACGATTATGTGGGGCTTCAAAACTGTGTGAACGGGCTTTCCCAGATTATGCCTTTGGCCGAAGAACACGGTGTAGTGATCCAAATGGAACTTTTTAACCAAGTAAACCACCCCGATTATATGTGTGACAACTCTTTATGGGGTGTGGAACTTTGCAAGCACTTGGGCAGCGATAATTTTAAATTGTTGTTCGATATCTATCATATGCAGATCCAAGAAGGGGACATTATCCGAAGCATACAAAATTACCACCCTTATTTTGGACACTATCACACTGCTGGTGTTCCCGGCAGGCATGAAATTGATGAAACACAGGAATTGTACTACCCTGCTATCATCAAAGCAATTCACGATACAGGTTTTACAGGGTACGTGGCCCAAGAGTTTATCCCTACCTGGGATGACAAGATCCAGGCTTTAAAAGATGGGTTTATGCGGTGTGATATTTAAAAAAGAAACACTTTTAGTTAGTTTGATATAGAAATTGAGGGGCCAGTCCCCTCAATTTTTTATTCCATAGCTAAAAAATGTCAACCAATTAAGGGGAAATACAATTAACCTTTTGCTTCGTTTTTCAAGGCTTCAGCTATCTTTTGGTTCCATTCCAACTGCTTCTCACGGTTTCGGGAAAAGTTGGTCTCCCAATCGTATCGCTCTTGGTAGGTTTGCAGCTCCCTTAAAATATCGCTATAAATCTTTCTGACCTCTGCCTTTACATCATCGGAAAAAGAAGTTCTACGTAATTTTTCCCGCATCTTACGGGCAAATACCTCGGTAATATCAAAATGGAGCTGTTCGTGGGCCAATGTGTTCTCGTTGCACAGTTCGGGTCGGTACCAAGACTCGTTGGGGTAGAAATAGGCGTTAACCTCAAAATCCAAATTCACCTCGTGGTGCAACAGATTGGCCGAATAGGTATAGCTGATGCCGCTCGCAGTAGTTGCCGCAGATTCCTCCCCTGGTGGCACTTTCCCCTTAAAATCGGCCCAAGTGAGCCGTATGTCCTCATTCCAAGGGAACCCCTCCTCGATTTCCTGTGCAAATCCCAAAAAACCAAGTAGAAAAATACATCCTATGGCAATTATTTTACCCAATTAAATTCGATTATTTTTTCAATATCGGGGTGCAGGCTATAGTGCACCGGGCAGGTATTGGCCGTATGCACCAAAATTTTCCTGTGCTTTTCGGACACCGATGACGGCAACTCGAATTTTACCTCGATTTTGGAAATTCTTCTTGGGTTTGCCGCCATGTGCTTGGTTACCTCGGCAGTGGACCCCGTTAAATCCACATCCATATCACGGGCCTTTATCCCCATCATGGTCATCATACAATTAGCCAAGCCGGTCGCCACCGTGTCGGTTGGTGAAAAAGCCTCGCCCTTTCCGTTGTTATCAACCGGGGCATCGGTAATAAACTCGTTTCCGGAACGTACGTGCACACAGGTAGTGCGCAGGTTTCCGTTATAGGTTACTTTTGACGTCATTTTTGAGCTTAACTTCTTTTAATGTAAGGTTATCATACTGCATAATGTAGCAGGCCCGGTTAAAATAGCCGGAAGTCCAGTCGTTGAAATAATCAAAGCCGTTTCCTGCATATTCTGTTAGACCGATATACTTCGAAGTTTCGAAAAGGTTCTTCTTGTATGCGAGCTTTAGCAGTATGTCCATAGTTATATCAAAACCGCGAACAGCATATCTATCCGGTAAGTTTCCATTGTACTTTTTCATGTATGCCCTGGTAAAGGCATCATTCTTGGACGCCCGGTAGAACGATGAAAAGGTAAACCTAAGATTGGAAAGATGGGTCCTGGAGACGGCCTCATCATCAAAAGCATCGTTATAACTCGTGGTAAACATGCGTACCTTGATTTTCTTGGTCTCTTCGGAATCCACCATGGAAGCTGTGTTGGCCGAGTTCAGGATAGAAGTAACGCTGGACACCATATTGGGCTGATCTGTTTCGAGGAACACCCAATTTTCCTTGTCTTCGGATAGTTTGATCAAAAATTCATCCAAATGCAATGATTTGTTGTCGATTACCTTTGCGATTTGTGCTGCCGGGAATTTCCTCAAAATGGAATCATGCGCTACTTGATGGGTAGAATCCGCAATGATTATCACGTTTTCGCCCTTATGGATTTTTTCCATATGGGAGAGCATTTTATCCCGTAGTACAACATCCCTTGGTACGGAGTAGAATACATTGGCATGGCTCAACTTACTATCTGAAGCAATTGGGGCGATCACAGGAATGTTTTTTGCCGAAGCTTGAACAGCTGCTTCGTCCAAGGGCCCGGCTGCCAATGGGCCTATAATGGCGTCTACCCCGGTTAGATTTTCCCTAAATAGGATTTCTTTGACCTTGGTTTGGTCCAGTTGGGTATCGTAGGTTTTAACATCCACCGAGACCCCTAACTTTTTAATGGAATCCAAAGCCACCATGGCCCCGGTATAAAATCCAAGGCTCAATGCTATGTCCCTACGGTTTTTGATCAGTGCCTCGGCCTTTTCAGTATCGGCCACATTTACCTTGTCCAATCGGAAAGGAAGCATAAAAACCAGTTTGGGCCTGTTTTCCACATTAATGCTGTCCACCAAATTGATCTTATCCAGAACCAAGGCATTCTTCACTTCCAATTCCTCTGCCTTTTCTTTGGGCAATTTTAAGACCATTCCAGCTTTTAGCCCATTTTCCAAGGCCGGGTTTAAACGGAACAGCTCATCCCTGGTAATTTTCAGGTTTTGGGTGATTCTGAATATGTTTTGCTTAGGCTTTACTTCGTAAAAAATAAAGTTTTCCGTGTTCACCTCGCCTTCTATGTTCTTCTTTTTGGGGAGTCGTACCACCATTCCTTCTTTTAGGCCACCCTCTTTCATGATCTCGGGGTTGAGCCTTACAATGGAATCCGTTGGAATACCATACTCCCTTCCCAAACTGTAAAGGGTCATTTTTGGCGGTACGGTATAGGACGTAAACAATTCCACCTTTTGTTCCTTGAGGCTATCGCCTTTTGGCCTTGGCAGTTTCAATTCTTCACCAGCGGCCAAATAGTTGGTGTTCTTGTCCAATTCCGGGTTCAGCACCAAAAGGCTATCCACACTTATGCCATATTTGTGGGCAATGCTCCAACGGGTTTCCTTGGGCTGAACAGTATAGGTTTCAAAATCCAACTCCTTTTCTTCATCGGGGTCCACCTCGGGAAACACAGGGATTTGGAGCACCATCCTACGTTCTAGGGTTTCGGAATACAATTTGGTGTTGTATCTCTTTAGTTGATCCTCGGTAATGTTGTATTTCTGCGTTAGTCCAAAAAGGGTTTCCTTTCTTCGTACCCTGTGCCGTATGAAACGAATCGGCTTTACCTCTTCTTCCTCTTGTTCCTCTTTTGTCTCCGTTTTGGTTTCAACAGGTTTTCCGTTCAAGGGAATTATAAGTATGGTGTTTTCCTTTACATCGGAAGCACTTTTGATTTCCTTGTTGGCCTGTAAAATGCTGTAGGGCGTTACCCTGTATTGTTGGGAAATGCTTTTAAGCGTTTCCCCTTCCTTTACAGCATGTGTTGCGTAGTTTTGTGCGGATACCGGCACCATGGCCAACAAAAAGACCATGGTAAAAACCAGTTGTAACATATGTTTTTTCATTCCCATTCTATAGTTGCCGGTGGTTTTGAGCTAATGTCGTACACCACTCTATTAACGCCTTTAACTTTATTTATTATATCATTAGAGGTCTTTTGCAGGAATTCGTAGGGTAAATTCACCCAATCGGCCGTCATTCCATCGGTGCTTTCAACAGCTCTGAGTGCCACACATTTTTCGTAGGTGCGCTCATCTCCCATTACCCCTACACTATCTACGGGCAAAAGCATGGCTCCGGCCTGCCAAACCTTGTCATAAAGTCCCCATTTTTTGAGTCCATCAATAAAAATGGCATCCACTTCTTGCAAAATAGCCACTTTTTCTGCGGTTATATCTCCCAAGATACGGATTCCAAGACCGGGGCCCGGAAACGGATGTCTTCCCAAAATTTCTGCGGGCATATCCATACTTGCCCCCACTCTTCGCACCTCATCTTTGAACAACATTTTCAAGGGTTCCACCACTTTCAATTTCATATAGTCGGGCAATCCGCCTACATTGTGGTGACTTTTTATTACCGCTGATGGTCCACCGCTGGCCGATACCGATTCAATCCTATCCGGATAAATGGTTCCTTGCGCCAACCATTTCGCATTTTCCACTTTGTGGGACTCATCATCAAAAACCTCAATAAAGACCCTGCCGATGATTTTTCTTTTACCTTCAGGGTCCGATTCTCCTTTCAAGGCATCCAAAAAGCGTGCCGAAGCATCAACACCCTTAACATTTAATCCCATATGCTTGTATTGGTCCAAAACACTTTCGAACTCGTTTTTGCGCAAAAGACCGTTGTTCACGAAAATACAGTACAAATGATCGCCAATCGCTTTGTGCAACAACATGGCCGCCACACTGGAGTCCACTCCACCGGAAAGTCCCAAGATAACCTTTTCATCACCGATTTCCTTGCGAAGCTCTTCCACGGTTGTTTCAACAAAAGCATCCGGCGTCCAATCCTGTTTTAATCCAGCAATGTTCACCAAAAAGTTTTCCAAGAGTTTTTTACCATCGGTGGTATGGTACACTTCGGGGTGGAATTGAATCCCGTAGGTCATTTCACCATCAATCTTATAAGCTGCATTTTCAACATCGTGGGTACTGGCCAAACGGATGGCCCCTTCGGGCAATTCCTTAATGGTATCGCTATGGCTCATCCACACTTGGCTTCCTTCGCCAATATCTTGTAAAAAATCATCTTCTGGATTTACATAGGACAGATTGGCCCTACCATATTCCCGGGTGGCGGATGGTGCTACGTTACCACCATGAAAATGGGACAGATATTGTGCACCGTAGCAAATGCCCAGCAAAGGTTTCTTGCCTTTTATTTCGGACAAATCGGGATGCGGGGCTTGCTCCGAGCGCACCGAGGAAGGTGAGCCCGAAAGAATAACCGCCTTGTAATCCGATAAATCCTCGGGCAGTTTATTATATGGTTTAATTTCTGAGTAAATGTTGAGTTCCCTAACGCGTCTTGCAATCAGTTGTGTGTACTGGGAACCAAAGTCTAGGATGAGTACGTTGTTATGCATGGGCAAAAATAGCAATTTGCTTTAGTTGCAAAAGTATCTTTTAAAGGATATTTAAGACAACTTTTTCCATGAAGTAATTCCAATGGGTTATCAACAACCCAATCTTTATAAAGGTGCCCTACACTTTCTTTTGAAAAAAGTACACGTTTATCTAGTTTTTTTCTTAACTGATTTCATTATTTCTTTGCCCTTTAAATAACACTGACCATGATCAAGGGATTTATTTTTGATTTGGATGGCGTAATCACAGATACTGCCGAACTGCATTACGCTGCTTGGAAAAAATTGTCGGACGATATGGGTTGGCAATTTGATCGCACCCTTAATGAAAAACTACGGGGAATATCCAGAATGGATTCCATAAAAGTGATTATGGACCATAACGGGCTTAGCTTGGACGATGCCACCATTCTTGAACTTGCCACAAAAAAGAACGACATATATGTTGAAAGTCTGGATAGCATGACCCAAGAGGATTATCTACCGGGGGCCAGGGAACTTTTAACACATTTAAGGTCCGAGGGCTTTAGCGTTGCCCTTGGTAGTGCCAGTAAAAATGCCCATAAAGTGTTGAAACAGCTCAAGGCCACCCATTTTTTTGATGTAATCGGTGATGGCAATAGCGTTTCCAAAAGCAAGCCTGCCCCGGATATTTTCCTTTATGCCTCGGAAAAATTAGGACTGCGCCCAGAAAACTGTATTGTTTTTGAGGATGCGGAGAAAGGGATAGATGCTGCCAAAGCCGGTAACTTTCACAGTGTGGGCATAGGTCCCGAAGAGCGTGTAGGACATGCCGATATTAGGTTCGACACCATGAAGGAGGCTACGCTGTTCGAAGTTAAATCACATTTCAAGGATTTGTTCTAAAATCATTTTAAGTCTGAGTCGTCCTAAAATAGGTTGACAGTTTTTAATAATTAAATCAATCCAGCGAAGCTAGCTTCGCTGGATTTTTTGT
>NZ_JAYKYV010000022.1:0-31610 GCF_035818535.1 Flagellimonas halotolerans | reverse complement strand
GGAAATCAATTATCGAAATGTTTTCAAGCATATCCATTCCAAGGGATATACCGGTATCGTGGGAATGGAACATGGCAGCTCCGGGGCGGGAAAGCAAGGGGAGCTTGCTGTTATTGAAGCCTATAAAACCAGTGATGCCTTTTAATGTTCGGAACCAAGATGAAAATTAGATCAATCAAGTTATTTTATCTGTTTATGGGCATGACGGCAATAGGTTTTACCCAACAACCGTCAAGTTATGCCCAAGATTTGCCAGGGGTGGATGTTGAATTGGAAATGGTCGCCATTCCCTCAGGGAAGTTCCAAATGGGCAGCCCACAAAGCGAAACCGGCAGGAACAGTGATGAAGGGCCTGTCCGAGAGGTGGCTGTCGAAGGTTTTTGGATGTCCAAATATGAAATTACCTGGGAGCTATACAATCTTTTTATTGAGAGGGCCATAGATAATCTCGAAAATATAGCGAGGGCCAATGAAGTGCACTTGGAGGCCGATGCGGTATCCGGGGCAACCGTACCCTATGTCGATATGAGCTTGGGCATGGGAAGGGAAGAGGGTTTTCCAGTGGTCAATATCACGCAAAGGGCCGCATCCGCCTTCTGTCAATGGCTTTCGGCAATCACGGGACATTATTATCGATTACCCACAGAAGCGGAATGGGAATACGCGGCCCGGGCAGGCAATAGGGAGGCTTATTACTTTGGAAAAGATGCATCGGTGCTGGACAACCATGCATGGTTCAACGCGAACAGTGAGGGAAGGTACCACAAGGTGGGCACAAAGCAACCAAATCCTTGGGAGCTCTACGATATGTACGGCAATGTTGCGGAATGGACTTTGGACCAATATGATAAAAATGGCTATGGGGATGCCGAAATGCCCTTTGAACCGGTTGTGAGCGAATATCCCGTTGCCATTCGGGGAGGTTCTTTCAAGGATGGGCCAGCACTGTTACGCAGTGCATCCAGATTGGCCTCAGACCCTGTTTGGAAGCAAAGGGACCCCCAATTTCCCCGCAGTAAATGGTGGTTCACCGATGCCGGTTTTGTGGGCTTTAGGATAGTAAGGCCCTTTGAAACCCCATCAGAAGAAGAAATGAATAGGTATTGGTCAAAGGAAAACTAAAAACAATCGTCAAATCGAATTAATAATCATATCAAACCATGAAAGATAAAAGGAATAGGTCAAGAAGGAACTTTGTGAAAAATACAGCGCTATTGTCAGCAGGAATGGTCCTCCCATCCATGGAAATGGAGGGCATGGCCAATGTGTTCAACAACAGGAAATTGAAATTGGCCCTTGTGGGATGTGGGGGCAGAGGTACAGGCGCGGCCAACCAAGCCCTCCAAGCGGATGAGCACATAGAATTGGTGGCCATGGCAGATGCCTTTGAAGATAGACTTACAAGCAGCTACAATAGCCTTGCTGAAAAATACATAAATACTGGGAAAATCAATGTCAAGGAGAAAAACAAGTTTTATGGCTTTGATGCCTATAAAAAGGCCATTGACCTGGCCGATGTTGTCATTTTGGCCACTCCTCCGGGATTCAGGCCCTACCATTTTGCATATGCCATTGAGAATGGTAAGCATGTATTCATGGAAAAACCGGTAGCAACCGATGTTCCAGGGGTAAGAAAAGTATTGGAGGCAGCCAAATTGGCTGAAGAGAAAAAACTCAACGTGGTTGTCGGTTTACAAAGAAGATATCAGGAGAACTACCTAAAAACCTTGGAGAAAATAAAAGAGGGTGATGTCGGAAAGATTGTTTCCGGACAAGTATATTGGAACAGCTCTGGGGTCTGGGTAAAACCAAGGAAACCGGGACAGACGGAATTGGAGTATCAAATGCGGAATTGGTACTATTTCAATTGGCTCTGTGGCGACCACATTTTGGAACAGCACATACACAATATCGATGTGGCCAACTGGTTTATTGGTGAGTATCCGGAATCGGCCCAGGGTATGGGAGGGCGTTTGGTGCGAACTGGACCCGACCATGGTGAGATCTATGACCACCACTTTGTCGAGTTCACCTATCCCAGTGGAGCGATTATCTCAAGTCAATGCCGTCACCAGCCCAATACGATGTACCGTGTAGGTGAAGCGTTCCAAGGCACTAAAGGCACTGTGAGTACCAACGATGCAGGTATTGCAAAAATATACGGCCTGTCGGGAAATGAACTACATTCCATAGCAAACTCTGAAGGGCACAACCCATATCAGGTTGAGCACGATCGACTTTTTGCTTCCATAAGGAACAAAGGTGTAATCAATGATGCGGAGATTGGTGCCAAAAGCACCATGAGTGCCATAATGGGTAGGATGGCCACCTATAGCGGAAAGATCATCACTTGGGATGAGGCCATCAAGTCAGAAATTAGATTAATGCCCGAGGCGATGACATGGGATTCCCAACCACCTTCATTGCCCAATGCCGATGGCAATTATCCGATACCAATCCCGGGGAAGGGCAAGGTCCTTTAGGATTTTGATAATATTTATCGCCAACAAGGGGCAAGATAAAAATTTGTTCATGGATTTCCTTTGAAGGAGCAAAAGGTATGTAAATGAACAGCTTTAGCTGTATTGGAATTTAAAGGTATCGCGGAAGTAGGTCTGACACTGGACATCGGAAACAATGTCCAATGTCGACCTTGAAAACATGATGATGTCCTTTCGGAAATGTATGTTGGAATTGACATTCATAAGGGTATGCCATAACCATGACGAGGCTTTCGAACGAAAGTCAGAGAATCATACAGATTTTCGAAAATATTGAGAGGGTCCCCCAAAACTTTACCAAAAGTTCATTCAAGGTGCCACGACAAGTTATGGAAGTGACCTTAATGATATTTTAATGGGAGGATTGTTGATCTAAATGAAAAATAAATAAATGTAAGACCGATTTTTATGACAAGTAATGAATGGATGGCCTGGAAATCACTTTTTAATGTAAAAAATGTAAAAACCGAACCGGGTTGGAAATTTAAGCAAAGAATACAGCTTGCCCTAGGTTTGACCTTTATGATGGTTTCCTTGCACGCACAACAAGTGAAAAGGGTTGATAGCACTCACAGGCCAGAAAGCTTTCACGATAAAATTTTACAATTCAAAATGTTTCCAATTAACGGAAATGATATCGTGTTTTTGGGTGACAGTATAACCGAAGGAACTCAATGGAGTGAGTTGTTGGGCATGGACAATGCTGTGAACAGAGGGATTTCGGGGGATACCACCTATGGTGTTCTGGAACGATTGGGGGAGGTTACCGAAAGTGCTCCTGCTAAAGTGTTCATTCTGATTGGGGTGAACGATTTGTCAAGGAACATACCTGATTACGCCGTCATCAGGAACTATCGTAAAATAATCCACAAAATACAGGAAGAGTCGCCAGGCACCGAAATTTACATACAGACCCTACTTCCAGTTAATGGTACCTTCACACGTTTTAAAAACCACTATGACAAGACTTCCAATATTTTGCATATCAATGAGGCCTTGCGAAACCTAGCCAATCAAAAAAATATAAATCTGATTGATTTATACCCTCGGTTTTTGGATGATATGGGTCGATTGGACATTAAATACACAAACGATGGTTTACACCTAACGCCAAAGGGCTATATCCACTGGGCCAATTTGTTAAAAGCCTATTTGGATTGATAAGGTCCACCATTAATACCAAACGTACCATTTAAACTTTTTTAGTTTATTAGTTTGAACATAGGAGTTTGGTTTTTAGATATTTGTTGATAGCTTTGCCATGCTCAATTTTAGCCGGCTAAGAAGGTTTGCCACGTCAGGCGTCTCCGGTACAACTATAGTCCAAATAAACGATAATGTCTTAGGCGTTATAATGTTACTTTATGTTCTGGGCTCATGGACATCAATTGAAATGAGGTAGATGTACTCAAGCTGTGCCTAGTTGAAAAAGATGCCTTAATTTGTTACAAGAAATTAAGCAAATTGCCCTTACTTCGTTACATTCAAATAATATATGAACTTTAAAAGACATGCGATTACCTATTTGGTAAACTGGAAAATCGCTAAGAATAGGTAGCCTTTAATACTAAGAGGTGCACGACAGGTAGGAAAAACCACGCCATACAACTGGCAGAAAACAATAGTTTAACAATCAATTTGTTTACTGGAAAGCACAAGGTGCAATCCAAGAACCGACTTGTCTATTGTAGGATTAACATCGACGGTGAGTGCAACGATTTCTGCATAAATCGGGAAATAAAGACCAATTTATGGGACAATAGCCGTAAAAGGGGCAAGGGATTTTCCAATTGTGTTATTATCCCTGAACAGGACTCATTTACGGTTCTTGCATCTTTGCCAGAAAGCTCTGCGATAGGGGCGGGCTATGCCAAACCGAATCTTCCTCAAATTGCACATTAATTTGAGTTGAACCATCATTGGTTTGATACATTTCTATTTGGCTCTGCTCTTTCATCTTTTTTACTTCTGAGTCTTTCTCGATAGTAGATTGTATGTTTTTTGAACTGTTCTATTTTTTTGAACAGTTACCTATTCTGTGTGTACAGCTATTTCATTACCGCTTATTGTCGATTGATTTGTCAACTCCCCTGAAACACTTTTTGTTAATCAGTAATTTTATAATAAAAATGGTTCGGCCATACCTAGACTGATCCGGTTTTAAATTTTTTGTCAAACATTATGATTTATTGTGGTTGAAATTGTGAAATGAAAGGTAGAACCTACTTCCGGTTTGGATTCTATCCATATTTCTCCCCCCAAAAACCCTACCGCTCTTTTGGCAATCGATAAGCCAATACCGGTACCGTCATCCCCATTTCTATTATGTAACCGTTGGAAAATGACGAACACTTTGTCGAAGAACCTTTCATCAATCCCTATACCGTTGTCTTTTATAGTGAATTTCCATAACTCTCCCTTATTTACAGCTTCAATGGTAATTACAGGGGGCACATTCTCCCTTGTATATTTTAAGGCGTTGTCCAATAAGCAATGAAATAGTTGGGAGACAGGAGCTTTGTAGGTTTCCAATTCAGGCAGTTTATCATAATTGACGACCGCCTTTTTTTCGTTGATCAAATCTCTTCTTAACAGTAAAAACTCTGAAACGATTTCATTCAGGTCTACGGATTCTTTCAGCTCTGTGGGCCTGTCGACTTCAGAATGGAGCTGCAGGTCAAGAATGATTTGCTTCATTCGATGGGCACCATCTGTAGCATAATGAATGTATTGGAGTCCTTTATCGTCCAGTTTATCAGCATGTTTCAGTTTCAGTTTTTCCATAAAACTGCTGACCATTCTCAAGGGTTCCTGCAGGTCGTGAGAAGCAACATATGCGTATTGCGCAAGTTCTTCATTTTTGGTCTGCAAAGCGATTTTGCTTTTTTCAAGTTCACTTTTCAACCTGATCTGTTCTTGTATATGGTTTTCGATCCCACCAAATATTTTGGGGATTAGAGCTGATGACAGATAACAGAGAAAAACAAGATTGGCACTAACCGCAACCCATTCATTAACAGAGCTCATATCAACATTGTGGCTAAAGTCTGTTAACTTGAAGTGTATGGCAAATCCAAAAAAGACAGAGATGAACAGTACAATATGACTCCACCAAAATGCATATTTGTTATCGAAAATAATAATGGAGTAGATACATGCTGCCAAAAAGTAGACCAAAACAGAACCAGAAGAAGGAGAAGTGAAAATATTTAGAATGGTGGCAAAAACAAATACAGTGAATGAGAAAATCAGCTTTCTCGTCGTTATTTTAACCCTAGGTGCAAATGCGATGAAGCACATGACACCAATAGTCGTAAAATGCAAAAGTGTTATGAACTCTTTGTTTTCATACGTAATCAAAAGCAGTGACGGAAGTAACGCAATTAAACAAAGAGGCAATAAAAACATCATTGTGGTTGAAAATAGCGTATTTCTCCAATAGCTTACGGTCTCTCCAGTCTCTGCAGAGGCGGGGTTGCAATTGTGGTTGATTTTTCTCTTGTAGGCGTTCCAAGGTGTCATCATCATTTTTTCGGTATTCCAAAATACAGAACAACCTTAACCAACAGTAGATTACCCCCAAATTTCTCCATCCATCGGCCATATGTTGGGTTGTCTCATTTTTTCTGTTTTAAAAATTTTATCCCCCCCATTCCATACCTGACTTGGATACACAAAGAATAGGGGGGATAAATATTTTTGTGCATCTAGGATGAATATAGTTTGATAACATAAAATTCAACAAAATATTATGAAGTGATTTAAACTTTTTTGGATCGAAAGATAGGGCTACGGACATTTGTGTTACCACACGCAAATACCATAGCCCATGTACAAAGTACTCGACAAAGATACCATAGAAATGGAGATAGTCCCCAACATACCGCTTCCCAAGCGGGGCTTTGCCCCGACGGTCCCCTTGTGCGAGATCGTCAACGCGATACTCTACAAGATGAAGAGCGGGGTACAGTGGGAGCTCTTGCCCGTGGGGGCACTGTTCTCCCAAAAGGTCCTGAGCTGGCAGTCGGTCTACCACCACTATAGAAAGTGGAGCCTTTCGGGGACTTGGCTGGACTGCTGGACTGCATTTCTGAAAAGGCACAGGGCCGAACTTGACCTTTCCAGCGTGGACCTGGACGGGAGCCATACCCCAGCGATAAGGGGCGGTGCGGGTGTCGAATATCAGGGCAGGAAGAGGCGAAGGACCACCAACGCCCTTTACCTTACCGATAGGCAGGGGCTGCCCTTGGCAATGTCCGAGCGTGGCCGGCAACCATAACGACCTTTACGATATCGAAGTACAGTTCGAGGTGGTCACCGCTGCCCTTGACAGGGCGGAGATTCCAATGGAGGGGATCTTCCTCAATGCCGATGCGGGATTCGATTCGAAAGACTTCAGGGCCGCATGTGCATCAAGGGAAATCAATGCCAACATCTGCTTCAACAAACGTAACGGGAATACGGAGAGGAACGAATACTTTGATCAAAAACTATACGCTGAAAGATATGCCGTGGAGCTAACCAATGCATGAATCGACAGCTTTCGCTCATTGCTCAACAGGTTCGATACCACAACGGAAAGCTGGTAAGGGTTCAACTATCTGGCTTTCATCGTAATTGCAATTAAAAGATTCATAAAGAAAAAGTTTAAATGAGTTCTATGTAAGAAAATAAAAACAAACAAGTGAAAACTATTGATTTAAAAAGTTCAATAGAAAAAAATGTTCCCAAATTAAACCATCTCAAATCCTGTGATGACATGGTTTCTGACCTCTGTCCCAACCCTTTGTGGATATGATATAGATAGTTTGAAGTTCCTGAAGGAATTCAGATGTAATTTCGCATGGCTAACCAATTTAATCCTTTTTGTTTATTGCGGTGTACAAGAATTAACTGATTTTGTTTGTTAAAGTAAACAAAATGGATTTTTTATTTGAGCAATTTCAGCAAAAGTTAAAACATACTTCCACCGATTTCGTTAGGTCGATTATGGATGAGATTCGTTGGGAAGCGAGGCTGATTGGTATAAAAGGAGCAAGAGGTATTGGAAAGACCACACTTTTGCTACAATATATCAAGTTGAACCTAAGCAGCTCCCTTGGACAGACGCTATATGTGAGCTTGGATGACATTTGGTTCAATCACCATTCCCTTATCGAATTGGTCCGCGATTTTGAACGTCAGGGGGGCAATATCTTTTTTTGGATGAGGTGCACAAATATTCCGGGTGGGCACAGGAACTAAAGAATATAAATGATAGTTACCCAAACCTAAAAATCGTTTTTACGGGATCCTCACTTCTTGAAATATTGAACGCTCGTGCCGATTTAAGTCGAAGAGCCGTGGTTTATACCATGCAAGGTTTTTCTTTCCGGGAATATATCGGGGTGGAATCGGGAACTCTCCTTAAACCATTGTCCCTTGATCAAATCTTGGAAAACCATATTGAAGTGACTCAACAAATCAATGACAAGATAAAGCCACTTCAATATTTCGATAGCTACCTTAAACATGGATATTATCCCTTTTATAGGGAAGGGCTCGACCTTTACGAAATACGCCTTGGGGAAGTAGTGAACATGATTCTGGAAATTGAATTGCCATTATTGCGAAACGTGGATATGGCCTATGTGACCAAAGTGAAACAGCTTTTGGTAATCATAGCGGAATCTGTTCCCTTTGTTCCGAATGTAAGCAAGTTGAGCGATAAGATTGGCATTAATAGAGCAACCTTATTGTCCTATCTAAACTATTTGGATGAAATCGGACTGACCTATAACCTTTATAAAGACCCTTATGGTATCAGCAAGCTCCAGAAACCTTCCAAGGTTTATCTGGAAAATACTAACTCAATCTTTTTACTGGCACGGAATAATGCTAACATAGGGAATCTTAGAGAAACTTTTTTCTCCAATCAATTGAGATATCGGCATACGCTTGGGTATACTGATTTAGGCGACTTTTTGGTTGATGGTCAATTCACCTTTGAGATTGGGGGCAAAGGGAAAAGCCATAAACAGATAAAGACAGTCGCGAACTCTTATGTCGTGGCCGATAACATATTGTATGGCTCCCAAAACAAAATACCGCTTTGGCTTTTCGGGTTTCTATATTAGTTAATTGTCAAAATTGAATGTGCCGGATGGTTGGGACCACTAAAATTGGAAAATTTGAGTATCCAATATCTGATCGTATTGATTAGAAAGTTAGGTTTTTGTGTTATGTTGGAGGATTTCTCAATATAATTTGGCAAGGATTATGTCACAGCCCACCATTATTTTAACCTATATAGATACGGCCCTCCCTTAACACCCTGCTTTTTTTTCTCGGTGTTTACCAAAACATCCATTTGGAATATACGCTTTCTAAAATTCCTTCTGTCCAGTTCAATATTCAAAATATCCTCATATAAGTTTTGAAGTTCCTGTAAGGTAAATTCCTTCGGAAGAAGTTCGCCAAGGATAAGCCTATGCTTTAAATTGTTCTGCACAAATGAATACGCTTCGTTGATTAGTTTTTCATGATCATACCCGAGATTTTTGGGAATATTGTCCACATCGAACCAATCAATGCTCGTAATATTGTCCCTTAGTGTCAAGGGATGGTTCTCAGGCTTTACCAAAGCATAAAAACACACTGTAATAACTCGCTTTAAAGGGTGCCTGTCCAAGGTAGTATAAGTCTTTACCTGTTCAAAGTGTATGTCCCTGAACCCTGTCAGGGAAAAAAGAACCTTAGCCGCACAGTCCTCAATGGTTTCATGTTCCTCCATTACGCCTCCAGGGACATGCCATTGGTTTTTAAAGTGTCCCAACGACCTTTTTATAAGCAAGATTTTTAGTTTGCCATCAACATATCCAAAAACCGTAATGTCGGCAGTGACGGAACATTCGAACGAATCCGGTTTTACTTGAATATCCTGGAGTTTTTCTTGAGTTTTCATTTTTTTGTCTAAAATTTTGGTATTTTCTCTGAATGGATAGCAAAAATTTATATATTTGAAACCATGTATAAAGTACACAGAATAAATTTTTCACCTGATTCAATACCTTGTCCAAAGAAAAAAAATAGCAATGGATAATCCCAAATATAAAGAATTGAAAGGCAAAGTTGTCGCAATAACAGGCGGTGGCGGTATTTTGTGCAGTACCCTGGCCAGAGCTTTTGCTGACCAAGGTGCAAAGGTCTGCGTTCTGGATTTGAATATGGAATCCGCCCAGACCGTTGCGGAAAAAATCATTGATGCCGGGGGCAATGCAATGGCCGTCAAAGTGGATGTGCTTGATCGAGAAAGCCTACAAGCTGCCAAAAAGGAGATTGCTGAAAAATTCGGTTTTTGCGATATTCTCGTCAATGGGGCAGGAGGAAACCATCCTTTGGGAACGACCAGTGAGCCCTATTTACTCAAGAAGGACTTGGAAAGGACAGCAGAGGATTTTAAAACATTCTTTGATTTGGATATGGAAGGGATTCAATTTGTGTTCAACTTAAACTTCATTGGAACCCTTTTGCCCACACAGATTTTTTCTAGGGAAATGGTCGGTCGCACAGGATGTAGCGTTCTGAATATCTCATCAATGAATGCCTTTACACCGCTTACAAAAATACCGGCCTATAGCGGGGCTAAGGCTGCCGTTTCGAATTTTACCCAATGGCTTGCGGTCCATTTTTCCAAAGTGGACATTAGGGTCAATGCTTTGGCGCCTGGCTTTTTTCTAACAGATCAGAACAGAAGCTTATTGACCAAAGACGATGGTGGGTTGACCCCAAGGGGTACCACGATAATCGATCAAACCCCCATGGGACGCTTTGGCGAACCGGAGGATTTGGTGGGCACCACTTTATGGTTGAGCAGTGAACAATCAAAATTTATAACAGGTATTGTGGTTCCCATCGATGGAGGGTTCAGTGCATTTAGCGGCGTTTAGGAAAAAGAAATCAAGAAGTAATAAAAATTCAATATTCATGGGATTAGAACAGACATGGCGATGGTACGGACCAAAAGACCCTGTTTCCCTTTTGGATATCAGGCAGGCGGGCGCAACTGGAATCGTAACGGCATTGCACCATATTCCAAATGGAGATGTTTGGCACACATCGGAAATAAACAAAAGAAAAAAAGAAGTAGAGGCTTCGGGACTTACTTGGTCTGTAGTGGAGAGCATACCCGTCCATGAGGATATTAAAAAAAGAAGGGGAAACTATAAAGAGTATATAGCGAATTACAAACAAAGCATTGAAAATCTTGGTTTATGTGGAATAGATACGGTGTGCTACAATTTTATGCCGATCTTGGATTGGACCCGGACCGATCTTTCCTATAAAATGCCGGATGGTTCCTTTGCACTTCGGTTTGATGCCATTGAATTTGCCGCATTTGAACTCTTTATATTGAATCGAGAAAAGGCTTTTGACCATTATTCCAAGGAAAGTGTTGAGCGCGCCAAGACGCAATTCGATATAATGGATGAGGATGCCAAGAACAGTTTGATTGAAAATATTATTGCCGGTCTGCCAGGTGCTGAGGAAGGCTATACGTTGGAGCAGTTTCAGCAGGCCTTGAACACCTACAATGAAATTGGGGATAAAGAACTTAGGGAAAACCTGTACAGCTTTATCAAGGAAATAGGGCCAACTGCGGAAAGATCCGGTGTTTTTTTGGCAATCCACCCGGATGACCCTCCATATCCCATTCTGGGGCTCCCAAGAGTGGTCAGTACTGAAGAAGATGCCAAAAAACTGCTTGAAGCCTATGACAGTCCCCACAACGGACTCTGTTTTTGTACAGGATCTTACGGGGTCAGGGCGGACAATGATTTGTTGGGCATGGCCGATCGTTTATCGGAAAAAATCAATTTTATACATCTAAGAAGTACCAAAAGAGATGCACTGGGCAATTTCCATGAAGCGGACCATTTGGATGGTGATGTGGATATGTATGGAGTGATGCATGCATTGCTTAAAGAACAGCTTATCCGCAAGAAGAAAAATGCAAAGAACCAACGCATGCCCATGCGGCCCGACCATGGGCACCAAATGTTGGACGATATCAGCAAGAAAACAAATCCCGGATATTCCGCGATAGGACGCTTACGGGGTCTTGCGGAATTAAGGGGACTCATGTACGGTATTGAAAAATCCTTACCCTAATGGCATTTATAAAAGACAGCTTTTTACTTGAAACCCCACAGGCGGAGGAATTATACCACAGCTTTGCGGAGGAAATGCCCATAATTGATTACCACAACCACTTGTCGCCCGAACATGTTGCCAGTGATCACCAGTTCAAAAATATCACTGAGGCCTGGTTGACGGATGACCACTATAAATGGAGGGCAATGCGAACTTTTGGCATTGATGAACAGTTCATTACAGGAGGCGCATCCGACGAAGAAAAGTTTCAAAAATGGGCCGAGACGGTTCCCTACACACTCAGAAATCCCTTATATCATTGGACACACTTGGAGCTGCAACGTTACTTTGGAATCGATGACCTGCTTACAAGCAGCAATGCTGGACGGATTTATCGGGATACCAAAGAGCAACTGCAAAAGAAAGGCCATAGTACAATTGGACTGTTGGAACAGTGCAACGTAGAGGTGATCTGTACCACGGATGACCCCACGGACACTTTAGCACATCATCGCAGCATGGCAAAGGAAGATGCTTCGCCTAAAATGCTACCGACCTTCCGACCAGATAAGGTATATGCTATTGAGGACAATAATGCCTACAGAACATATTTGGAAAGATTGGGTGAAGTCTCCGGAATCCAAATAAAATCCTATCAGGATTTGATCACGGCCCTAAAAAAAAGGATGGCATATTTCCATGAAAACGGTTGTCGTCTCTCTGACCATGGACTGGAACAGTTGTACCATTTTGAGATGAACAGCTATGGTATTGAGGCCATTTTTGCAAAGGTGATGAACGGTGTTCCTTTGGAAATCGAAGAAATTCAGTACTTTACCTTTGAAACATTGGTTCACCTTTGTCGGGAATACCATAAATTGGGATGGGTGCAGCAATTCCATTTGGGGGCACTTCGAAACACAAACAAAAGAAAATTGGGGTTGTTAGGACCCGATACAGGGTTTGATTCGATAGGCGATTTTCCGCAGGCCATAAACCTTGCCAAATTCTTGAACACCCTGGAAGGTACGGGACAGCTTGGCAAGACCATCCTATATAATCTTGACCCCGCTCTAAATGAAGTTTTTGCAACCATGGCAGGAAACTTCAATGATGGTAGTGTTCGGGGAAAGATACAAATGGGCTCGGGATGGTGGTACAACGATCAATTGGACGGCATGGAAAGGCAACTTAATGCAGTATCGAATATGGGGTTGCTCAGTTGTTTTGTGGGTATGCTCACCGATTCCCGGAGCTTTCTATCCTTTCCCAGGCACGAATATTTTAGGAGATTGTTGTGCAATATATTGGGGAATGATATAAAAAAGGGCCTAGTCCCCAATGACATCGAATACATAGGTAGCTTGGTTCAAGACATTTGCTATAGAAATGCCAAGGCCTATTTTAATTTAGGGTATAATCAAAAAATAGACATAACGGAATGAAAAAAGTAGTCACGTTCGGTGAGATCATGTTACGATTGGCCCCTCCGGGATTCCTAAGGTTCTCACAGACCAACAGTTTTGATGTGGTCTACGGGGGAGGAGAGTCCAATGTGGCGGTATCCCTTGCCAATTACGGCGTACCCGTGGATTTTGTGACGCGCCTACCAAAGAACGACATTGGGGAATGTGCCCTGATGGAAATGAGAAAGCGCGGGGTAGGTACGGACAATATTATTTTTGGAGGTGAGCGTTTGGGCATCTATTTCTTGGAGACCGGTGCCGTAAGCCGCGGTAGCAAGGTAATTTACGATAGAGCACATTCTGCCATGGCAGAGATAGCGCCTGGTATGGTGGATTGGGACAGTGTGTTCAAGGATGTGGAATGGTTTCACTGGACCGGAATTACCCCCGCCATATCACAGGGAGCGGCAGATGCCTGTATCGAGGCCGTGAAGATCGCAAAAAAACATGGGGTTACCATATCCACGGATTTAAACTACCGCGCCAAACTTTGGAAATACTGCGATGATGCAAAGAGGGAGGAGATCATGTCCGAACTGACCTCGTACTGCGATATTGTTCTGGGCAACGAAGAGGACGCAGAGAAGCATTTTGGCATCAAACCGGAAGGACTGGACATTACAAAACAAGGGGAACATGTTAAGGCTGAAGCATTTTTGTCCGTGTGTCAACAGATGATCAAACGATTTCCCAACGCCAAAAAGGTGATAACCACGCTACGGGGATCAATATCGGCATCGCACAATACATGGGCAGGAGTGTTGTATGATGGCAAGACCATGTTCAAATCGCCCCAGTATCAAATTACACATATTGTAGATCGGGTCGGCGGAGGGGATTCCTTTATGGGGGGATTGATTTATGGACTTTTGACCTATCCGAACGATAATCAAAAGGCATTGAACTTTGCCGTTGCGGCTTCTTGTTTAAAGCACACTATAAAAGGAGATGCCAATCTTGTGACAGTGGCCGAGGTAGAAAAATTAATGAGCGGGGATGCATCCGGAAGGGTGGCTCGCTAACAAAAGGTATAAAATGGCACAATTTTCAAGAATTGATGTAGTAAATACTATGAGGGACACCGGAATGGTGCCTCTTTTTTACCACCCCGATATCGAATTGGGCAAAAAGGTGCTCAAGGCTTGTTATGATGGCGGTGCCCGTTTGATGGAGTTCACGGCACGAGGCGATTTTGCCTTTGAGGTTTTTTCAGAATTGAACAAATATTCCCAGAAAGAACTTCCGGGGATGATCATGGGCGTTGGATCCATTACCGATGCGGCGGCGGCATCCCTGTATATGCAAATGGGAGCAAACTTTGTGGTAACCCCATCTTTAAGGGAAGATATCGCCATAGTTTGTAATCGCAGAAAAGTACTTTGGTCGCCGGGCTGTGGCTCTTTGACCGAAATCAATAAAGCCGAAGAATTAGGTTGTGAATTGATCAAGCTCTTTCCGGGGTCCACCTATGGGCCAGGGTTTGTAAAGGCCATCAAGGGACCCCAACCTTGGACAAGCATTATGCCAACAGGTGGGGTAAGCACAGAGGAATCAAACCTCAAAGCTTGGTTTGATGCAGGAGTAACCTGTTTGGGCATGGGTTCAAAATTGATTTCCAAAGATATTTTGGAAAGTAAAGATTTTGAAGGTTTACAGAAAAAAGTGGCAGACACCTTGAAATTGATAGCAACAATCAGAAGGGAAAAACAATGAAACACGTTCCCATCATTTTTTTATTGTGTGCTTTACTTTTCGCCACTAGTTGTGAAGAGGCCAGTAGCACAAAGACCATAAGGTTGGCCCATGGTTTGGATGTTAACCATTCCGTGCACAAGGCCATGGTTAAAATGGGGGAAGATCTTGACAGTGTTTCCAAGGGCAGACTTCGTGTAGAAATCTATCCCAATCAACAATTGGGCACCGAACGTGAAATTCTGGAGCTGATTCAACTGGGCAGTCTGGATATGACCAAGGTATCGGTTGCCACCTTGGAAAATTTTGCCCCGAAGACCAGGATACTGGGGCTCCCCTATCTTTTTGAGAGCAGGAAACACGCATTTGAGGTGCTGGATGGTCCTATTGGGCAAGCATTGTTGGACAATGCCGAACAATTTCGATTAAAAGGTCTGGGCTATTACGATGCCGGGTTTCGAAGTTTTTATACTGAACACGAGCCCATAACTGCCCCGGATGACCTAGAGGGGCTCAAGATCAGGGTAATGGAAAGTGTTACGGCCATAGATATGGTCAAAAGTCTTGGGGGTTCGCCCACGCCCATTTCATGGGGAGAGCTCTATACATCCCTGCAACAGGGCGTGGTGGACGGAGCGGAGAACAATCCCCCCAGTTTTTACCTTTCCAAGCATTATGAGGTGTGTCCCTATTATTCGTTGGACGAACATACCTTTTCCCCCGACGTCTTGATCGTTGGCACCCAATTTTGGGGTACCCTTTCGGAGCAGGAACAGGGATGGGTCCAAAAAGCAGTAAAAAAATCTTTGGCCCATCAGAGAAAATTGTGGGCCATATCGGAAGCCGAAGCACTGGAAAAAGTCCAGAAAGCAGGGGTAAAGATTTCGTATCCCGATAAGGAACCGTTTATCAAAATGACACGGGAAATGTACCGGCCGTATGAAGATGATGCAGCATTGAATAAAATGATACAACAAATCAAATCATTGGCAAAGTGATGGGACTCAAAAGGGCATTGGAAAACATTTTGGCACATTTACTGGTAGTACTGATGGGTCTGATGGTGCTGAATGTACTCTGGCAGGTGTTCAGTAGGTATGTTATAGGTGAACCAAGTGCCTTTACGGATGAACTCGCCCGGTTTCTTATGATTTGGTTGGGATTGTTGGGAGCTGCCTATGTATCGGCAAAGAATGGTCATGTGGCCATAGATGTACTGGCCAAACGTGCCAGTGCCAAAAATCAAAAACTATTGAAAAGGGTGGTATCAGGTTTCATCATACTGTTCTGTCTTGCGGCAATGGTAACGGGTGGCGGATGGTTGGTGTACACTACCTATGAACTCAAACAGCTTTCCCCTGCATTGGGCTTGCCCTTGGCATACGTATATATCGTGATTCCCTTGAGCGGACTGATAGTGGTCTATAACAAAGTTGTGGAAATAATAATGGATTGAGCCTTATGGATTACATACCCTTACTTGTTTTGATCATCAGTTTTGTGGGCCTTTTGGCCATAGGTACCCCTGTGGCGTGGAGTATAGCCATCTCCTCCATGTTGACTTTATTGGTCAGTGTTCCCTACTTGCCGGCATTGGCGACCATATCACAGCGTATGGCCACAGGATTGGATAGTTTTGCACTGCTGGCCATTCCATTTTTTATTTTATCCGGAGAATTGATGAACCACGGAGGAATTGCCCACCGATTGATTGCCTTTGCCAAGACCTTGGTCGGGGCTTTGCCTGGGGGACTCGCTCTCATTAATATTATATCGGCCATGTTCATGGGCGCCATTGCAGGATCGGCCATGGCCTCCGCCTCGGCCATGGGGAGCATCCTAGGCCCTGAAATGGAAAAAGAAGGGTATGACAAGGGGTTTTCCGTATCTGTCAACATCACCTCGGCCACAACAGGATTGGTGATTCCCCCCAGCAACATTTTGATTGTGTATTCCTTGGCAAGTGGGGGTGCATCCATTGCCGCACTTTTCTTGGCCGGCTACATCCCCGGGCTGATCACGGGGCTGTTGTTGATGGTGGTTGCCATGCTGTGGGCCAAAAAGAAAGGGTATGGTACGGGACAACGGAGTTCCTTCAGGCAGGTTTTTAAAACTTTTGTTGATGCAGTTCCAAGCTTGTTCCTATTGGTTTTGGTCATCGGGGGTATCGTGGCGGGCATATTTACAGCTACCGAAGCTTCGGCCATTGCAGTGCTCTACAGTTTATTGTTGGGCTTTGTCTACAAACAGATAACGTTTAAAAAACTACCCAATATCTTTTTGAATGCCTCCGCCACTACGGCTGTTGTCATGCTGTTGATAGCAGCCTCTATGAGCATGTCGTGGGCGCTTTCCTTTGAGCATATCCCACAGGACATCAGTGCAGGGCTTTTGTCCATTACCGATAACAAGATTGCCCTATTACTCATCATAAACTTAATATTGTTGTTCGTGGGTATCTTTATGGACATTACCCCGGCCGTCCTCATTTTCACCCCGATATTTTTGCCTATCGTAACAAAATTGGGGATAGATCCGGTGCATTTTGGCATCATCATGATCTTGAACCTTTGCATTGGACTGTGCACGCCCCCTGTGGGCTCGGTACTCTTTGTAGGGGTAGGTGTGGCAAAAACATCCATTGAAAAAGTGATAAGGCCCCTGTTGCCCTTGTTTGCGGCCATGGTCTTGGCTCTGTTTCTGATTACGTATATTCCAGAGTTGACCTTGTGGTTGCCAGGTCTTTTTGGCCTTTAATTGATTTGTAACGTAAACGTTTGACTAATGACACATAAAATGAACAAATTAAAATTCGGAACATTGGCACTCCTGCTTTGTTGGGGATGTGCCAAAGCTCCCCAAGACGATGCGCCTTGGGTCGACCTATTCGACGGCACCCTCAACGGATGGACCCAAAAGGGCGGTGAGGCTAATTATACGGTAAAAGATGATATGATCGTGGGGTCCACGGTGCATGATACGCCCAATTCCTTTTTGACAACAGATGGGATGTACGATGATTTTATCTTGGAATTGGAATATAAAGTGGATCCTACCATGAATTCGGGAGTCCAAATACGAAGCAACAGCTTTCCGTATTATCAAAATGGAAGGGTGCACGGCTATCAGATTGAGATAGACCCATCGGACAGGGCATGGAGCGCTGGAATCTATGACGAAGGTCGTAGAGGTTGGCTCGTTAGCTTGGAAGATAATCCAGCTGCCCAAAAAGCCTTCAAACAAAACGATTGGAACCACTATCGCATCGAGGCCATCGGAGATACGATCCAAACCTGGATCAATGGGATACCAGCGGCCCATTTGATAGATGACAAAACGGCAAGCGGCTTTATTGCGCTTCAAGTACACAGCATTGGCAAAGATCAAAAGGAGGGAACGGAGATTGCCTGGAAGAACATCAAAATTTTGACCGATAGTCTTTCAAAATACAGTAAAGAAATGCCCTTGGAACCAGTAACGACCAAAAACCAGCTTACTGTTGATGAGGAAAAAAATGGATGGGAATTGTTATGGGACGGCAAGACCACCTTGGGATGGCGCGGTGCCCGTCTGGATGATTTTCCAGAGAAAGGATGGGAGATTAAGGATGGCGTATTGACCGTTCTCTCCTCTGGGGGTGAAGAATCGGCCGCCGGTGGCGATATTGTGACCACTGAGCTGTATGGGGATTTCGAGCTCAAAGTGGATTTTAAATTGACCGAGGGTGCCAACAGTGGCATCAAATACTATGTGGACACCGATTTGAACAAGGGTCCGGGCTCTTCCATCGGACTGGAATATCAAATTTTGGATGATGAACGACATCCAGATGCCAAACTGGGCAACCATGAAGGTAGCCGTACAGTTGCTTCTTTATATGACCTTATACAGGCAGATGCCAATAAGCCCATTAATCCTATTGGAGAGTGGAACACGGCCCGTATAGTTTCAAAAGACGACCATGTGGAGCATTGGCTCAATGGCACAAAAGTCTTGGAATACGAGCGAAAAAGCGAAGCATATCGCAAACTGGTCTCCGAAAGCAAGTATGTAAAATGGCCCAATTTTGGGGAGGTCGATAGAGGTCACATATTGTTACAGGATCATGGAGATCGTGTAAGCTTTAAGAACATCAAGATAAAACCTATTAAAAAGCCGTAAACCATGACTACAAGACGCGATTTCATAAAAAAAACAACTACAGGTACCGCTGCTGTTACCTTGGGCGCTACAGTATTTCCCTCTTGGGCCAATGCCCGAATTCTGGGAGCCAACGATCATATCAATTGTGCGGTAATAGGTGTAAGGAGCCGGGCCAAGGCACATGTGTTGGCGATTCACCAAGATGTCAACGCCAAAATTTTATACAGTTGTGATGTGGACGATACCATTCTGGAAGAACACAATGTTTGGTGCCAAGAACGCATAGGATATGTACCGAAGGTAGAAAAGGATTTCCGTAAGATTTTGGAGGATAAGGATGTGGATGCCATCTTTATTGCCACGCCCGAACATTGGCATGCTCCCATGGCCATTATGGGCCTACAGGCGGGAAAGCACGTTTATGTGGAGAAGCCTTGTAGCCATAACCCTTATGAAAATGATCTGTTGGTCGCGGCCCAAAAAAAGTATGGAAAAAAAGTTCAGATGGGCAACCAACAGCGATCGGCCAAGACTTCGATTTCGGCAGTGGAAGACATCAAAAAAGGTGTGATCGGAGAGGTTTTCAAAGGGGAGGCCTACTATTCCAATAACCGCGGTTCCATTGGGCACGGAAAGACGATTGAAGTACCCCAGACCTTAAACTGGGATATGTGGCAAGGTCCTGCGCCTCGTGAAAATTATCGGGATAACATCCACCCTTATAACTGGCACTGGTTCCGGAATTGGGGCACGGGAGAAATCCATAACAACGGTACCCACGAGATTGATATTTGCCGCTGGGCACTTGGCGTGGATCTGCCCGAAACAGTAACAGCGTTTGGGGGAAAGTACACTTATGATGATGACTGGGAATTCCCCGACAATCAGCAAGTGACCTATACATTCCCAGGGGATAAATTCGTTACATGGACCTCCCACAGCCGCGGTATAATGAAACCGGAGCGACCTGGACGGGGAATCACTATTTATGGAAGCAAAGGTGTGATTGAACTGAGTAGAAATTTTTACAAGTTGTACGATCTTGGAGGTAACCCGATTAAAATTGAATTTGAAAAAGAACTCAGTGCTACCACCAACACCCAAGGCATCGGAGGACTGGATGTGGATCATGTGTCCAACTTCTTCAATGCTATCCGAAAAGATAATTCCCTAAATTCTGATATAAGGGATGCAAGCGTTTCCACCATGCTCTGCCACTTGGGAAATATGGCCCACGACGCCGGGCATACCATCGAAATAAACACCCAAACAGGCAAGGTATTAAACAGTGAAAAAGCCATGCAAAGCTGGAAAAGGGAGTACGAAAAAGGCTGGGAACCTAAACTTTAAGTAGTATGAAGCGTCGAGACTTTATGGTTAAAGGTAGTTTGGCCGGTTCCGCAGTCTTATATGCTCCAACCGTACTAGGGTATGGCTCTCCCAGTGCAAATGAAACCATCAATATTGGGGTAATTGGAACAGGGGACCGTGGTGGTGGACTTATCCCTTTCATCAACCAGATTCCCAATATGCGGGTAGTCGCCTGTTGTGACGTCATTCCCTTTAGGCTTAGCTCGGGGCTTTCAAAAGTAGAAGGCAAGGCGAAAGGATATTCTGACTACAAAAGAATGTTGGAAGATAAGGATGTAGATGCCGTTTTGGTAGCGACCCCTTTCAGTACACATTCTAAAATTGTTGTCGATGCTTTACAGGCAGGAAAGCATGTGTACGGCGAAAAGACCATGGCAAAAGGATATGAAGGGATAAAGGAATTGGTAGCGGCGGCCGATGCATCCAAGAACATATTTCAAGCAGGTCACCAATACCATAGCTCCCGTTTATATTCGCATGTCGTGGAGGAAATCATAAACGGGAAAATTGGCAAGATAACAGCTTTTGAGTGCCAATGGAACCGAAATGGCAATTGGCGGCGTCCTGTACCCGACCCAAAATGGGAGCGCATGATCAACTGGCGAATGTACCGGGAATATTCAGGTGGGCTTTTGGCTGAACTTTGTTCGCACCAGTTGGATTTTGCCAATTGGGTAATGGATGCCATGCCCGAAAAGGTCATGGGTATAGGGGGCATCGATTACTGGAAAGATGGTAGGGAAACCTATGACAATATCCATCTTATCTACAGTTATCCCGAAGGGGTACGGGCATCATTTACCTGCCTTACCAGTAACGCCATGGGCGATTACAAGGTCAAGGTAATGGGGGATAAGGGAACCTATATTTTGGATTATGTCAAGGCTTGGTACTATCCCGAAGGAAGCTACGAAAAAGAGATTGGTGAGGTCGATGGTGTTTCGGGGGCCACTTTAAATTGGGACCAAGGCAAGGGTATACCCATAAAGTTTGATCATGAGGACCCTAGCAAACAGGCTTTGATTGATTTCAGAGACAATATCGTAAACAATACATTGCCCGTTTCCAATGCTAAAACAGGTGCCATGGCCGCAGCTTGTGTGCAAATGGGATTGGATGCCATGTATGATGATAAAATTGTGGTAAGTCCACGGATTTGATCTTATGCTTCGTTCACCTGACCATTTCGTGTTCTGGGCAGTCCAACCGTATCTCAGATTCGGCAAGTTTTGTTTTTAATAAATTACAATAATGATTTCCATTTTTGCCATTGTAAAAGGAGCAGGTAAAACACATCCGTTGAATGGTAATGACACCGGACTTGTTTAGGTCATAAATCAATTTCAGCAACCCGTTAAGCATTGTTGTTTTCTGTTCTTGTGTTAGTTTTTCAATTGGTTGTTGGATGGAAGAAGCAAAAAAAGACGCTTTTTTGGCAATATTTTTTCCTTCGGCCGTAAGTGAAAGGGAATAGCTTCTTGTGTCGGCGGGATCTTTTTCTTTGGTAACCAATGCTTTGGAGAGTAAAACCCTGACACTATCGCTAATGGTGGCCTTTGTCATATTAAACTCGTTTGCCAAATATCCCACTTTACATTTTTCCAAGGAATGGAAAGAGATGAATATCAAAATCTGAATTTGTATCGGGCTTAATGAGCTTTCTTTACTTTCGTTCCAAAGCAATACCCTGAATGCTTCCGAAATACGTTCCAAAGCAACCACGATTCGGCTCTCTATTTTGTGGTTTTGTTCGTTTAAATTGAATGATGGATATTCCATAGTGTTATATTTTGGCCACATAGACCCAAGCTTTTTTTCCTGATTCAAAAGTTTCAAGTATTCTATGGTATTCACTTACTTCATACTTGTCGGTTTCAGCAAGCTCGGTATCCGTAATTTCAAATAAAGTTCCTTCTATAGCATCACTTTCATTATCGGATTTAACGGCAATTGGGTGATAATCTAGCTGACTTTTAACAAGGACTGTTGGATCTGTAATTTGTTTTTTTTCAGTTGTATACCCAATCAATCTATCTCGCTCTCCTTTTAAGGTTCGACCGTAATTTTCAATCTGTACGTTCTCTAACTGTAAGGTACCGTAAGAGAATAATAAATGTGTTTTCTCTTTCATTTACAATTTTCCATTTCAACGATCGAATACCCCTTTTGTTTAATCTCGGATTCCCATTGGGGCCGTACTGTTTCCATGTGGCAGAACCTACACTCTTTTGATGTTAAAGCTTGTCCCTCTTGGGTTTTGGTCTTTAAATATTCTTTACCATAACCGTAGATTAAGGCTGTATCCCTAATTTCTTCAGGAGCGATAATGTCAAAGTGCATAACGCTACCGTCTTTTTTGGTTACATAGGTGTCCCAGACTGCTACTTTCATTTTAGTTTTTTTTTGATAAAAAGAAAGCCCTGTAAAGATAGGAATCCTTACTTTGCAGGGCAAAAAAGATTACTTGACTTTATAGGGTAGCGACAGGTCGCCACTTGCTACTGAATATACTTTGTAAACACCGAGCATTGGCTTGTTTTTCCCACCTTCTCCGCCCGTATTGACTTGCATAAAGGCTGCAATCCCATCATAGGAAAAATCCGTTTTGTTGTTCATTCGATAATCGGGAACAACCACTCGTATTGTATTCCTGTCCGTAATGACTTGAAAACCCGGTGAGTCCATGTACATGGGCATTCCGGGATTGGTTGGTGGTAAAACCACACCTGTGTCCTTTGGGTCAAATTGCTTTACGGCCAAACCACCTTCCACACGCTTGTCTTGTGTCAAGACCACCCAATGCGGATGCCAAACAATACCGTCATTGACAAAATTTCGGTCAGCATTTTCATCCCAAAGTGGCGTGTCATCAAAGTCGGGGTGTGAGGTCAAGGCAAGTGCCACAATACCTTCGGTATCGCCAAAGCCAACATCGGTAGATTTTAAAGTAGTTGGGAATACGTAGCCTAAAACAGGTGCTCCGTTCATTTGACCTGCTGGTGCCGGTGTTGTTTTACCAGCCGTTCCTTTTACGGTAATTTCCCAAATGGTGGCCGCAAGGTCATCTTGGTGCTTTACGTTCACATTTTTAATTTGAAAATCTTCGTTGTTGTAATCTTCGCACTTGTTGCAAGCATATGTTTTAACTGTTAAAAGGGAAAGTCCGAGAAGAAAATATACTTGTTTCATTTTTATGGAATTTAATTGGTTAAAAGTTAGGAGCCACATAATAAATTAGGACTCCTAACTTATTAGTTTAAATTTTTTAGCCTTTTACGTCGGCTACAGATGCACCATAATTGATGTGCAATACATTCCCATTTGGTGTTAACAAAGCTGGAACAGAGTTTACTCCTGCTTTTTCTGCTTCTGTAATTCGGTCGCGGTCTTCGCCAATATGAACGAGTTCAACATTTTCCGCGCCAATTAGATTTACGATTTCGTGTTCTGCACTCACGCATACTGGACATCCAGCATGATAGAAAATTGATTTAGCCATTTGATAAAGGTTTAAATTGTGTTTTGGCACTATTGCCTATGCAAATATAGTAAGGAATCCTAACTGTTTAAAATTTTCAAGGATTTATTTTTGGTCACCCCCTATATTTCACAAAAGTCAAAATCGGAAAAAGTGGATTGAAAAAAGCCTTTAGAAAGGGCTTAAACAGGTTTTTCCTGCTGTTCAGGGTGTTCATTAATTTCTATTTGGCATAGACGTTGGCAATTTCCGGGTGGATCCGGCTATTCTCCCTACACTTTGGGATGCCGTAATTTCGGATACATTGTTAGCATATATTTTTTATCCGCTGGTTAGAAATTCGGTTACTACCGAACTTTTTTCAGATTCCATTTCGCAGGTCCAACTATCAATCCACCATCTTCCATTTTCGTAATGTAGTTGAATGCTGTTCAGTCCTCTTATATTAGACTCCGTTTTTGGGTCGGTCCGTATTTCAAATGCGCTCCAAACCTGTGCAATATTTCCATATTTGCTGACTTTTCTTTTAAGTTCCTTTTCGTAAAAATCCTCTTTCGGTGATAATCCTATTGGAATATATTCCGCTTCAAGCGTATGGGATTCTGCACTTCCGTTATTATCCAGTCTTGTTATAACAGCATTTTTTGAATGAATATACCTGTCTCTTTCAAATTCCCATGGCTCACTACTAGAGCCTGAAACAACATCGTAATAAGCATTCATTATTGCTTCTATCGATTTTACGTCCTTTGCGTATTTTTCTTCGATTGTTTGTCCTGAAATTGAATTAAGCGTAAAAATTACGCTGGTTAAGGTTATAATAATTTTGTTCATAGGCTTGGTTTTGATTTTTTGCCGGCGCCCTGCTAAACGCAGTGACCTTCTGGGCTTTAAATTAGGTGAATTTATTCACAAATAATTTAAAAGACATTAAGAACGTTGCCAAATTGCCTTTAGGTGCCGTTGGCACCGGTTTTTGCTGTTTTCACCAGTGGGGACGAGGTCTTTCCGTCCCGACGGTTTCGCCTGTGAATATTTGCCTGTCCCGATGGCTATCGGGATTAAGAAGCAGGCAAGTACAAGCAATTACTTGTAGCCATTGCGCCGGTTCCGCAAGTTGGCGAAAAAAGTCGTTGTTGAACATTGCCGAAATGGGAATGGACCGTAACCCTGAGGTATGCAGGGAAAAAGGGGGTATCGGTAAAAGTTGTTCGTGAGTTACCGGTTGAGCGAACCCATCCGGTAACATTTTCTACAGACGTTGGCAGGGGCCCTCGTTTTGTGAGAACGGCCGAAAAGGCCCCGGACAAACTGTTCTTTGCCCTTGTTGGGACACCCAAAATCGAGGTTGCAAAGATTGGATTGAAAACAAAAAGCCCTAAAAAGGACTTATCACAGGTCTTTTCCCACTGTTCAATGGCCGGTGTAACGGTTACCATTGTTGGCATTCGTAATTCTATTCTGTATTTCCCCATATTTGAAGACTGTATTAATAGTTAATGTATTGGAAATATTTTCAAGTGGGTTTTTGTCAAGCAACACCATATTGGCATACTTTCCTTCTTCAATTGTACCATAATCTTTATCCATCTTTAGCATTTTAGCTGCATTTAGAGTGGCGCATTTAATTATGTTAAGTGGGTCCATGTCACCGTCTTGATAAATCTGCATTTCCTCATGCACACCAAGTCCAGATGCATTGTATAAATTGGGAGATCCTTTATCGGTTCCTACAACTATAGTAATACCCAATGAATCCAACTTTCGAAAGTCGGCGTGCGAGGGCATTTTATGATCTTTCCATTGTTCTAAAGTCAAATTGTAATAATTTTTAACTATCCCCAGGGCAATTTCCTTGTGCTGCCCGGCCTCTTTTTTTAAGATTTCTTTTTCTTTGTCGAATACCGCCCAATGTTCAGATTCCAATAATTCTGGATTAAGAGGGTAAGTCGTATAGGCCTTTCCAAGCATTGCGGTTGTAACCCAATAGATGTTTTGATCTTTTATTTTTTGAACAAGTTCCAGATCGCTCTCCCAATCTAAGGAAGGGTTTACATAGTGCATGATGGCATCGGCCTTGTGTTCAACGGACATTTCCAATTCTATCCTATCACTTATGTGAGTCACTAGCATTAAATTGTGCCTGTTTGCTTCCTGTCTCAACCTTTTTATTAACTCGGGCTTAATCCGTTCAATAAAAGGCGGTCTAGGGCCATCTTCAATCATTACTTTCAATGCTATAGCTCCGTTGGCCTTTGCGTCCTCCACAATTTTTGGGATTTCAGCCGTAGAGGTAATTCTATGGATATTTTCACCTTCTATTCCTCCATTCCCTCTAGGGTGGCCCCCAGGAACTGTGATGAAGGGGCTAGACCATCGTAGCGTAGGTCCAGATATAGTATTTGTCCGAATTAGTGAATCGTATTTTCGGACCACGGGATAAGTCATATATCTACCAGCAGGTATAAAGACATTGGTTACCCCAAAGTGTATCAAATGCTTAAACTGACGGGGAATATCATCAGAAAGATGAAAATGGTTGTCGAAAAGGCCTGGGATGACATATTTACCTGTGCCATCAATAATAGAATCTGCATTTATTCCAACCGGATCTCTAGTAATCCTGGATATTTTTTCATCCTTAATGGAAATTGTAGCGTTGGGCGCGGCGTCTGCTCCGCTTCCATCAATGAGGGTAAGATTGGTAATGGCATAATCAGCAATACCCTGTATATTTTCTGTGGAATTGTTTTTGCAGGAAAATATCGTTAAGAAAATAAGCAAAGAAAATATTTTATTTGACATAATTATTTAGTTTCTGAATGCCAACTAGATTATATGCTGAATTATTATGTGCCCAAACCGACAATTGGGTTGGCCATCCCCAAGTTTTGTAATTTTTGGTTCGGTATAGCTTTCTTACGGTTCAATAAATCCTTTTGGTGCATAAAAGCTTAAATGTAAGTATTTTACAGAAAATTTGTGTGGTACAAAAGGGAAGGGGACATGTTCAGGTGAAATAAAACCCGATATATTCTTTACCCTCTCCATCGAGCGGTCTATTGAAAAAAGTGGGTCCAGTTCCTTTTTAAAATCACCGATGGGGATGAAAATTCAAGTAAATGGATTGAAATAAATATAAGGCGGAACATTTGTATTTAATTCGTTGCCAGCAATGTAACTGTATGCACTTTATTTTTTTTAACCAATTTTGTTATGTAGTACTTACCTTGATCCACTTCCATCAGTTATGTATGTTTTTGGCCGATTGTCGAATGGATTGGGTTTAAAACTGTACAGATAGGGAGCTTTATGGGAGTTTCCAGAAAACCTTTTTTCATGGCGCAACAAGGTATTTGCACTCAACATTTTTCGTTGGAAACCGCTACGATTAAAGGAGGTGCCGGTAATGGCCTCATATACCTGTTGCAGTTCCTTCATGGTAAATTTTTTGGGCAGCAAGTTCATGCCCAGAAGTTTTTTGTCCAGATTTTCTCGGAGGGTTTCAAGTGCTTTTTCGATAATTTGTTGGTGGTCCATCATCAGGGGTGGCAGCTCATCTAACGAATACCAATCGATTCCATCGGATAATGGATCTGGTTTGGGCATTACTTTTTCAAAGTTAATCAGGGCATAATAGGCAACGGTGATAAACCGATCCAATAACCAACTATGAGATGTTATGTCCAGCCCATTCATTTTCAAAATCCGTTTCATGGGCTCGGGGTCAAACCTTTTCATATCGCCAAAGGTCCGAAATTGCTCCAAATAGATGTTCTTGAGCCCTGTCCTCTCGCTCACCCCTTTTTCAACCGCGTCTTCCAAACTCTCATTGCGTCCAACAAAACCGCCGGGAAGCGCATAAAGACCAGTATTTCGATATTCCAGTACAAGTATTTTCAATTTTTTGCCGTTAAAACCAAAAATAACTGAATCAAATGCCAGGTTTGGAATGTAGTCTTCTTTGGTAAGGATTTGTTTTTTTTGGGCCAAAATGTAAATTTTTTCTAAATAAAGTATATTTTCTCGTAAAAACAAAGTACTATTGTAACAATATGTAACAATAGAAAAACTAGATATAATGAAAAAGCGACTACTTTCCGTGGCGTTGGTTCTCTTTGTAATGTCGGAACTGGCCTCACAACAGAAAAATGCCTTTCCTGTTCAAGCCAAACTCAAGAATGGTATTATTGAAGGGCTTTACGATACTCATACGGGTATCCAAAAATATTTTGGGATACCTTTTGCAAAACCGCCGATTGGTGAATTGCGGTGGAAGGCCCCTCAGCCCTTGGACCCTTGGGAGGGTGTGGTAGAGACTAAGCGTTTTGGTCCAAGACCTGTGCAAGCCATGGTATTCGGCGATATGAAATCCCGCTCCAACGGGGTAAGTGAAGATTGTCTTTACCTTAACGTTTGGACACCAGCCAAGCGTAACGATAAAAACCTTCCTGTTCTGGTATACTTTTACGGGGGCGGAAACGTCGCGGGGGATGCATCGGAATATCGTTATGACGGTGAAAGTATGGCGAAAAAGGGCATTGTGGTCGTAACCACTAATTATCGCCTGAATATTTTTGGGAATCTGGCTCATCCAGAGTTGTCCGCCGAGGCTCCTTACAGGGCATCGGGAAATTATGGACAGTTAGATCAAAATATGGCCCTTCAATGGGTACAGGAAAACATAGCTGCCTTTGGCGGAGACCCAGATCAGGTGACCATAGCTGGGGAATCTGCCGGATCCATTGGGGTTAGTGTACAGATGGCATCCCCATTGTCCAAAGACCTGATCGCAGGGGCTATTGGGGAAAGCGGAGCTGCCATTCCACCGACTATGGCACCAATTCCTTTGGCAGAGGCGGAAAAGCAGGGCGTTCAATTTTTGGAAAATGCTGGTATCGAGAACATTTCCCAATTGAGAAAATTGAGCACACGCGACCTGTACGAGATTTATAATGAATCCAAGAAGTTTGGCTTTCCTATGGTTATTGACGGGTATTTACTTACCAAGTCCTTGCCCGAAACCTTTGCCTCACGGGAACAGGCACAGGTTCCACTATTGGTGGGATGGAATTCTGCCGAGATACCTGGTATGGCCTTTACACAGGGCCCCATTACAAAAGAGGTGTTCGTAGCCAAAGTGAAGGAGGCCTATCCAAAGAATTATCAAACTGTTTTGGACCTGTATCCACATGGTACACAAGAAGAACTTCAATGGGCGGCAACCAACCTTGCTTCCGATCGTTTTATAGCCTATAGCACATGGAAGTGGTTCGACTTGCACCGCAAGAACTCCGATCAACCCGTATATCGCTATCTATACAGTAAAATAAGGCCCCCATTGAAGGATAAAAATCTGGTATCTGGATTGGCGGGCGGTACGGTGGAAAAAAATTCCAATGCCCCACAAATGCCCAAGCCCATCGGCGCGCCACATGCGGCTGAAATCGAATACGCTATGGGCAATCTGCACCTTGTGGATGATTATGCCTGGACCGCCGAGGATTACAGGGCTTCCAAAACCATGCAGCAGTTTTTTGCCAACTTTATCAAGAGTGGAAATCCCAATGGTGAAGACTTGCCCAATTGGGAAGCCGTAGGGCCAAAAGAAAATGAACCCGCCGTAATGATCATAGATACGGAGAGCAAATTGACCAAGGCCGTGGATGATGCGCGGTACGAGTTTTTGGACAAGGATTACGAAAATTAATCCCATTCGTCGGTAAAACAGCGATAAGGCACCTTTGTTGTCCTGCGTCTTTACTACAGGGGGCAATGTCTTTTTGGCATTGTCCCCTGTTCCCATTATGGGTGCAATATCGAAAACAGGCCTGCAATTTAGGCAGGTCACAGTTAATTGAGAATCGTATTTTGTTGGTCATCAACATATTCCAAGATGTCGCCCGGTTGACAGTCCAATACACTGCAAATCGATTCCAGGGTACTGAACCTAATTGCTTTGGCCTTGCCCGTTTTGAGTATTGAAAGATTTGCCAGTGTCAAGCCTACTTTCTCGGAAAGTTCATTTAAGGACATCTTCCTCTTGGCCATTACTACATCCAAATTTACTATAATAGCCATAGGTTAAACGGTTAGATCATTTTCAGATTTGATATTCAAACCGTTTCGAAAGAGCTTGAGCAAGACTGCGGCAAATACTGCGGCTATAAACGGAACGGCAACCAATATCAACCCCATTAATATAACGCCTGGCGCATCGTCGACCTCCCCCACGTAATATATATAGGGCATTCCTCCAGTAAACATCAAACTTATTGTAAAGGCACTCGACTTTATTTTATTCAAGGCCTTGATCGATGCATTAGAAAATGCCTCGTTCCTATCAATAAAAAGCAATAGTCTGTGGGCCTGGTAGAGGGCATACAGAAAAGGAATTTCAGTAGCACATATTCCCAGTAAAATTGGCCTAAATATCCCTACGCTATCGGAGGTAATGGATACATACAATAAAAAGCCAAACAGACAGATTGCTGCAATGGCCAAAAATATAACAACAAATTTTAGTAAGAGGGTGGAGCCCCGATCTGTAATTTGTGATTTGATGTTTTTCATTTCTCTTAAGTTTAGATTCCAGGGGCAAATAAAATAAAATTTATTGAAAAACAATAAAAAATTATCGAATAAATTAAAATTTATTGCTAATTGAAATTCAATAAGGCCATTTTATCAAATGGAAAGGAATGGCTATTTATAGGGACTGTGACCTTAGCTTGTTTCGGCCTATGGGTTTAAGGTCATTTCGTTGGGCTTCCAAACAAACACCTTTGGAAGAGTGTTCCTTTTTACCGGGGCGTCCCTGGCTAATTCACCTAAAATCCCTAGTGGACTCTCTGGTCAATAAGCAAAGTATGGCGGATCCAAATTCAATAAGCATTGAAAATCTGTCAGTTTTGTTAAGAAATTTTTAAGAACTCCTGTCATTATTTTCATTTTTTCAACAATGAAAACAGTTTTAAATTGACAGTTTGACATTTTAAAAACCATTCTTGTAAGAATAATTCATGATTCATGGTTTGGAATACATTTTGGCTGATTATCAATCGGTATGTTCCAATAGTTTAACATTTAAAAAGTTTTAGATTATGGAGAAGAAACCGGTCAAAGTTAGATTAGTAGGTAGAAATGGAAGAAATTACAACATCCAATTTCCCTATCTACATATACCCGTTACAGTGAATGAAACCCTTTATCGTAGAATGTTGAAAAGTTCAGATTATCAATTTGATAGTGGTGTGGAGAAGTTTAAAGAGCAGGGTGTTTCCAATTGAACTAAGTTTATGCCTATTGGTTGGCATAGGCGAATAATTTGAAGATGGTGTTTCGACCTTCGGACTTGAATCGGTTCCATGTCGCTTGGACAGAACCGATGTTGTGCATGGCAAATCTATTGTCTTTGCTGCCATCTAGGAATGTTTAAAGCGTTGAAAAACACTTTCTTTTTTAATCGGTCAAAGTATGCACTACTATTTATTCTTGTTTAATTGATAAAAAAAGCTGCTCCAAAAGGCGAAAAAATGTTGTTTCCTTTTGGGCAGCTCCTATTGTTCACAATATGTTATACCATGTTTGTTTGGTTTGAAATTACATTTTCATCCTCATAAACAATTCATGGGTATTGTTGTCCAATCCGTCAATGGGGTTTTGGATGGAGGTCTCATAGGCATAGCCCAGATTGAAGCCGTTGCTGATGTTGAAGAGGAACAGTCCGCTGATGCTTTCATCGTACCTATAGCTGGCCCCGAACTCAAAGCGTTCCCCTAAGTCCAGGATGCCGGTCAGTTCCACCGAAATGGGGGAGGCATCCAC
>NZ_JAYKYV010000021.1:0-35037 GCF_035818535.1 Flagellimonas halotolerans | reverse complement strand
GCGCTTATTCCTCGGGTTTTCTGAATACTTCATAAATAAGTTGATTTTGTGTCAACTTATTTCAGGACGGGACAGATTGATAACTAAAAAAAGCCCCGAAAATCCGGGGCTTTTTTTATGCTTGAATAATATATATCGTTGGTCTCTTGTCCAAATCCAACTCAATTTCACTCCATTCATGAACGCTTTTCGTTGAAATAAATTCCGTTGGCAATGTAATGTCGCAGGCAATGCACAACCGGGTCGGCTTTTGCAGCGTTTTTAAAAGTTCCTTTACCAGTTTGTTGTTCCGATAAGGCGTTTCCATGAAAATTTGGGATTGCCCTTTGTCTCGGGATAATCGCTCTAAGCCTTTCATCATTTTTTTGCGTTCGGCATTGTCAATGGGCAAATAACCATTAAAAGCAAAGTTCTGGCCGTTCATCCCGCTGCTCATCATGGCCATTAAAATGGAGGAGGGGCCCACTAACGGAACCACTTGGATTCTTTTTTCGTGCGCCACACGAACCACATCTGCTCCAGGATCAGCAATACCTGGGCATCCAGCTTCGGATAACACACCTATATCAAAACCATGAATGCATGGATCCAAAAATGAAGGGATTTCTTCTGGATCGGTGTATTTGTTCAATGATTGTAAATGGAGATCGGGTTGCGATTTGTTGGGGCATACCCGTTTTATGAATCGCCTGGCTGTTTTCTCATTTTCCACAATGTAGTGGTCAATTCGTTCAATGGTTCCCTTTACCGAAATAGGCAACACTTCCAAAGGTGCATTGTCTCCAAGGGCTGTGGGGATTAAATAGATTTTGCCTACGACTAAACCAGGTTTTTCCTCTTCCATGGGATTAATTTAGTTTTTTCGCAATTACCTCACAAGCGCTATCGATCATTTGGTATACATTTTCAAAGCCATCATCGCCACCATAATAAGGGTCGGGCACCTCTTGGATGCCCAATTCTATCTCGCTGAGCAATAACTTAACCTTGCTTGCATCTTCTTGATTTTTTGCAAGGCTGGCCACATCGGAAAAATTGCTTCGATCCATAACATATATATAATCAAACTCCGAAAAATCCTCTTTTGAGAATTTTCTACACTTCTGATGCTCAATGTTAAGTCCATATTTACGGGCGACTGCTATGGAACGTTCATCCGGCGGGTTGCCAACATGGTATCCCGCCGTTCCTGCAGAGTCGACAAAAACGGAATTCGAATCAATTTTGGATTGTAGAATGCCTTCGGCCAAAGGTGATCTGCAAATGTTTCCCAAGCAGACCATCAAAACTTTGGTTTTCATAAATGTTGTTGTGGAGTTTTAGGAGAACTTCTTGCTCAAATCCTCTATGTACTTTCTGAATTGCTTATCCGTTTCAGCAAGATTGTCCACTGTTTTGCACGCATGCAGTACGGTCGCGTGATCGCGCTTTCCAATTTGTGAACCAATACTTGCCAAGGATGCTTTTGTGAATTTTTTAGCAAAGAACATGGCCAATTGTCTGGCTTGAACAATATGGCGCTTTCTTGTTTTGGATTGAAGCGTGGCAACATCCATTTCGAAGTAATCAGAGACCACTTTTTGGATATAGTCGATGGATACTTCGCGCTTGGTATTTTTTACGAACTTTTCCACTACTTGTTGCGCCAATTCCAGAGTAACCTCACGTTTGTTGAAGGAAGACTGTGCAATCAATGAAATGATGGCACCTTCCAGCTCTCGGATATTGGTTTTGATGTTCTTGGCCACATGGTCGATGATGTCTTCAGGCATCTCGACCCCGTCTCGGTACAACTTGTTCTTTAAGATGGATACTCGGGTTTCGTAATCGGGATTTTGCAATTCTGCCGATAGTCCCCATTTAAAACGTGACAACAAACGCTGTTCAATGTCTTGCATATCCACAGGTGCTTTGTCCGATGTCAAAATCACCTGCTTGCCGTTTTGGTGCAAATGGTTGAATATGTGAAAGAAAACATCTTGTGTTCCAGATTTACCCGATAGGAATTGTACATCATCAATAATAAGAACATCTATCAATTGGTAAAAGTGGATAAAATCGTTTCGGGTATTCTTTTTTACCGACTCAATATATTGTTGCGTGAATTTTTCAGCAGAAATATAGAGAACGGTCTTTTCAGGATACTTATCTTTTATTTCCACCCCAATGGCATGGGCCAAGTGGGTTTTCCCCAAACCAACCCCACCAAAAACCAATAATGGGTTAAATGATGTTCCCCCGGGTTTGTTGGCTACGGCCATACCGGCCGATCTTGCCAAACGGTTGGAGTCTCCTTCCAGAAAATTGTCAAAATTGTAATTGGGATTTAACTGGGATTCAATTTTAATGTTTCGAATACCAGGTATCACAAACGGGTTTTTTAATTCGGGACTTTTAGAGGTAATCGGCACATCCAATTCCTGTGGTCCCACAGCAGTACGGTTGGAACTTGGTATTTGTTCCGTAAAAGGTTCCTTGTTGCCGTACTTGTTCTCCATTTTTATAACATAGATGAGCTTTGCGTTGCTCCCCAACTCACGCGTCAAGGCAACTTTTAAAAGCTTTACATAATGTTCTTCGAGCCATTCGTAGAAAAACTTACTGGGTACTTGAATGCTAAGCGCCTTATCGGCTAACTTTATAGGTTTGATGGGCTCAAACCATGTTTTGAATGCCTGCGGTTGGATATTATCTTGGATAAAAACCAAACAGTTGTTCCATACGGAATTAGCAGTAACACTCATAGAAGTTTTTCCTTGTTTAATGGTTAGCTTTAATATTTAAGAGCAAGCATCTAAAGGGTTATAAGATGCTCAATGGATGCGACAAATATGTGAACAAATCTTTTAAAAAAAAAATGAAATCAGCATTGAAAGTTTTGTTTTTTTTTCGCATGTTACTCTCAAAATAAGCAAGCCTTTAAATATATAATTTTTCAGTTAAAAATGGGTCTAAATTCATATTCTTTTCGGGTTCGATATGCAGAAACCGACCAAATGGGGGTTGTTTACCACGGAAACTATGCACAGTATTTTGAATTGGGTCGGGTAGAGTGGTTGAGAGCCATGGGGGTTACCTACAAGAGTATGGAGGATAATGGCATAATGCTACCCGTAATTTCCTTACACATCAACTACAAAAAGTCTGCGCTGTACGATGATTTGTTAACTGTAAAGACGCAACTCAAATCCAAACCAATGGTAAAAATTGAGTTCGATTATACCTTGATCAACGAGTCAGGCGAGTTGTTGGCCACCGCAAATACCGTTTTGGCGTTTATGGATAAAAAAACGGGTAGGCCCATAAAATGTCCTGATTATATTTTGGAAAAACTGGATGATTGAATTTTTTCAGAAGTCAGAAGTCAGAAGTCAGGTGTCGGGAGTCTTTGTTCTTATGTCTAACAATGCAGCGTTCTTTTGTCCAACAGCAAAGCGATCTTGACCCAATCAATCCATCATGATCACATCTACACCATGCATTTCGTCGAAAAGTTGAAATATTTCTTCTGATTCACTTAACCGAACCGAAATATCAAGCTCACAATCCAGCTCCATTTTTTGGGAAACAATGTCCAAATCTTTCTGTTTGATAATTCGCATCACCTTGTCCATTTCCGGGTAACCAAATTGTAACCTAAATTCCGCCTTAATGGTTTTCTTAACAATCTTGGCACTTTCCAAGGCCATCTGTGCAGCAGTTTTGTATGCCTGGATCAAACCACCAACACCAAGTTTGGTGCCACCAAAGATCCGGGTAACGGTAACCAGCACATTGGTCACGCCAAAAGATTGTATTTGTCCGTAAATGGGCATACCCGCCGAATTGTTGGGTTCGCCATCATCATTGGCCCTATAGGACGGTTTTTCGGTTCCGAGCTGCCATGCGTAGCAAACATGGTTGGCCGTATGGTATTTTTTGCGAAGCTGCTCTACAATCGGTTTTACATCATCTTCCGAAGCAATGGGATGGACCTCAGCATAGAATTTGCTTTTTCGGTCCTTGTATAAAATCTCGGGCGATGGTTTGTTAACGGTCTTGTAAACATCTTCCTTTTTCTCCATCAGAACAAAGCTACCAATATTATGCTCAAAATGGCCAAGGCAACCCCGCTCCAGTTCTTAAGGCTCAACTTTTCTTTAAAGAGTAAAATACCGAAGAGAGTGGAGCACATTACAATGGCTACATTGTTCAAAGTAAAAATAGCAGCACTGCTTAAAATATCGGAACGAAGGGCACGAATCAAAAAATAGATGGAGAAATAGTTCGGTACGCCAAGGGCAATGCCTCCCAATGTATTTTTAAAGTTGACTTTTAATGGAGTTTTGACTGCTTTGATCCCAACAAAAATGAATCCGGTCAAAGCGGCAAACCCAAAAATCATGGAAGAAAAAACAGGGATTTCTTGATCGGTCAAATGAATTTCTTCAAAATATTGGATACTGGTGTCAATAATACCAGAACCCAAAAACACCAACAGCGGAAGTATCAGGGCCTTTTTGTTTATGCTAATGCTTTCCTCTTTTATAGATGCCAAGTAAACAGCCACTAATGCCAATATAATTCCAATAATTTGCAGTATACTTAAATGCTCTCCATACAATAAAACACCCACTATCACAGGAATGGCCAACGACATTTTAGTGGCTACCGATGCTGCCGAAACCCCGGACACCTGTGCTGTTTTGGCCATCAAATTAAAAATCACAATAAAAAGCACGCCCAACAATATAGGGCCGATCAACCAAGGTTTGCCGGTAAAGTCGCTTACACCAACGGGACCATCGTACAATAAAAACCCGACTGCGCAGGCAACCACATAGTTGGTTATAATGGCGTAAAGCGTCTGTATTTTAAACACATCGAACAGTTTAAACACCACAAAAATCAAGGTAGAGCTCAGAACGCTCAAGATCAGATATATCATTTACAATTTTGATTTTAATTGGGTTATGTCCTCTTTGCCGACCTGTAAGTTCCAGACATGAATACCCGATTGCGCTGCGGCATCGGTATTTTCGGTAACATCATCCACAAAAAAAGTTTCTTCGGCCATCAACTGGTTATCCTCCAAGACAAAGTCAAAAATCTCGGAGTCTGGTTTGCGCATACCTATCTCATAACTCAAATAGAAAACGTCGAATACATTTTTGAATCGGTTGAAACGCTCCATACCCATTTGCTCCTTTACACATTCAATATGTAGGTCGTTGGTGTTGCTCAACAAAATCATTTTATATTGATTTTCCGCAGCAAGCTGTTCAATAAATTGTAATCGGTACTCTGGAAAATCCAAAAGAATGGAGTTCCAAGCTTGTATTAAATATTCCCTGCTGGCCTTTGGGAAATGTGCGGATACCTCGCCTAAAAAATCCGAAGAAGCTACAAGGCCTTTTTCATAATTTTGAAACAAAGTTTCCAAATTTGGTGTCAACTCGGTAAAGCCGTGCTGTACCATAGCTTTTGCCGTGGCAGGTTTATCCAGGTTGATGAGCACATCGCCAAAATCGAGAATAATATTTTTAATCATTGGTATAAAAGGATAAGGTGTCGGTCAATATCTTTTCTTGATGATGTAAAGTTCCCTGCAATTTTGGAGCTGGCAAACCATTTTCAAAACAAACGGAACCTTTAAAAACCCGAGCTTCGTCCCAAAGGTTTTCATCAATAAAGGTTTGAAGCATTTTTGCTCCACCCTCAACAATCACGCTGGTAATGTTGTGTTGGTGGAGCACATTACAGATTTGCATGGCCAATGGTTTTGAAAAATCAATCACAACATACACAACACCCTCAATATATTTTGATGCATCTTCAATTGTTGTCAAAACAATGGTCTGCACGGATGTGTCCAAAAGGTGATAGCTTGCATCAATCTTCAAATCCTTGTCCAAAACCACACGAATTGGGTTTTTTCCGGCCCAGTTGCGGGTAGTCAATTTAGGATTGTCTTCCAAAACGGTTCGGGTGCCGACCAAAATGGCTTGTTCTTGGCTGCGCCATTGATGCACCAATTGTTTCGAATATGGGTTGGTAATCCAAAACGGTTCGGGATTGTCACTTCGCAAAGATGCATCGGGCGCCAAAAAACCATCATCGGATTCCGCCCATTTTAGGATAATGTAAGGTCTTCTTTTCTCTTGAAAGGTCAAAAACCGTTTGTGATGTTGTCTGCATTCATCCTCAAGAACACCTATCGTGACCTTGCATCCCGCATCTTCCAATTTTTTGATGCCTTTGCCCGCCACTTTATCGTGGGGATCCTGTAACCCGATAAGTACTTCTTTGAGTTGGTGCTTGGCTATCAAATCCGCACAAGGAGGTGTTTTCCCATAATGGGAACAAGGCTCCAAGGTAACATATAATAATGATTCCTTCAGCAAACTCTTGTCCTTGACCGAGTTGATGGCATTCACTTCGGCATGGGGACCTCCGTAGGGGGCGGTAAATCCTTCACCGATAACTTTTTTATTGTGAACGATCACACAGCCCACCATTGGATTGGGAGCCGTGGTTCCCAGCCCTTTTTTGCCAAGTTCTATACAGCGAAGGATGTATTTTTGATGTATATTCACCCCGCAAAAATAGAACAATAAAAACAGAATATGGGAGATACGGTGATTCGTGAAATAACCCCCGAAGATAACGCACAGGTGGCCCAAGTAATACGAAAAGTTTTCGAGGATATGGGTGTGCCCAAAGTGGGGACTGCTTATGCCGATAAAGCTTTGGACGATATGTATTCCAATTACAATGTGCCAAAGGCGGCTTACTTTGTGGTAGAGCACAAGGGACGAATTATAGGTTGTGCCGGCGTAGCGCAATTGGACAACTATGATGGGAATGTCTGTGAGCTTCAAAAAATGTACTTTTTGGAAGAAGCCAGGGGAAAAGGGCTTGGCGCCAAAATGATTGAAGCCTGTTTGGAAAAAGCCAAGGAGTTTGGTTTCGAAGCCTGCTATCTGGAAACCATGCCCTACATGGAAGCCGCCCAAAAGTTGTACAAAAAAAACGGTTTTGAGTACATCGATGCTCCCATGGGGAATACAGGACATTATTCCTGCCCGGTTTGGATGCTTAAAAAGTTGTAATGCTCCTAAAAGAAATCAAAGATATTTTTTATAAGGAACTGGGTGACATCTATCCCAAAGAAGAAGTCAATTCTTTTTTTTATGCTTGCATTGAACATTACCTAAAACTGGAACGCTTTATTTTGGCGATTCAGCCTGGCCTAACATTGACCAAAGAAGAAGAACAACCCCTTTTTGAAGCGCTCTCGCAATTAAAGTTGGAAAAACCCCTTCAATATATTTTGGGAACGGCCCATTTTATGGATTTGGAACTATCTGTGAACGAAAATGTGCTAATCCCGCGTCCGGAGACCGAAGAGCTTGTGCAGTGGATTTTGGCCGACTGTCAGGAAAAGAAACAGTTTAAACTGGACGCTGAGCGGAGTCGAAGCGTCATTTCGACTCCGCTCAATGACCGTTCATTGCAAATTCTGGACATCGGAACAGGTAGCGGTTGCATAGCCATTGCCTTGGCAAAACATCTTCCCAATGCCAAAGTGTTTGCCTTGGATGTTTCTGAAAAAGCGCTGAAAGTGGCACAAAAAAATGCGGAATCCAACAAAGTTGATGTTACCCTTTTAAAGCATGACATCCTTGACCCTGAACTTGACCCTGGACTTGATTTCGATATCATCGTATCCAACCCACCTTATGTCAGGGAGTTGGAAAAGGAGGAAATCAAAAAAAATGTAAAGGATTTTGAACCATCCACGGCCCTTTTCGTATCCGACGAAGATCCATTGCTTTTTTACAAAGCCATTATGGACTTTTCGAAAAGGCATCTAAAGGAAAATGGAAGATTGTACTTCGAAATCAACCAATATTTGGGCAAGGAAACCGAAGCACTTTTCAAAGCCCATAATTTTTCGGAAATTGAACTGCGAAAAGACATCTTTGGCAACGATAGAATGCTAAAAGCAATTAAGAAATGAACATCCAAGATAAAATAACCTCCCTACGCAATGAGCTAAGGGAACACAATTATAAATACTACGTGCTCGATGAGCCCTCCATTTCCGATTATGAATTTGATATGAAACTCGAAGAGCTTCAAAAATTGGAAGCGGAGCACCCTGAATTTTATGATTCCACTTCGCCTACCATACGAGTAGGGGGAATGGTCACCAAAAACTTTGAAACCGTGGTGCACGAACACCGCATGTATTCCCTGGACAATTCGTATTCCAAGGAAGATCTGGAGGATTGGGAGAAACGGGTTCAGCGCATTCTTGGGGATGCAGAGGTGGAATTTACCTGCGAGTTGAAATATGATGGAGCTTCCATCAGCCTAACTTATGAGGACGGAAAATTGGTAAAAGCCGTCACTCGGGGCGATGGTTTTCAAGGTGATGATGTGACCAACAACATCAAAACCATAAAATCGGTTCCTTTGCAATTAAAAGGAGACTACCCGCCAAAACTTGATATTCGAGGAGAAATCATCCTAACCCTCGAAGGCTTCGCAAAAATGAACGCAGCGCGAGTTGAAGCCGGTGAAGACCCGTACATGAACCCTAGAAATACCGCATCCGGGAGTTTGAAGCTTCAGGATAGTTCCTTGGTGGCCCAACGTCCTTTGGAATGTCTTTTGTACAGCATTGCAGGTGAAAATCTTGGGGTAACCTCTCAGTTTGAAGTCTTGGAAAAAGCAAGGTCCTGGGGATTTAAAGTACCGACGGTGGCCAAACTTTGCAAATCCACAGCAGAAGTGATGCAGTTTGCCGATTATTGGGAAGTGAATCGTCACAATCTGCCCTACGAAACAGACGGGGTAGTGGTAAAGATAAACAGCATCCAGCACCAAGAAGAGCTTGGCTATACGGCCAAATCACCACGTTGGGCCATGGCCTACAAGTTCAAGGCGGAACAGGTCACTACAACTTTAAACAAAATCACCTATCAAGTTGGGCGTACTGGTGCCATTACGCCTGTTGCCAACTTGGAACCCGTGTTATTGGCAGGGACCACGGTAAAACGCGCTTCCTTGCACAATGCCGATCAAATTGCAAAGCTTGATGTCCGCGAAGGAGATACTGTTTTTGTGGAAAAAGGAGGTGAAATCATACCTAAAATTATTAAGGTCGATTTTACCAAACGGAATCCTGATTCCAAACCTACCGAGTATATTACCCACTGTCCCGAATGTGGCACCGAATTGATCCGTAAGGAAGGCGAGGCCCAGCACTTTTGTCCAAACGATATGGGTTGTCCCCCTCAGATAACCGGTCGCATCCAACACTTTATTTCCCGAAAGGCCATGGATATTGAAGGTTTGGGCGGCGAAACGGTGGAATTGCTCTTTAAAGAGGGTTTGATCAGCAATTATGCAGACCTCTATACCTTGACCAAGGAACAAATTTTGCCATTGGAACGTATGGCCGAAAAATCGGCCGAGAACTTAGTGAATGGCGTACAGGCATCCAAGGAAATTCCGTTTGAGCGGGTGCTTTTTGGTTTGGGTATTAGATATGTAGGTGAAACGGTTGCCAAAAAACTGGCAAAAGCCTTCAAAAATATTGATGCTTTGATGATTGCCTCTCAAGAACAATTGATTGTAGTGGATGAAATCGGTGAACGGATTGCGGAAAGTGTGGTCAGCTTTTTTTCGGAGCCTGCCAATATGGAGATTATTGATCGGTTAAAATCCTACGGATTGCAATTCTCATTGTCCGAGGAGCAATTGGAAAACCAAACGGATAAATTCAAGGGACAGACCTTTGTGGTTTCCGGTGTGTTTGAATCTATCAGCAGAAACGATTTAAAAAAGATAATCGAGGACAACGGGGGCAAGGTGTCTTCGTCCATATCTTCAAAAACAAGTTTTTTGGTGGCAGGGGACAAAATGGGGCCAAGTAAAAAAACAAAAGCGGAAAGCCTGGGGGTGCCCATCATATCAGAACAGGAATTTTTGCAAAAACTGGAAGCATGAAACCCAAAACGTTCGAAGAATTTGAATCTACATTAGAAGAAAATACACCTCCGAAGGAATGGTCTGAATCCTTAAAATCCCTTTGGTTTGATGCTAAAGGGGATTGGGAATCTTCCCATGACATTGCCCAAGATATCCATTCGTCCATGGGTAGTTGGATCCACGCCTACCTGCACCGAAAGGAAGGCGACAAGTGGAATGCAGGCTATTGGTACCGTCAAGCGGGCAAGCCGTTTCCCCAGTTTAGTTTGGAGGAAGAGTTAAAAGTTTTGGTCGAGGCCAACCTCTGATCAATTTACAGTTTGCAGTGGCAGTAAGCATTGGCTGTTTGCAGTAGGCACTAACTCAATAATTCAATAACTTCATAACTCCAAACTTGATGCTTGAGTTTGTCATTCCTGCGAAGGCAGGAGTCCATTTTTTAAAGAAAGCTGGGAACACGCCACAAAATAGATTTCTCACGCTCCCGCTGGTCGGTTCAAAATGACATAAAGTAATTCGTGGCCATGCGAGAAATTCGAGTCTGCCGTGGGTAGGAATTTACTTTGCTGCACTCGTCCCTTCTCTGGTCTCCCCAAAGGGGAGAAGAGGGATTATGGGAGGACTTCCTATCTAATGTTTTTTTAACCTATCACTTCTTGTCTGCCTTTGCCAGCAGGCGGTCGCTCGAAAAGATCTTTTTGTTTCTTACAAACATCAAACCGCAATACTTACACCATTAGCTGAAGCATTTTTGTCCGTATCGAAATAAAAATCGATTCGGCCCAGATTAATGCCGAAGCACCCCACTTGATTCACTAACACGGAATTTCCGTTTTGGTTGGTGCGTACATCGGGTTTGTCCAAAAAGGTATGTGTGTGTCCGCCAATAATCAAATCAGTATGGTAGGTTTGTTGTGCCAATCGGGTATCGCACGGTCTTTCGTAATTTTTGTAATCGTAGCCCAAGTGCGAAAGACAGACTATCAAATCGCATTGTTCTTCCTCTTTCAATTGCTTCTCCATATCAAGGGCAATTTCGTAAGGGTTCAGGTATTGGGTTTCTTTGTACAGTTTTTGGGTCACCAATCCATCCAATTCAATACCAAGTCCGTATACTCCGATTTTTACACCATCAACCATGTAGATTTTATAAGGTTTTACATAACCATCCATCACGGTATTGGAAAAGTCGTAGTTAGCGGAAATCATTTCAAAAGCGGCATGGGGCATTTGGGCCAACAATCCATCTATGCCATTGTCAAAATCGTGGTTGCCAATTGTGGATGCATCGTACTTGAGCTTGCTCATCAATTTAAATTCCAATTCGCCCCCATAAAAGTTGAAGTATGGGGTGCCCTGGAAAATATCGCCGGCATCAAAAAGCAGCGTATTGGGGTTTTCGCTGCGGATCTGTTCCACCAAAGTGGCCCTGCGCGCAATTCCTCCCAAGTTCGGAAATTTGGAGTGGGAAGCGGGGAAGGTATCAATATGGCTGTGCACATCATTGGTGTGCAAAATTGTGATGTGCTTTTTCCCTAAATTGGAACACGAACTTAAACTAAGGCCTCCCAAACCAATTAAAGTGGTGGCAGCAGTGGTGTTGGTAATAAAGTCCCTTCTTTTCATTGGTCAATCGTTAGTTTATATTGCACTTTAGTGCAAGGCTTTGGGGTTATGTACATATCATAAAGGGTATTGAGTTATTAAAGCGTATCATCCAAATAACTAAGTAACTTAATAACAGTTTGCAGTTTCATTGTTTTTCAAAGCCTATGGATTTTCAATCGATAGTAGTTTTAAATTCTGTTGCTCAGTTTAGCTTAATCCAATTGTATAAAACGATTATCTGTCACAACTTTTAAGGTGTCTACTTTTTTAAAGTAATCGATTATGGCATTTCGTAAAAGATAATCAGTTTCGGTCGCTGAAATAATTTCATCAAAAAAACCAACACTGGGGCCACCATTTACCAGATAATCGGATGTGGCCACGTAGTAATTTCGGTTTTCGTCAAAAGGCTGTCCCTGTATGTTCACGTTTTGCAGGGAACGGTTCTTGTCCGTAATAATTTGAATACCCGATATAGGGTGTCTGCGGGAAGATTTTGCCACAAAATTGATCAACTGTCGTGTAGCAGAGCCGCTTAGTTCAACTACTTCAATATAGTTTTCAAAGGGCATTACTTCATAAGCGTTGCGGGCACTTACATTGCCTTCGGAAATTATAGAACGTACCCCGCCGGCATTCAACACAACAAAATCCAATTTTTTTCCTGTTCTGGAATTGAAAATAGGGGAAGCCTGTTCGAAAACAATGTCCGCCATTAAGTTGCCCATGGATGAGGTGTGTTCTCCATCGTTCAACAATAGCGGTTTTGGAGCGTAGGCCAAAGTGCTATCCAGTACTTCGTTTATCCTATTTTTGTAGGGTTCCACAAAGCTGGCTATGGAATCGCTTTGGGCAATGGTAGAGTCGATGGGAATTTGCTTGCCTTTGATTTCCGTAAGTTTCCCCATATCATTTTTACAGGAGAGCAAAAAACAAAAAGTTATAAACGTAACAAATTGTTTGAATTTTAGATTGTTCACGTGCGTATCTTTGTTAAGTCGTCTTGGTAGATTATTTACCTTTGTAAAAATCATCAAAAATATGTTTTTGAAAGGACTCCAAGACAAATTTAAGGTTAAATCCGGGCTTAAATATTTACAGGAAGAAATGGAAAAGCCCTCGAAGTCCGTGACCAGAGAGAAGGGAATAACCAGCGTTGGCTGCATAGTGGATGTTGATAATTTCCAGAAGGCGGAGACCTTTTATGAGCTTATTGATGAGTTCGGATTAAGGCCCAACGCTATAAAAATTATTGGCTATAAGCGGGAGTATGACAAAAATTCACCTTACACCATACAAATGTTCTCTGATAAGGACTTGGGTTGGAAAGGCGAAATAGAGAACAGCTACGTTCTTGAGTTTTTGGGCAGGGAATACGATATGTTGGTCAATTATTACGAAGAGGACAATTTAATGATGAAGCTGTTGTCGGTAAAAACCCCCGCTCGGCTCAAGGTTGGATTAGGTGCCCAAGACCCCAAGCTCAACGATTTGATCTTAAACATACCCTTGAATAATTTTAAATTGTTCAAGAGTGAGTTGAAAAAGTATTTAAAGATCTTAAACGAAATTTGAACAAATGGAACAGTTAATCGGAATAGGAGTAGCATTGGTAACCCCGTTCAGAGAAGATTTATCGGTAGATGTAGCTGCCTTGGAAAGGATAGTTGAACACAATATTCAAGGAGGTGTGGATTATTTGGTGGTATTGGGAACAACAGCCGAATCTGCAACCCTTTCCCAAGCGGAAAAGCAATTGGTGGTCGATATTGTAGTGCGCACCAATGCTGGCAGGCTTCCGCTGGTGCTTGGTGTGGGAGGAAACAACACAATGGCTGTAGCCAGCGAATTAAAAACATTGGATCTGTCCGAGGTTGATGCCATTCTCTCCGTATCGCCATATTACAACAAACCTACGCAAGAAGGCATATACCAACATTTTAAAATGATTGCCGAAGCATCTCCCATACCAATTGTACTATACAATGTGCCGTCTAGGACAGGAAGCAATATGCTGCCCGAAACTACCTTAAGGCTAGCCCATGATTTTTCCAATATCGTAGGAATCAAAGAAGCTTGCGGAAATTCGGTACAGATAGATAAAATCATCAAAAACAAACCAGAAGGTTTTTTGGTAATTTCCGGTGACGATGCCACAGCATTGCCAACAGTTTTGGCCGGAGGGGCCGGAGTTATCTCGGTTTTGGGCCAGGGATTGCCTACGCTTTTTTCGGATATGATCAAACTGGGTTTGGAAGGCAATGCAAAAGAGGCTTACGGAATCCACCACAAACTATCGGCTTTAATGTCCCTTATTTTTGAGGAAGGTAATCCGGCAGGCATCAAAAGTATCTTCGAGAACAAAGGCATTTCAAGAGCAACCGTTAGGCTTCCATTGGTTGAGGCGACACCTGCATTAAAAGAAAAAATAAGCGCTTCGCTAAAGTCACTGGACAGGGCCCGTGTTTAAAATTCGTTAAATGTTGCCCAAATTATTGGAGATTGGCTATTGTACCCTTTACATTTGAGTGGTGAAAATTCATTTTTTATATCCATTCAATATCACTAATTTTGCAAAATGTTTTTGAATATGAGGTCAATACTCCTTTTTTGTTGTGCAATGGCATTCCTTGTATCCTGTAGCGAGTACCAAAAGGTACTGAAGGAAACCGATGTGAAGGCCAAATACGATATGGCCGAAAAGCTGTACAACGAGGGTGATTATAAAAGGGCAGTTCGTTTGTTTGAGCAAATTGCACCCAAATACGTTGGTAAGCCCCAAGGAGAGCGGGTAATGTTCTTTTTTGCCGACAGTTATTTCAAAAACGGTGATTATTATTTGTCGGGCTATCAGTTCGAACGCTTTATAAAATCGTATCCGCGAAGCGATAAAATCCAAGAAGCGAGCTTTTTGGGAGCAAAAAGTTACTACATGCTGTCTCCAAGATATTCTTTGGACCAGACAGAAACAGATAAAGCCTTGTTGAAGCTCCAAACCTTTATCAACAATTATTCCGAATCGGAATATTTTGAGGAAGCCAACGCCATGGCCAAGGAGTTGACCACCAAGAAAGAGAAGAAACAGATAGAAATAGCGAAACAATTCAACAAATTAGGAAAATTTAACCTACCTGTTTTAATTTCAGCTATAACTGCGTTCGATAATTTTATAACTGATAATCCAGGTTCGGTATATAGGGAAGAAGCCCTTTATTACCGAATTGAAGCAGCTACAGAGCTGGCTTTGAACAGTACAATGGACAAGAAGAAAGAGCGATTGGAAGATGCTCTTGACTCATATAACAATTTAATGCGCTATTTTCCGGAATCGAAATTCAAAAAAGAAGCAGACCAACTTGCTGAAACGATTCAACAGGAATTGAGCGTATATTCAACGTCCTTATCCAAATAAAAATTAGTTTTTAAACCACTGCACATGCAAGATTTGAAAAACACCAAGGCCCCGGTTTCCACAGTAACACTCAATAGAAACGAGTTTGACGAAAAAACCGAAAACATTTACGAAGCCATTTCCATCACGGCCAAAAGAGCAATCCAAATCAATTCAGAAATAAAAAAGGAATTGTTGGAAAAGCTTGAAGAATTCGCCACATACAGCGACAGCTTGGAAGAAGTATTCGAGAACAAAGAACAAATCGAAGTTTCCAAGTTTTACGAAAAATTGCCAAAACCACACGCTTTGGCAGTGCAAGAGTGGTTGGAAGATAAAATTTACTACAGGAATACAGTGAAAGACGCCTAAGAAAAATGTTTAGCGGTAAAAATATCCTTTTAGGAATTTCCGGGGGAATTGCCGCGTACAAGACCACATTTCTTGTTCGTTTACTGATTAAAGCTGGTGCCCGGGTCAAAGTTGTAATGACCCAGAGTGCCAGTTCTTTTGTTTCGCCCCTTACATTGTCCACACTTTCCAAGAACCCAGTTTTGATGGATTTTGTGAACGAAGAAGATGGAAGCCTCTCCTGGAACAACCACGTGGAACTCGGTCTTTGGGCAGATATTATGCTGATTGCCCCTGCCACGGCCAACACGTTGTCCAAAATGGCCAACGGAACTTGCGACAATTTGCTTTTGGCCACTTATCTATCTGCGAAATGTCCGGTTTACTTTGCTCCGGCCATGGATTTGGATATGTACAAACACCCGTCCACCAAAAATTCTCTGGATAAACTTGAATCTTTTGGTAACACCATGATTCCGGTAGAATCCGGTGATTTGGCCAGCGGCTTGCACGGAGAAGGTCGTATGGCAGAACCTGAGAACATTGTAGCATTCATTCAGGAAGATTTGGCCAAAGGACTCCCGCTATCAGGAAAAAAAGTACTGATTACGGCAGGGCCCACCCATGAAGCTATTGATCCCGTTCGTTTTTTGGGAAATCGCTCCACCGGAACCATGGGATTTGAGCTGGCCAAAAAAGCGGGCGATTTGGGAGCAAAGGTTGTTTTGGTTTCAGGGCCTACGCACTTGAGCATCGACCACAATTCCATTCAACTGATACGGGTAACCTCTGCACAGGAAATGTACGAAGCATGCCATAATTATTATGCAGACATGGATGTTGTCATTTGTGCTGCTGCAGTGGCTGATTATCGGCCTAAATACATCGCAGCGGAAAAAGTAAAGAAAAAGGAAGGTGAAATGTTCATAGAGTTGGAACGTACTCCGGATATTCTCATGTCGCTCGGCGAAAACAAAAAGAATCAATTTTTGGTAGGTTTTGCCTTGGAGACCCAGAACGAACTGGAAAATGCCAAAGGCAAGCTCAAAAGAAAGCATTTGGACGGCATTGTCCTTAATTCATTAAAAGACAATGGTGCGGGATTTGGAGGCAGCACAAATAAAATCACCTTTATAGATAAGAATTTGGAGATAAAAACGTTTGATTTGAAGACGAAGCCCGAAGTGGCTTCCGATATTTGGCAAGAAATCATCTCCAGAATCCATGCGTAACATACTGTTTTCCATTTTTCTATTGCTTGTTACCCTTGCTCTTCCGGCGCAAGAACTGAATTGTGAGGTAACCGTGAACTCTGACCAAGTGGGGCAGACCAACCAGCAGATTTTCAGGACTTTGGAACGTTCCCTCAACGATTTTGTGAACAAAACCAAGTGGACGAACAGGACTTATCGTGAAAATGAGCGGGTAAATGCACGTATGTTCATTACGGTAACTCAATACGAATCGGACCGTTTTGAGGCCAATATCCAAATTCAGTCTACACGACCCGTATTCAATACCACATACGAAAGCCCCGTGTTCAATTACAAGGACAATTCCTTTAATTTTCAGTATCAGGAATTTCAACCTTTGGTGTATAATCAAAACAATTTTAATTCCAATCTAGTAGGTGTTATTTCGTACTATGTCTATATTATTTTAGGGTTGGATGCCGATACCTTTTCTTTGGAAGGCGGGAACGACTTCTACCGTCAGGCCCAAAATATTGTAACACAGGCACAAAGTTCCAGTTATAGCGGATGGAGTCAGGATACTGGTAATCGCAGCCGTTTTGAATTGGTAGACAACCTATTGAGCAACTCTTTTAGGGAGTATCGCATCGCCATGTACAACTACCACAGAAAAGGGCTCGATATCTTGGCTGACAACAATAGTACGGGCAAACAAATCATTGCAGGAAGTCTTCGCCTGTTTGAAACCCTTATAAGCCGAAGGCCCAATGCCTTTCTGATTCAGACTTTTTTTGATGCCAAGTCCGAGGAAATCCAGAACATCTTTTCCGATGGCCCTAAAGTGGACATCGTAAAACTCAAGGAAACCCTAAACAAAGTGGCTCCATTTTATTCCAGCACGTGGAATGAAATAAATTACTAGTGCAGTTCTATAAAGAGGTTTATCTTTACGGGTAAAATCTTCGATATTGCTAGTAAATCTATCCATCCAAAATTATGCACTCATTGATGATGTAAGTGTTTCTTTTTCCAACGGATTCACCACAATAACTGGAGAAACCGGGGCAGGAAAATCGATACTCTTGGGAGGTCTTTCCATGGTATTGGGTAAGCGGGCCGACCTATCATCACTGAAAAATACAACACAAAAATGCGTGATAGAGGCAGAGTTCGATGTGTCCAAATATCAACTCCAGTCTTTTTTTGAGGATAATGACTTGGATTATGACGATAAGACCATTCTTCGTCGGGAAATACTGCCCAGCGGAAAATCCAGGGCATTTGTGAACGATTCCCCGGTTACTTTGGATGTTATGCGGACATTGGGCGACCAATTGGTGGATGTACACTCCCAACACCAAACCATGCGCCTTACCGAAAATGATTTCCAGATGAAGGTGTTGGATGCTTTGGCAGATAACTCTGAAAATCTTTCTGCATATACCAGAGAGCTTGAGCAATTGCGCACTGCATCCAAAGAACTCCAAAAATTGGAGGATTTTCAGACTGAAGCAGATAAGGAACACGACTACAACAGTTTTTTGCTTGAAGAATTAGAGGCTGCAAAGCTCAAAGAAGGCATGCAGGAAGAGCTGGAGGCCGAATATGAGCAATTGAGCAACGTTGAGCAGATTATGGAGCAATTGTCCGCAGGCCATCAATTATTGAATGACGAACAATTGGGCATTGTAGGCAGGCTTACCGATTTAAAACGGGCATTTCAAGGTTTAACGGATTTTGGGGCTGACTATAAATCGTTGAGCCATAGAATTCAATCCGTATTGATTGAAACTGACGATATCGCTTCTGAACTGGAACAATTAAAGGATAAGGTAGAGGCCAATCCAGAACGATTGGAGGTGGTTAATGGACAATTACAACAATTGTACGACCTGCAGAAAAAACACCATACCGATTCAGTATCCGAATTGATTGCAATTCGTGAGGAATTAGCTCAAAAAGTGAATGCCGTGGCCAATATTGAGTCCAAAATCAAAGCAAAAAAAGAAGAGGTTTCTGCGATTACCAAAAAAGTGGATGCTTGGGCGCAAAAAATAAGTGATGGCAGAAAGGTTGTCATCCCTAAATTGAACGAAAGGCTTCAGGCAAACTTGACATCTTTGGGTATGCCTTCAGCTACTTTTAATATTAAGGTAAATCCATCCAAATCGTTCAAAACCAATGGAAAAGATGATTTGGTGTTCTTGTTTTCTGCGAACAAGGGTTCCAATTATGGCGAACTGAAAAAAGTAGCATCAGGCGGGGAACTTTCCCGTATTATGCTGACTATAAAATCTATTTTGGCCGAGTATGAAAACCTCCCCACCATGATGTTCGATGAAATCGATACAGGGGTTTCGGGAGAAATATCCAACCGAATGGGGGAGATTATGCAGCAAATGAGCAGTACCATGCAAGTGTTTTCCATTACCCACTTGCCGCAGGTAGCATCAAAAGGAAACTACCAATTTAAGGTCTATAAAGAAGAAGGTGCGGAAGGAACAAGCACACACATCAAACAATTAAGCACGGATGAGCGTGTACGTGAACTGGCCGAAATGTTGGGTGGTAAGTCCTTATCCGAATCCGCATTGGCCCACGCCAAGGAGCTGCTGCAATAAAGTATTTTGATGAAAAATTTGTCACCCTTAATTTACTTTCTAGTTAAAAGTTAAAACCCTGCCTTTGCCGGCAGGTAGGCCTGCAAAATTGTCCAACGGTAGTCAGGTTTTATTGCAGTTACTTTAGGTTCTATAAATTTTATGCATAGTCCCCTCTCCGGTCTCCCCAAGGGGAGAAGTTTCCCTCCCTTGGAGAGCCTGTCCCGAACCTGTTTCGGGAGATTAAGGGAGGACTTGATGCCAAATGACAAAGAATTTCATTCTTTTCTTTAAAATTATGGATTTCAAATCCATAGTGGTTTATTTCAGGGTCCCATCCCACCGGGTTATCGAATGAGATGCTGAATCAAGTTCAGCATGATAGAAATCTATATTCTTAAGGATGTTAACAATCAAAATAGTTTAAATATCTTTGCTCTACAATCAACAATTGCAAGAAACTATGGCATACAATCTTTTAAAAGGTAAAAAAGGAATCATTTTTGGTGCTCTGGATGCAAACTCCATTGCTTGGAAAACCGCGGAACGTGTTCATGAAGAAGGGGGTGAGTTTGTGCTTACCAACGCACCCATCGCCATGCGAATGGGGCAAATAAATGAACTTGCGGAAAAAACCAATTCAAAAATTATTCCCGCAGATGCCACTAACGAAGATGACCTTAAAAATTTGGTGGAGAAGTCCATGGAGATTTTGGGCGGAAAATTGGATTTTGTACTTCATTCCATAGGAATGTCCGTAAACGTTAGAAAAGGAAGGCACTACACAGATGAGAACTACAGCTTTACTGAGAAAGGTTGGGATGTGTCCGCACTATCTTTCCATAAGGTGATGCAGTCCCTTTACAAGGCAGAAGCCATGAACCAATGGGGAAGTATTGTTGCCCTGACCTATATGGCGGCGCAACGAACATTCCCTGACTATAACGATATGGCGGACAACAAAGCCTATTTGGAATCTGTTGCCAGGAGTTTTGGTTATTTCTTCGGGAAGGAACATAAGGTAAGAGTGAACACCATTTCACAATCGCCAACCCCTACCACGGCAGGGCAGGGTGTTAAAGGATTTGATGGCTTTATCAATTACGCGGAAAAAATGTCGCCATTGGGCAATGCCACAGCGGATGATTGCGCCAACTATACCGTGTCCCTTTTCTCCGATTTGACGAGAAAGGTGACCATGCAGAACTTGTTCCATGATGGAGGCTTCTCCAATACAGGAGTGAGCCAAGAAGTAATCGATGAATTTTCTGAATAAACATTAAAAAATATATGGGAAGCCATCCTTTTTGGGATGGCTTTTCTGTTTCAAATGAATACGTTTTTCTCCATAGTAGTTCCCGTGTTCAATAGACCCGAAGAAGTTCGGGAACTGTTGGAAAGTCTTGATCAACAAGATTTCCAAAAAGCTTTTGAAGTGGTTGTTGTGGAAGATGGCTCTACGGAACGTTCGGAGGATGTCGTAGAAAAGTTTCAGGACAAGCTCAACATTTCCTACTATTTCAAAGAAAACTCAGGTCCTGGGGATTCCAGAAATTTTGGGATGCAAAAGGCCAAAGGGAATTATTTTATCATTTTAGATTCGGATTGTATCCTCCCAAAACAGTATTTGACCGAAGTGGACAAGGAACTTGAAAAGAAACTTGTTCATTGCTATGGTGGACCAGATGCAGCCAATGCTTCCTTCACCACTGTACAAAAGGCCATAAACCATGTAATGACTTCCTTTTTAACTACCGGAGGTATACGGGGAGGGGAAAAGGCCGTGGGAAAGTTTCAACCTCGTAGTTTTAACATGGGCATTTCCAAAGATGCTTTTGAAAAAACGGGAGGTTTTGGCAGAATACATCCAGGGGAAGACCCAGACCTTACCTTCCGGATATGGAAAGCCGGGTTTGAAACCAGATTGTTTCCAAAAGCTTTTGTATACCATAAAAGACGTATAGACTGGAACAAATTCTATATTCAGGTGAATAAATTTGGGATGGTCCGTCCCATACTCAACAAATGGCATCCCGGAACGGCTAAGCCCACTTATTGGTTTCCAACTTTGTTTATGTTGGGATTGTTCGTTGCCATAATCTTGGCTATAATAGAGCTTTGGTTGCCTTTGTTGTTGTATGTTTTTTATTTTTCAATTTTGTTTTTGGATGCTTTAATACGGAACAAAGATGTAAAGGTGGCCATTTTAGCCATTTATGCGGCTTTGACCCAATTTATGGGATATGGAATTGGTTTTTTCAAGTCCACAATGTTGCTTAACTTTAGTAATAAGGAAGCGGAGGAGTTGTTCCCAAAACTATTTTTCAAGAAAAAGTAAAAAGTGTCCAAAAAAGTAATGCATGGCCTCAACAAGAAGAAAGTGAAAGTATTTTCGCTTTTTTTGTTTTGCTCTTTTTTGGCGTGGTTTATCAGCAATCTGTCCGAAACGTATGAGTCTCGTACCTACTTTACGCTAAATTATCGCAATCTTCCGGATTCCTTGTTGTTGGGGAAGAATTCAAATGACCAAATTGAGGCTAAACTCCGAACCAGTGGCTTTCAATTTTTATACTATAATTTTTTTAAGCGTCGTATTGATATTGATGTTTCTGAGGTAGAATTTCAAAATGGTGATTTTGTATTGAGCAAAGAGGTGTTGAAAAGACAAATGGACCAACAATTATCACAGAACATATCACTTTTGGATTTGGACAGGAACCAATTGGAAGTGGATCTCTACCAAGTGGATTCAAAGAAGATACCCATACAGCCCAGGGTGGACCTGGAGCTTCAGCAAAACTATATTCTGGATGGGAAAATTAAAGTTTCGCCGGATTCAGTTGAGGTGAAAGGACCAAAAAATGAAATTGATACCATCAAATCAATAAAAACATCATCCATACAGCTAACCAATGTCAATGCCGATTTTTCCAACGAAGTTACCTTGATTTTCCCTAAGGGATTGGATAACAGTATTTTTTCGGTAGGTAAGGCAAAGGTTTTTGGTAAGGTCTCAAAGTTTTCAGAAAAGATTTTTGAGGTACCTGTGCAAGTGCTGAATATTCCAGAAGGGTACCAAGTAAGGACCTTTCCCAATTCAGTGACCGTGTTGTGCAAGGCCACTATTGAGCGTTTAAAGGAAATTTCGGCCTCCGACTTTGAAATTGTTGCAGATTATGGACAATTAAATGGGGCCGAAAGCAGTACTTTGTTCTTGGAAATTACACAAAGCCCACAAAAAGTATACGATATAAGGCTTGAAGAAAACACCGTAAATTTTGTTTTGGAACAGCGATGATGATAGTTGGACTCACCGGAGGGATAGGAAGTGGAAAAAGTACCGTGGCCAAAATGTTCAAGGAACTTGGTATTCCTGTGTATGATTCTGATATGGAGGCCAAAAAATTGATGGAGACATCAACAGAAGTTAAAGCAGCCATTATGGATTTGTTGGGTAAAAAGGCTTATGGCAAAGATGGTTTGAACAGGTCGCACATAGCGGATAAAGTGTTTAAGGACCCTGAGTTGCTCCAAAAACTCAACAATATTGTACATCCGGCGGTTCGAAAGCATTTTTTGGAGTGGGCCAACCGTCAAAAATCGCACTATGTAATACAGGAAACCGCATTGATTTTTGAAAATAATGCCCAGGACAAATATGATTGTACTATCTTAGTAACTGCACCTGTAGAAACTCGGATTAAAAGAGTAATGGACAGGGATAAAGTTGAAAAGCAAGCTGTTGTTGATCGGATAAACAACCAATTGAAAGATAAACAAAAGCTCGACTTAACCGATTTTTCAATAGAAAACCTTGAATTGGGCAAAACCAAAAGAAAGGTTAAAGAACTACACCTCAAACTTTTAGCTTTAGCATCTAAATTTTAACATTTATGTTAAGTTTTGGTTAAACGCTAAAATTACTAAATGTTAAATTTTTAATTTTACACTAATGAACAAGAAGCTATTCGTTCTTCTGGTTGTTCTTATGAGTTTATCCCTTTTAGGGATAATTTTCGTGCAAGTTTATTGGATACAGACGTCTGTAAACGATAAAGAGGAACAATTCTCAAGAACAGTCACAGATATATTGGACAAAGTGGCAAGTAGGGTGGAGAAGCGGGAGATGAAGGAATACTCCGATCGTTTGGCTTCTCTGGCGGATAGCGTTGGTGAACCTAAAAGTGCACAATACAAAAATTTCATGTTTGTAGAACGGGATATCAATTCCGATGAAATTCTTTTTTACTCCCATGGAATTCTTGAAGAAGATTACAATATAACCTCAGCGTTCTTTGATAATACATTGGGTGGCAAGGATACCACTACTCTTAAAAACATTACAAGTCGAAGAACCAAAAGTGTTTTTAAAGAGGAGTTCGGTCTTGATGGAAAAAGTTATAACCTAACCCCCATAGAAAAAGTAACCAATATTGGTAAGCTAAGCAGTATTGAAAAGGCCCAATGGGAGGATGTTTTTATGGAATACGCCAAAATTCAACCTATCCATAAACGGGTCTCCAAGCAAGAACTGGAACTGCTCCTTAGCCAAGAACTTAGCAATAGGAACATTGATATAGACTATGAATATGGAGTGTACAGCCAAGGTTACCCCACCAAAGTACGGTCTAGGAAATTTAAATTTTCGGGCTCTAAAATGTACAAGGCTCCCATTTTCAAGGATAGTGAAGGCATGTCCAATTTTTCACTATTGCTAACATTCCCCAGTATGAAGCGCTACATATTTGGTTCTGTAATGGGAATGGCATTACTCTCACTGGTTTTTACATTGGTGATTATGCTGGCATACTCTAGCGCCATTTACCAATTGATCAAGCAAAAGCGCATCTCTGAGATCAAGTCAGACTTTATCAATAACATGACGCATGAGTTCAAAACACCCATTGCGACCATAAACTTGGCAGTAGAGGCAATTCGAAATCCAAAATCCATTGAGGACAAGGAAAAAGTGTTGCGCTATTTGGGCATGATTCGCGATGAGAACAAACGTATGCATGCGCAGGTGGAAAATGTTCTGAGAATATCCAAATTGGAAAAAAACCAGTTGGACATTAGTAAGGACAGGGTCAATATGCACGATATCATTACTGACGCCATCGCCCACATTGAACTGATTGTGCAGGATAGGGGAGGATATGCAAAAGCCCACCTTGATGCCGACCGCTCGGAAGTATTGGCGAACGATATGCACATGACCAATGTGATGGTGAACATTCTGGACAATGCGGTAAAGTATTCACCAGAAACACCTAAAATTGATGTATACACCGAAGTGGTGAAAAATAGCATCATTATAAAAGTGCAGGATCAAGGAGCTGGAATGAGCAAGGCAGTGCTCAAAAAAGTATTTGAAAAATTTTACCGGGAACATACCGGCGACATACACAACGTTAAAGGCCACGGATTAGGATTGGCCTACGTAAAACGAATTATAGATGATCATCAAGGTGAAGTTTATGCAGAAAGTGAAAAAGGAAAAGGAAGCACTTTCTTTATTAAACTACCTTTAATTTAAAAGCAAACTATGGAAACAGAGAAAAAGAAGATACTATTGGTAGAGGACGATCCAAATTTTGGAATTGTTCTGAAAGATTATTTGAACATGAACGATTTTGATGTTGTTCTTGCCAAAAACGGAATGGAGGGTTTTGAGAAGTTTAAAAAAGACAACTACGATGTCTGCATTTTGGACGTAATGATGCCTTATAAGGATGGATTTACCTTGGCAAAGGAAATCCGTGAAAAGAACGAGAACGTTCCGATTATCTTTCTTACTGCCAAGACCATGAAAGAGGATGTTCTAAAAGGGTACAAAGCGGGAGCGGACGATTACTTGAACAAACCTTTCGACTCTGAGGTCTTACTAATGAAGTTGAAGGCTATACTTCAAAGAAAAGCTTCAAGTTCTTTGGCCGATAGCAAGCAATTTGAATTCGAAATCGGAAATTTCCATTTAAACTCCAAACTTCGTTTTTTAAAATATAAGGAAGAAGAGCCCATAAAACTATCTCCAAAAGAGAACGAACTATTACGTTTATTGGCACTTCACGAAAACGATTTGATGCCAAGGGAGTTGGCGTTGACCAAAATCTGGCGAGATGACAACTATTTTACCTCCAGAAGTATGGACGTGTACATTGCCAAGTTGAGAAAATATCTCAAAAAAGACGACTTGGTAGAAATCCTTAACATTCATGGAGAAGGTTTTAGGCTTGTTGTAAAAGCTGAAAACGAGCAATAGAACAAATTTCACCCCAATATAAAGCCGCCTTTTGGTGGCTTTTTTTATGAAGTGATTTAAACTTTTTTTTGGATCAAAATATAGGGCTACGGACATTTGTGTTACCACACGCAAATACCATAGCCCATGTACAAAGTACTCGACAAAGATACCATATAAATGGAGATAGTCCCCAACATACTGCCCCGACGGCCCTTGTGCGAGATCGTCAACGCGATACTCTACAAGATGAAGAGCGGGGTACCGTGAGAGCTCTTGCCCGTGAGGGTGCTGTTCTCCCCAAAGGTCCTGAGCTGGCGTCGGTCTACCACCACTACAGAAAGTGGAGCCTTTTGGGGACTTGGCTGGACTGCTGGACAGCATTTCTGAAGAGGCACAGGGCCGAACTTGACCTTTCCAGCGTGGATCTGGACGGGAGCCATACCCCAGCGACAAGGGGCGGTGCGGGTGTCGAATACCAGGGCAGGAAGAGGCGAAGGACCACCAACGCCCTTTTCCTTACCGATAGGCAGGGGCTGCCCTTGGCAATGTCCGAGCGTGGCCGGCAACCATAACGACCTTTACGATATCGAAGTACAGTTCGAGGTGGTCACCGCTGCCCTTGACAGGGCGGAGATTCCAATGGAGGGGATCTTCCTCAATGCCGATGCGGGATTCGATTCGAAAGACTTCAGGGCCGCATGTGCATCAAGGGAAATCAATGCCAACATCTGCTTCAACAAACGTAACGGGAATACGGAGAGGAACGAATACTTTGATCAAAAACTATACGCTGAAAGATATGCCGTGGAGCTAACCAATGCATGGATCGACAGCTTTCGCTCATTGCTCAACAGGTTCGATACCACAACGGAAAGCTGGTAAGGGTTCAACTATCTGGCTTTCATCGTAATTGCAATTAAAAGATTCATAAAGAAAAAGTTTAAATGAGTTCTATATCAAAACCTAAGCTTTTTCACAATCTCCTCAACAATCTTTTTTGGTGGGTGCTCTATGGAAACGGTAATTGCTTTGGATGGGGGTTCCAGTGTATCAAATTGTGATTGTAAAAGTTGAGCACTCATAAAATGCCCTTTTCTTTTGTTCAATCTAGATTGTATTAATTTAAAAGACCCGTTCAAATAAACAAAGGCCATATTATCCCCCATACCTGCACGTAAAATGCTCCTGTAGTTCTTTTTTAGTGCGGAACAAGCGATTATGGCACCCTTGTCACGATGTTTTACGGCCAATTTATTGAGCTGTATCAACCATTCCTTACGATCATCGTCATTTAGAGGGTTCCCAGAGCTCATTTTTTTTATGTTCGCTTCGGGATGAAAGTCATCACCATCGTAAAATGGCCGGGACAGTTTTTGTGAAAGCAGTTTTCCGATTTCTGTTTTTCCGGAGCCACTCACTCCCATAACTACTATCACAGTTTTACCGTTGGGCATAAAAGTTGGTTTTTAGTTGGTCTGTTACCATTTGTAGTACCTGGTTTGGCTCACCATCATAAGGCACCCACAAAATAGCTTCATTTTTACGCAACCATGTAAGTTGCCGCTTTGCAAATCGTCTTGTGTTTTTTTTAATTTCTGAAACAGCAAAGTCTAAACTGCAATGCCCACCAATATATTCAAAAAGTTCTTTGTAACCAACTGTTTGCAAGGCATTCAGTTTTCTGTGCGGATATAGTTTTTTTGCTTCCTCCAGCAATCCTGTCTTCATCATAAGATCTACTCTGGCATTTATCCGTTCATAAATAATTTCCCTTGGTGCTTCAATGCCAATATAAAGCGTTTTGAACCCCCTTTTGGCTTTGGGTTGGCCCAAGAAAAATGAGTAAGGTTTGTTGGCGGCTACGCACACCTCCAAAGCTCTAATCAGCCTATGTGGGTTGTCCCTATCAATAATTTTGTAATAGTCGGGATCTTTTTGCTTCAATTCTTTTTGAAGACTTTCCAATCCTTGCTCCTGTAGTTTTTGATTCAACAATTCCCTTATTTTCGGGTCAACCTCCGGGAATTTGTCCAATCCGGATACAACCGCATCAACATACAGACCACTACCGCCTACCATTACGGCAATATCCTTTTTTTGAAATAAACCATCCAACAGCTTAATGGCTTCCTTCTCAAAATCACCAACGGAATAGGGTTCAAAAATACTTTTGTGCTGAATAAAATGATGGGGTGCCTCGTTCAAGTCCTCTTTGGACGGAACAGCCGTCCCTATTTCCATTTCCTTAAAAAACTGTCTGGAGTCGGCGGAGATTATTTCAGTACCAAAGTGCTTTGCCAATTGGATTCCAAGTGAGGTTTTCCCAATAGCGGTAGGCCCTACCACAGCTAATAAAATTTTTGTACTCATAACAGGTGTCCACAATTATAGCAATGCGTAGCATCATCTCGATGGCCTTCTGCCGAACAACTGGGACAGGCTTGCGTGTTTAAATGAACTGTCCCCTTGTTACTTGCCTCGTTGCCTTTTTTATTTCGGGTAAATTCCGCAGTCACGATTCCAGTAGGTACGGCAATGATTCCGTAACCCAAAATCATGATTACCGTAGCAAGGAGTTGGCCCAAATTGGTCTGTGGAGCAATATCTCCATACCCAACGGTGGTGAGCGTAACTATAGTCCAATAAATGCTCCGTGGAATACTGGTAAACCCTGCTTCGTCACCTTCAATAAGATACATTAAAGTGCCCATGATTACCGATAAAATCAAAACCACGTAGATAAAAACAACAATTTTGGCCCGACTGGCCTTTAAGGCTGACTGTAACTGGGAAGCTTCGCCCATAAATTTAACGAGTTTCAGTATTCTGAAAATCCGTAGCAAGCGGAACGCCCTTACCGCCAACAAGACTTGTGAGCCCGCCAATATATAGGAGAGGTAAAGGGGTATTGTTGATAAGAAATCAATAATCCCATAAAAACTAAAAACGTACTTCCACGGTTTTTTAATACTGATTAAGCGTGCAATATATTCCAGGGTGAAGAAAATTGTTACCACCCATTCAAGGGTCAACAAGGTTTTATGGTAGTGTTGGTCAAATTCATCAACACTCTCTAGCATCACCAAAACAACGCTGAAAATGATCAGGATAAAAAGAACAATGTCAAAAAGCTTACCTGATGGAGTGTCCGCCTCATAAATAATCTCATGAAGTTTGTTTTTCCATTTAGATTGTGGCTTATATTCTTCCAACGATCAAGGGGTTAGTGGTATGGTCTTAAGTCGGTTGTTTTTTCTCAGATAGGTTTCCACGATAAAAGTGGTGTTTTCATCACTCCGAATTGGGGTCATAATAGACTCCAAGATATGGATATTATTGATTTGATAGTTGAGTTCCACATAACCAAATCCTTGAAGTTCGCCATTCTTGATTAATATAAAACTGCGCTCCCCGGTTTCCCTGCCGCGGTCTATCAACGCCATATTTTTATTTTGGATGCTGTACCGATCAAAAGCGGAAAGCACTTTTTCGTTACAATCCAATGCGTTGATACCTAATGGCTTTTGATGAGAATTTGGCACATTTGTCCCCAAAGAGGAAGGGCAAAGCTCAAATTCGTCCGATATTTTGTTTAAAAAGCTCTTTGCCGCCTGAGTTCCGTTAAACGCCATTTTTTTAGGCTCGAGCGACTTGTTCTTTTCTACTTCCAAAACAATATGTTCGGTTCCGTTTTGACTAAAATCTATGGTATGGGTAAAAAGTTTTTTATTGGAAACGTGGTTGTATCTTGGTTTGTTCTTTTTTTGCTCCAAATAAGCCTTCAATATGGCTATAAGCTCACTTCCCGTGGTTTCGTATGTTACTCTTTTTGTTTCTTTTTGAAGTTTCCGTGCCAGTTTGCCCACATTGGTAAAATGTTGGTTTACCCGCTTCTTGATATCCTTTGTTTTTCCCAAAAAGATGATTTCTCCGTCTTTGTCGTGCATATAGTACACACCCGTTTCCGATGGCAGACTAAAAACCATATCCAACTGGTTGGGAGAAAGCTCCCCATGGGTCTCCTCGCGGATGACCTCGGTAATAATTCTTTTGTCCGAATCTTTGTTCAACAACAACTTAAAGAGTTTCAAAGTAGCCAGTGCATCACCGTTGGCACGGTGCCTATCGCTCATGGGAATACCGAGCGAACGTGCCAGCTTTCCTAAACTGTGTGATTCTGCTTCTGGAATCAGTTGTTTGGATAGGTCGACAGTACAAAGCGTTTTTCGTTGATAATCGTAGCCAAGTCTTCTGAACTCAGTTCGGAGGATACGATAATCAAACTGTGCATTGTGTGCCACCAAAATAGTTCCTTCCGTTATTTCCACAATGCGTTTGGCCACTTCGTGAAACTTGGGTGCGGAACGTAGCATTTTGTTGTTGATACCTGTCAACTTTGCTACAAAAGGTTGTATTTCCCTTTCAGGATTGACCAAACAGATGAATTTGTCAACTATCTGGTGCCCATCAAACCTGTGGATGGCAATCTCGGTAATGCCTTCCTCATTGTATTTTCCTCCCGTGCTTTCAATGTCGAGTATGGCGTACATGGAAAATTAATGGTTTATGAATAATTTCTTGCCCCAAATATACTGCTTCCAATTCGTACCATAGTGCTACCTTCTTCAATTGCAATGGCATAATCACCGCTCATGCCCATGGAAAGGATGGAGATGTCCGTCAGTTTATCTTTAAGTGAATCAAACATGGATTTAAGCTGGGCAAACTCTCTTCTCACTTGATTCATATCGTCTGTAAAGGTGGCCATGCCCATCAAACCAACAATTTTAATGTGTTCCATCGCCTTGAAGTAATCAGAGCTGATAAGCTCGTACAATTCCTTTTCGTCCAAACCAAATTTGGTATCTTCTTCTGCAATATGGATTTGGAGCAAGCAGGGAATCACGCGATCATGCTTTTTAGCTTGTTTGTTAATTTCCTTCAACAACCTTGGGCTGTCCACCCCGTGGATCAAGGAAACAAACTCGGCCATGTATTTGACCTTATTGCGCTGTACATGGCCAATCATGTGCCATTCGATGTCCTTGGGCAAACCTTCCCATTTTTGGACCATTTCCTGTACTTTATTTTCTCCAAATACCCGTTGTCCCGCCTCGTAGGCTTCCAAAATATCCTCGTTGGGTTTGGTTTTGGAAACGGCGACCAAAGTTACCCCTTCGGGCAGTTCGGATTTTATTTTATTGAGATCATCTTTTATAGGCATAATGTTCTTAATGTCATTCCGCACCTAATGCGGAATCTTTTTGGTTAATGGATTCCTGTTTTCACAGGAATGACAATAAAATTACTCGTAGTGCATTTTGATAATATTATGGTCAAAAAACCGTCAGTTCGAGTTTTTTTAGAAGGAAAAATCGTACCTGCTTGCCGGCAAGCAGGTCGATAACCTTTTTTAGATAAAAATTCTTTTTCCAGATACAAATTTCACTCATGCTGTCGTGAAACCCGCTCGAAATGACGAATTTATCATCACAATGTACTGTGTTTTAAAGTTTATAATTCATAAATAGCCAGCCCGCTTCGGAGCTTAGGCTCAATATACGTGCTTTTTGGGGGCATTACCAAACCTGCATCGGCAATTGCCTTGATTTCTTCAATAGTGGTGGGTACCAAGCTAAAACCAACGGCGTAACGGCCAGAGTCCACCAAATCTTTCATTTGGATAAGGTTGTTTTTGCCATACCCGTAGCAAATCCGTTTGTCGTTCCTCAAATCGGTAATGCCCAAAATGGGCTCTAAAACGGTCTTGTACAGAATTTGAGTATCCAATTTACTCAGGGCATCGGTAAACTCGTGGTTTGTTTTTCTAAAATGGAGCGTGTAGAACTCACCTTCCAAATACATGCTAAATTCATGTTTTTTAGAAGGTTTGCAAAGCCCGTCATCCCTTTTTTCGATTCTAAAATGTTGATCAAGTTTGATTAAAAACTCTTTTTTGGAGAATCCGTTCAAATCTTTCACCATACGATTAAACTCAGAAATTCGTATTTGTGATTCCGGAATCAGGTAGGCCATAAAATAGTTGTAGGCTTCCTCACCCGTGTGATTCTCGTTCTGTGATTTTTTTAGGTTTGCCAACAAGTTCGATGAGGCACTACGGTGGTGACCATCGGCAATATAGAGTGCATTGAGGTCGCCAAAGGCCTTTTCCAATTTTTCAATCCCTTCGGGATACGAGATTTTCCACAATTTATGGTTGACCCTATCGGTTGTGGTAAAATCGTATTCGGGTTTCCGTTCTATTTTACGCTGAAAGATTTTATCCACAAGCGCATTGTCCTCATAAGTCATTAAAACCGGCTCTGCGTTAAAACCTACGGTATGCAAGTAGTCGGCAAACAACTCTTCACGATCCTGAATAGTGTCTTCATGCTTTTTGATGATATTGCTCCTGTAATCGTCCACACTACAGGCGCAAAAGAATCCCAAACTTTTAAAATCGTTCTTTTCTATTTGATAGAGGTAAAAACTGGGCTCATCATCTTTTTGGAAGACATTTTCCTCCAAAAATTCCAAGTATCGGTTATGTACAAGCCCAAATCGCTCTTTTCCCTTGATGTTCTTTTCAAACTTGAATCCCGGGTTGATGATGTGCAGAAAAGAGAAAGGATTGTATTGCAGCACCGCCTTCAACTCCTCTTGGGAATACTCTTCGTAGGAGCGCGATGCTACAAAAAATGCTTTGTCCTTTGTGGGGCGAATGGCCTTAAACGGTTTTATGATGGCCATGAAATTTTATTTGAATTGTGCGGAAACGTGTTCAGCTTTTCTGGATTCGGAATAATCGTAAAAGCCTTCACCAGATTTTACACCGAGCTTGCCCGCCATCACCATATTAACAAGTAGGGGACAAGGAGCGTATTTTGGGTTTTTGAATCCATCGTACATCACGTTCAAAATGGAAAGGCAAACATCCAACCCAATAAAATCGGCCAATTGAAGCGGGCCCATGGGGTGTGCCATGCCCAATTTCATTACGGTGTCAATTTCCTCAACCCCGGCTACGCCATTGTAAAGTGTCTCGATGGACTCATTGATCATGGGCATTAAAATACGATTGGCCACAAATCCAGGGTAATCGTTTACCTCGGTTGGGGTTTTTCCTAATTTTTTGGACAGCTCCATAACGGTTTCCGTGACTTCATCAGATGTACTGTACCCACGAATTATCTCGACCAATTTCATAATTGGTACTGGATTCATAAAGTGCATTCCGATTACTTTTTCAGGGCGATTGGTGGCAGCACCAATCTGAGTTATTGAAATGGAAGATGTGTTGGTGGCCAAAATGGTTTCTGCTTTGCAGATGTTGTCCAAATCCTTAAAAATCTTCAGTTTGATGTTCAAGTTCTCCGTTGCCGCTTCAACCACCAAATCCGTGTTCGAAACACCGTCTTTTAGATTGGTAAAGGAGGTAATATTGCCAAGGGTAGCCTCCTTTTTGGCTTCATCAATTACCTCTTTGGCAATCATTCTATCCAAATTTTTGGTAATGGTGGCCAAACCTTTGTCCAAAGATGCCTGTGCAATATCTACCAAATTGACCTTATATCCGTTTTGCGCGAAAACATGGGCGATTCCATTTCCCATGGTTCCGGCACCGATTACCGCTATTTTTTCCATAGTATATTGTTTAAAGTATTGTCAATTCGAGCATGGTCGAGAACGGCAATATATTAATTTTCGAAAGATTCAATTATCTGAAGGGCCACGCGGAGTGCGTTGGTGCCTTGTTCCAAACTTACAATGGGATCAGTATCGTTGTTTATGGCATCGGCAAAGGTTTCCAACTCGTCCAAAATGGCATTGTTGACGTCTATCTCGGGGTTTTCAAAATAGATTTGTTTCTTTTCTCCTTCGGCATTTTGAAGGATCATATCAAAATCCCCTGGGTTTTCGGGAGCGTCCTTCATTTTTACCACTTCCACTTTTTTCTCTAAAAAGTCAACAGAAATGTAAGCGTCCCGCTGAAAAAAACGAGATTTACGCATATTCTTCAAAGAAATACGACTAGAGGTAAGGTTGGCCACACAGCCATTTTTAAACTGAATGCGCGCATTGGCGATATCGGGCGATTGACTGATTACGGAAACGCCACTTGCATTGATTTTTTCCACTTCGGAAGGCACCACGCTCAAAATCGCATCAATGTCGTGTATCATCAGGTCCAATACCACAGGAACGTCAGTTCCTCTAGGGTTGAACTCCGCCAAGCGATGCGTTTCGATGAACATTGGGTTCTCGATTTTGTCCTTCACGGCCAAAAACGCAGGGTTGAAGCGCTCCACGTGGCCTACTTGGCCTTTTACGCCATGTTTTTTGGATAGTTCCAATAACTCCTCGGCTTCTTCCAGTGTGTTGGTAATGGGCTTTTCTATAAAGACGTGCCTCCCTTTTTCAATGGCTTTTTTGGCGCAATCAAAATGGGACAATGTTGGTGTTACAATGTCAACAACATCCACAGCGTCTATCAAATTGTTGATGTTTTCGTAATGGGAATAACCAAATTCGGCAGCTACTTTTTTAGCATTGATCTCGTCCGGATCGTAAAACCCCACAAGTTCATAGTTGTCCGATTGGTTTAAGAGCCTTAGGTGTATTTTTCCTAAATGTCCTGCTCCCAGGACACCAACTTTTAGCATATTACCTGTTTTTGTCAAAAATACGGATATGAAGCCAGTTTCCATAAATTTTTGATCGGAACTAAGGGGATATTTTGGGGAACTTTATAAATTCGTGCCACCAGACCACAGACGATGAAGGATACGCTCAAACATAGGGGAATGCGCAAGAACTTGGCCGAGATTGTTGCTGCCAAGGGAGTTGCGGACAAAAAGGTGCTCGAAGCCATAAAAACCATTCCAAGGCACTTGTTTTTGGATAGTGGTTTTGAAGACCATGCTTATCAAGATAAGGCGTTTCCCATTGGTGCCGACCAGACGATTTCACAGCCCTATACGGTTGCTTTTCAGACTGAATTGTTGGAAGTAAAACCCAACGCCAAAATTTTGGAAATCGGTACGGGAAGTGGTTACCAAACCGCGGTTTTACTGCATTTAAGGGCGAAGGTATATACGATTGAACGCCAATTGGAGCTGTTCAAGACTACCCGATTGTTCTTCAATAAAATGCATTACCGTCCCAAGAAAATGATTTTTGGCGATGGGTATAAAGGATTGCCCGAAGAGGCCCCTTTTGATGGAATTATTGTGACCGCTGGTGCGCCGGAAGTGCCAAGACCGCTGTTGTCCCAGTTGAAAGTAGGGGGCAGGCTGGTAATTCCTGTTGGAGTTAATGAGCAAATCATGACTTTGTACGTACGAAAATCGAAAAAAGAGTTTGAAAAGAAAGAGTTTGGTTCATTCCGTTTTGTGCCCTTGTTGGAGGACAAGAATTGACAGCTAACTATTTGATTGACCATGTATGTGCAGTAAGCAGTAGCAGTAACTAAGTGATCGAACAATCTTGTCTTTTTCGAACCGATGACCTGCGGGAACGTGGGAAATCTCAGCACCCTGAACTGGCCTGCCTGCCGGCAGGCAGGAGTTTGGAATAACGATTGGATATAATTGAGGGACATTCAGGAGTAAGCCTGCTTTTTCATGAACATTAAACTAAATGCCACTGAACCATATTGGTTTTAGTGGC
>NZ_JAYKYV010000020.1:0-35945 GCF_035818535.1 Flagellimonas halotolerans | reverse complement strand
TCTGCCATAAAGTTCAATTGATCGATGGGATCGTCCCCGGCCGATTCCTTGAACATGCCCAAATGCGGTGCATATTTGAGTTGAAAATCATTTTTGACCAATGGATAGGTATTTTGCGATTCCATTGCAAATAATGGAGCCCCTCCCAATCCAATTGCTGTGGATGCGATGATTTTGTTTCTAACGAATTCCCTACGTTTCATCTGTTATTCATTTTTATCGTCGTGGATATTTATTTTACACTCACTTTAAACGTGGATGCGGGAAGCTGCCCAGCATTGACTAGGTTGGCATCCGTCCAAGGTTTCCACGCATAATACAATTTTTTTGGTTTTTGTGGGGACGGAATGACAATTCTGTCCCTTTCATCAATGAATGCCAGTATCGGCGACTTACCATCCAAGGAAAAGCCCCGTGGAGCTTCTCCATCCGAAGTCGTCAAACCCTTGCCATACCGAAAGGTAACAATAATGTTCCCATTTTTGTACTTTGCTTTTTTGGGCAATGGGCCGGAAGGCACTTCGTCGTGGCCATAAACGGTTGAAAGGGCCCACCGGGCAAGACGCTCGCCCACTGCCTTTTTGTTTATTGGGTGCACGTCATGTCTGGCGCCTATATCACTTGTCACGGCCATCCCTGAATTTTGTATCCTGTCCAATAGTTTTCGTTGTTCGTTTCTAAACTCGGGCCAAAACCTTGACTTATAGTGCACCGTATCAATAGAAGAGAGTTGTGCCCACAGGAACGGCATGTCTGGGTCTTTCCACTGGCGACGGTAGGCTTTGACCATCATTTCTTGCAACTCCCCGTATTCCTCCACACGATCGAGTTCTTGGGCGTTGCTCTCCCCTTGGTACCAAACAATGCCCCTTATGGGCATTTTCATCAATGGTCGGACTCCCGCTTCATAGGCAAAACCTGGTTTAAAGGCATGGTTGGGTCCCAGATTGTCTTGGGGTACATTCTTTGCTCCCCCTACATTTTGTCTGCCCCGTTCCCTGACCCAAACCGGCAGTTCATCATTGTCCAGCCAATTTCCCTTGACTTTGTTTTTAAAGCGAGGGTTACGAAGGAAGGATTTTCGGTCTATGAAGGTTTCTATGGGAGCACCTCCTATGGCCAAATGGATAAGACCAATAGGTACAGCTTCGGTATCCATGATCGTTTTGCCAAAATAATATCCTACTGCACTCATGGTATTCACGGAAGTGCTGTCACATTCTTGCCAATTTCCCCTGTAAAAACCCTCTGGGGTCAATTGACTTGCAATGGAGTCGACAAAAATCTTGTTATAGATATTTTTTCCTGCATAGGTTGGATTGTAGAATCGAAGCAAGGAGTCACCAGCAAACCCATTGGCATTTTTAAAATACATTTCCCGTTCCATGGGCCACTCCATATTGGACTGACCTATGCACAGCCACACATCGCCAACCATAATATTATTGATTTCTATCCTTTTCCCACCATTTACAATGAGTAGGCCCATCGGTTCGGAAGAGGCCTTGTGCCTTTTTAAATACAGGCTCCATGTGGAATCCTTTTCCACGGTGGTTTCTTTGGTGGTATTGCCCAACTTCAGCACAACGGTGGTTTGTGGTTGCCCCTTGCCCCAAAAATGGATGGGACGGTTGCGTTGCACCACCATGTGATTACCAAAAAAAGGGGAAAGGCTCAATTGGGCCAATAATCCTATCGGTAGCATACATAAAGTGAAGGCTACTTTGACTTTTTTTAGATTTTGTAGTAGTTGGGGCATTGTGTATCGATTTGTTTTATTTTTTTGGCTATACCGGTACGCTGAGCTTTGTTCTTTATGTTTCGCCATCTATTGGTTATCTTGGTACGGGTCTTGGGTCAAAACCCCTATTTCGGCAAAAGATGCCCGTGAATCTTTACCGTCGACCCCCAAGGCGCGTAATTTGATGTACCTGCCCTTCGTTGGTTGGAACATAACCTTTTGTTCGATTCTACTATTGACAATGTTACCGAATTCCCCCGATGCCACAGACTGCCAGTTCCTATTATCTTGACTCACCAGAAATTCATAATGGGTAATGATTCCGAACGGATAGCGTTCTTGGTTGGGCCAGTAGGTAAAACCATTTAGCTCATGGGTGCGTCCCAAATCGATTACAACCTCTTTTTGATTAGTCGCCCAAAAGGTTTCGGGATTATCGTCCATCAATTTTATCACCTCTTTTTCTTCCCCGATCGGAAAAACGACCTTCCAATCATTTTTGGCCAGGTCAAAATATTTGACCGCCACGCCACTTCCCTGTCCGTTTTCGAGATTTATCGCAATGGCCTTGACGGTAGTGGGCTTTTCTACCAAAAATGGTACACGATATTTTTGGGAGCCCATGGAAGGCTCGGTACCATCCAAGGTATAGAAAACATCGACCGATCTCTCTGGCACCGAAAGGGAAACAAGCCCTTTACGGTTCCTTGTAATGATGGGATCCACAACTAGCTTAGGTGCACGGTACAGTGCAAGGTTGGACAGCAGAATGGGGCCTTTGGAATCTAAAATGTCTATTTTCACCTTATCCGCCAAAACGGTTTCCCAGCGAAGAATGCGCTTATAGCCTACCGTTGTCTGCTCGTCGAGTATTTTCCATTTTCCATCGACCCTTGCGCTCACGGTAAATTTTTTGATCCGTTGTCCCAAGGAAATGAATTCTTGCAAAACTATCCGGTTTAGCTCGGTGGGTTCATCGAACGAAACTGTGATAGTGGCCCTTGTAATGCCGTCATCGGTTGCCCAGTAGGTATCATTGTTGCCATCCAACATATTTTTGGCCGAATAGTCGGAATGACCTCCTCGCGTGTTCGAAACCTCTATTTTTGAATTATTTGTAAGTTCATGGGCAAAATCTTTGTCGATTTGTTCTTTTAGGGCCATCAAGCGTCTCACATCCTTTTCATGTACCAACCCACGGGTATCCACCGGAAGGTTCAATAGCAAGGCGGCATTTCTACCAATAGCGTTATAGTAAATATCCAGCAGATGGGGCAGCGTTTTCACCTGATGGTCCTCAGCGGCATGATAATACCATCCCGGCCGGATGGAAACATCGGCTTCGGCCGGTAGCCAATGGGTACCATCCTCATGGCCGGAACGCAGCTCAACGTAACGGGGCCAACCGGGATAGATCTCGTCCCTTCGCATGATACTCCAATTCGTCTCATTGGCCCAGCCTTCCTCATTGCCCACCCAGCGTACATCAGGTCCGTTATCCGCAAAGATTACGGCATTGGGCTGCAACTTTCGGATCATGGCGGTGGTCTTTTCCCAATCGTAGTAGGTCTTACTATCGATCTTTCTGGACTCGTTGGCACCTCCATAGTAGCCAGAACCTCCATTGGCCCCGTCAAACCAAATCTCGAACAATTCTCCATAATTGGTCAAAAGTTCCCGGAGCTGTTCATGGAAGATTTTCACGTACTCGGGCCGGCCATAATATGTATTGTTCCGATCCCAGGGGGAAAGGTATAGTCCGAGTTTCAGTCCATACTCTTTACAGGCTTCGCTCAATTCCCTGACCACGTCTCCCTCCCCATTTTTCCAGGGTGAATTCTTGACCGAATGCTCGGTAGTATTGGATGGCCACAGGCAAAAACCATCGTGGTGCTTGGCCGTAAGAATAATACCTTTCATACCGGCATCACGAGCCACTCTTGCCCATTGTCGGACATCCAAATTGGAGGGGTTGAACTGATTTGGTGATTCGGCCCCTGTTCCCCATTCCCTATTGGTAAAGGTGTTCATGTTAAAATGTACGAAGGCATAATATTCCATTTTGTGCCAAGCCATTTGCCTTTCTGAGGGGGTCGGTCCCACAGCTTCGGGCGGGGCAACTGTTTTACAGCCCAACATTACCATTGGAAGAAGTATGTATAGTATGATATTTTTTATTGTCATGTTGTTTTTGTCTTTTGTTTTCAAAGCGTTTGTTTATTAAGTGTGTTCAAGCCAATCATAAAAAATTGAACCCATCCAATATCAAGGGGACCAAAATTGCTGTGACCACGCCGTTTACGCAAATGGCGATACCTCCGTAAGCGGCGGCACTCCTTCCAATATCCAGAGCCCGAGCTGTACCAATGCCATGGGAGGCCGTGCCCAGGGCCGTTCCTATGGCCATTTCACTCTTAATGCCAAATGCCCTTAGAATAGGTACCCCAAAGACATTTCCAAAAATGCCCACGGCTATGACCACTGCGGCCGTAATTGCCGGTATTCCCGAAACCAATTTGGTAGTTTCAATGGCTATGGGCGTGGTCACCGATTTGGCGGCCAATGACCTAACGATGAAACTGGGGGATTCCAACCAGATCAAACTCAACAAAACTATAAATATACTGGAGACACCCCCAATGGTCACTGCGGCAAAAAAGGGTATCAAATTGCTTTTGATCTCATCATATTTTTCATGGAACAATACTCCTAGGGCAACCACGGAAGGTCCCAAAAAAAAACTGATATACCGACCGCCTTGATCATAGGTTTCAAAATCGATGTCCAAAGCCAGCAAAAGCACTATCAGGACCGAAACCGTGATTAAGATCGGGGTGGCCAAGACCCACTTCAATTTCACGTGAACTTTTTGGGCTAAAAAATAAACCGCCAAGGTCAGAAAGATCCAAACCATGGGCGAGGTCAGAAGATATTCCTTCATTTCTCAAGTATTTGTTGGATATATCCGGTTATGATCAGTGTCATGGATGTGCTGACAGTCACCACTAGCGCCAAGGCGCCCCAATGCTCCCTTACCACATCGAAATGGTTCATTAAGCCAACCCCATAGGGCACAAAAAAGAGTACCATATAGTTCAAGAGTTTATCTGCGGCCGGTTTTACCGAATCCAAGCTAATGATCCTTGTTCTCAGAGCAAGGAAAATAAATATCATTCCCAAGATATTTCCTGCAACAGGAAGATGGAAAAGATGCCTTAGGGCTTCGCCCAAGATCAAAAACAACATGATATAGCCGAGGGATTTTAACATTTAAGTTTTTTGTTTTTATTCCTAAAAAGTTTAGACCGTTCCAGATGGTACAATTGTTCCTGTAAAGATGTAAATTTTTAAGGACATCATTTTGGGGTCATTAACAAGGTGTACCCCAGTCGTACCTGTCGACTTTTGTTACCTACCCGTCCAGTCTTCCCTAACCATCCAGTTTGAACGATTGTGAGCTTCCAGTGATAGCCCCTGGCCATACAACACAACTGATCAATGATTGCCCTTGGGTTTAAAAAATAGGCTAAACAGGTATCCGAAAACGAAACAGGAAACCAGCCCAAAGAACGCATACATTAAGAAACTGATATTTGTAAACACACTGATATACCATATCAAAACCGCACTGGCAAAAAGGCCTAAAAGAGTTCCCCTTGCATTGGCCCTTTTGGTCAGCATGCCCAATAGGAACATACCTCCAAGACCTCCAGTAAACAAACCAAGATACCTATAAAACTCATCCCAAAGGGATTTAATGTTGGAATTGGCCATCCAAAGAGCCAGTAACATTCCGATCAGTCCGGTAAGAACAGTAACCATTCTAGCGATACGCAATAAGCGTTTATCGGCCACATCCCTTTTGAACCGTTTGTAGAAATCATTGCAAAAGGCAGTGGAAACGGAGTTCAGGCTGCTACTGATACTACTCATGGCTGCAGAAAAAATACCGGCCACCAAAAGTCCCGATACCCCTACAGGCAATTCCTTGACAATGTACATTGGAAAAATGGAGTCGTTATTTGAAATGGTAGGGGACAAGCGAGCTGGAAATTCAGAATAAAAAATGAACAGCAAAGTTCCAAGGCCAAAGAAAATAACACTTGCCGGCAAGGTCAATATGGCATTGGTGTACAGCGTTTTTTGGGAATTCTTCATATCCGTACTGGTTAGATAACGCTGAACAATGGTCTGATCGGTTCCCTGGGTCACCATGGCCGAGGCGAGCCCACCGATGGTCACTACCCAAAATGTGGCTTTGGTAAAATCAAGATCCATATTGGCTACATTGAATTTTTGCTGTGCAGAAGCATAGCCAATCATGTCTCCAAAGGAACTTTCCGTATGCAACATAATCCATATAACGGCCAGAACACTTCCACCGAGCAGGACGATGACCTGCAGAACGTCCGTCCAGATCACGGCCTCGATTCCCCCGAAGGCGGTATAGGCAATACACAACAAAGCCATCATTAGAATGCTGGTTTCAACAGGAATCCCCGTAACTATGGAAATGGCCAATGAGGGCAACAAAAGCACAATACCGATACGGCCCAATTGAAACAGGATAAAGGACAGGCTACCAAAGGCCCTAGCCGTGTAATTAAAGCGGTCCTCCAAAAATTCGTAAGCCGTGGTAATCTTTAAACGATTGAAAAAAGGAATGAACACCAGGGAAATCAAAGGTGTAATGGCTATGGCAGCCATATTCAACATAAAAAAGGACCAATCGGTGACAAATGCCTTCGCCGGAATGGCCATAAAGGTAATGGCACTCAGCAAGGTTCCAAAAACACTGAGGCCACTGGCCCACCATGGAATCCGCCCCCCACCGACAAAGTAATCGTTCGTGGACTTTTGTTTATAAGAGAAATATACCCCGATAAGCAAGGAAATCATAAGGTAGCCGAACAGCACGATATAGTTAATGGCACCGAATGCCCGTACCGCCTCCCCTTCCGTAATTTTCTGCACCCTGGTGGTGCGAATTCCAGGCGATACCTCCCCTGAGACCATGAACACATCTTGGCCATCGGCAAAGGATAGGGCGGTAACGGGCAAAGGTCGATCAAGCGATTCATATTCAAACCACTTGCCAGTAATGGTATTGTAGGACAGTACCCCGTTCGAAAATCCAGGATGATCCTTTAAAATTTCGTCCCGTTCCAACCTTAGGGCATTTATAATGGAATCGTTCTGCACTGACTGCATCCGTAATGCAATTGCTTCCAATTTGTTGAAAAGCACTTCATCGGAGCCCCCATAAACCATAATATGCATCGACCCCACCGACCTCCCATAGGCCCCCATCAAAACCTTGGGAGTACCACCGATCTGCAGTTCCCCTAGCTCTTGCCATTCTCCCGTAAAAAGATCATAGGCCAAAAATGTCCTCAATGGTATGGATTTTTGTCCCTTCCTTTGATTCCTTCCCCCTATGACAAATAATTTTCTGGAATGTTGGGTGTCCTGTACCGCAGCCACATGCAGGGCCCTTGGTTGTCCGGGGAAATCCGGTAATTTTTCCCAGGATTTTGTTGCTAGGGACAGCCTATAAAAGGAATTGGTGCTTCTTAGGGCATTCTTCCCCCCTATAACGTAAACATAACCGTTTTCCACTACTGCAGATGAATAGGCCAAGGGTTCGGGAAGCTTTGGATAGTCTGTCAAGGTAAAAGACTCCCCTCTTGGATCAAAACTCAACAGAAGTACCTGACTGGTGCTCCCTTGCGCATTCTCCCCTCCTATCAAAAGGATACCCTCGTTCAGACTGACGGATGACCCATAAGCCAAAGGCAGGGGCAATCTCTGTGATGCAAGTTTCCACTGCTCCCCCTTGAGGTAATAAATGGCGTCACTCCAGACTTTTTTTCCACCTTCCCAAGGAAATCCATCGGGAAAATTGGCCCCACCTGCTGCAATCAAAACCCCATCTTGCTTGCCCCCCATCATACCGGCAAAACCGTTTGAGGTCTCTAGGTCTGCACCCGACAAGCTAGGCAGTTTTTCCAGAACAAGTTTTTGTTGATGCTGTCCCCTACACAGACCAGAGATACAACACAGGGCCACAAGAATAATCCACCGTATAATTGTCATACTATTCCGTTTTAATTGCCAATCTATATTTCAACCCTTCGGCCTCTCGGATTCCATCGGCGGTTTCCCGTATAGGTATACAGCTAAACATCCATTTCCAAGAAGGCTTGCCAAAGGGTATCTTCAATATTATTTCATTCCACCCTTTTTTTAATGGGATTTTTGTCGGTTCACGATAAAAGTAGTCTTCATCAAGAAAAGGAATTTCTTCCGATTGGGCAGTTATGCCCGGTTGTTTCCATTGTGGGGGATCAATTAGGGTTCCATTTACCCATATTCCCGGTTGGGTATTATGCCATTCACCCTGTTGTGGAAAAGGGCCTCCTCGACGCCCTCCCGATCTTGACCAACCATGGAAACCCACCCAAAAATCCTGAACACGATGATCGGGGGAATATATTTGGGTGGTTGCATAAAAGGTCCCACGTTTTGCATCGGTAATCGATGGAAATCCAAAAAAGTGCTTCAAATGTATGGTTCCACCAAAATAAGGTCCTTCCCATGTAAACACCCTACCGTCAACCCTGTATTTTTTCTGTATGCCCGTTTCCACTGGAAATGACGTGGAGAAATCACCGCCATGATCAAAAGGGCCTATAATTTGCCATGGGATCCCAGAATGGGAAACATAGGGAAATTCCTTCTTTGCAAAGAACAATTCCCGATGCTTGATCACCTTTTCCTCGAATTGTTGGAAGGCAACATAGGCCGGTGTACCTGCTTTGGGCAACACTGTCCAATACTGCTTGTCGTACCCGGGCCTACCGTTCCAAATGGCATCCGCATAAAACACCATGGAAGGATATATAGGGTTTTGACGTAAAATATCGCGTTGGTCGGACACATTGTTATCTGGCCATGCACACAATATCCCGCCCAATGCAATAGTATCTCCCCTGACTTGACGGCATGGCTGTTGAAAGAATAATCGAACCATTCCTGCCAATGGATCGAGATGGTTGATATAATTGGCCCTGGAGTCAATAAATTCCCTGCCTTTTGTTGGCGGATGCTGCGCCCATAATTGTTGAATAGTGACGATATCTTCATCCAATTCGATACCCTCCTTCCAAGTTATGACTTTTCGATTATGTTCTTGGATATGGCGGGCAAGGGTCTCTATAAATTCGATGGGAACTTCTTCCGTCCTATTTCTCACCTCATCCGTGCCCATGTGTATGTATGGCATCTCATCGGCATCGGCCAGTGCCATGAGTTCATCGAATAAGTCCAATAGAATGGACAATACTTGGGGGTTGTTCATTTTACTGAAACCAAAGGCCCTCCGGAACGCTTCCGTATGACCAGGTATGTCCAGTTCTGGAATAACGGTAATGTTTCGCGCTTTGCAAAAGGCCAAGATTTCCTTAAAATCCTCCTGAGTATAATATTGGCCAATATCTCTTGAGAACGCGTCATCCGATTGTAATTGTGGATATTTTCGGCTTTCCAACCGCCATCCCGGGTTATCCGTTAAATGCCAGTGGAAAATGTTGTATTTGTAATTGGCAAGTACCTCGATCTGTTCCTTCAATTGATCTACAGATTGAAAATTTCTCCCCGTATCGTGCATGAAACCCCGAACCTCGAACGAAGGCCAATCCTTGATGTCCACAACAGGCAAATGTCCTTTGTTGCCCTCTTTTCGGAAGAGCTGCTTTAAACTTGCGATAGCATAATAGGCTCCCGCTTTCGAATTTGCGGAAATGGTCACAGCACTATCTATCCTAAGCATATATGCCTCATCATTGGGCCCGATGGTATCATTCCTCAGTAGGTTGACAGCGAGCCCTTGGGCATCATTCCCAATCCCATTGCTCTCTAAAAATTCATTGAGTATAAGGCCTTCACGGGGAAAAGCGACGGATTCCATGTAGAATCCATCAAAGGTAAGAACACGATCTCCATACTCCACATGCTTTGGGGTGGGGATTATGGGATATTGGTGTCCACCTGCGGTTGTGGACGATTGGCCATGCACTTGGCTGATCGAAACAAAACAAAGGCAGACCACCCAAATCCAGTCTAAAAACCTTGTCATGATATGGGTCGGGGGGAATAAAACTAAATTCATCATTACGTTTTAGGAACCAATTAAATCACTCAATGGAATTTTTTGGAAATATAGTTCCCTTGTCCCTTCATAGAGAATTCCTAAGTGATTTTCATCAATCATCGAAAGACAGGAATACCCATAGGTATCATCGGCATAGAGTTCGATTTGGTGCTCCTCGGGCCAGGTCATCCCCAAATCAAAACTTGTCTTTACCGTAATATGATTGCGACGGGTCTTTGAGTCTGGATTTGAAAAAAACAGTAGTTTTCCCCGTTCGGGATGTTCATGGGCAATGATACTTGCCATACAATTGGGTTCGATCAAAGCTTTTCGGGAAGTCGGGTGTTCGATCCAAGTTTTCCCCATATCACGGCTTGTTGCCACCGACCTGCCGTTCAGACTGTCTTTTCGGTTGGCCCTGTTTCTATCGTCGCGCATATTGAGCATAAGGACCCCTTGGGAGACTTCCACTACCTGTGCCTCCGTGGTCTCCGATTTCGCACCGGTCCCCACTTGCCAGGATTTGCCATTGTCGTTACTGTAAATGATCGTTGAATGTGGTACCCTTTCGGCATCCTTAAATTGGGCAGGAAATACCAAGGTGCCGTTTTCCATGGTAATCCCTGCACCAGGACCATTAAAGAATAACTGCCATTCGGGTTGTTTGGTCATCTTCGTTATATTGATCGGGGACGACCATGTCAACCCATCATCCTCACTTTTTACCAGCATAAGTTGACCTGTCTTGTCGGGGGACATTCCAGGTTCAGAGGCATTCCAAGCTCGTTCCCCCGGATACCCATGAAGCCAAAGAGCGGCTACCCAAATGGTGTTTGTCCTGCGGTCTACCAGCACAGCTGGATCACCAATACCGTTTTGGTCCTCTGGCAATCCATCAAACCCGCCCATATCCATGATTACCTTCATCGGCTCCCATGTCTGTCCACCATCGGTACTTCGGCTCATACCCACATCGATATCCTCTTGTAGGTCCACTGGGTCGTTATAACGGTTATCGTACACGGCTATCAAAGTACCCTTATTCGTAGTCGCAATTCCAGGGATTCGATAGGTGTCGATACCGTCCTGACCTTTTTGCCTAAGAGCAATGCCAAGGCGTTGTGGCCTAGGTGCGACTTCCATACCAACGCCTAGCTGCGAACCATCGGAAAGCGTCACATTGGTTAATTTCACACCGATTTTTCCAGTTAAATCGGGACTTTCATTCAAGCTAACGGACAACCAGAAGTATTGCACACCTTGTGACAAGGACTGGTTTGCATTTACGGAGAACCTTGGCGCCAAGTCCGTGGTTTTTCCAACCACCGAAGCATTTTCGAAGTCGTCCTCAGTGCCATAAAACAAAGTAGCCATGGCCAAATCTCGAATATCCGTTGTACCCTCCAAAGAAAATACAAATTCTTTCGCGTTCAAATCCTTGGGCGTCTTTGGCACGTTCAGCTCGATTTCGAGGACTTTATTCTTATCCTTTCCTGTCAACACAGGCAAAATAGGTTGTTCCGCCTTTATTTTAATGGCATGGTTTTGATTGGTACTGCATGAGAGCGCCACAACAACAATGAGCCCCATAAAGATCTGTTTGAAAATGCGATTGGTCATATTCATTAAACTGTATTTTTGTTTTCTATTTTTTCAAATGTTTTCCAGCATTGATAAAGGGCACGTGGAACATGGAAACAGCCTTTCCACTTACCACCTTTCAATGTTAAATGAGGACGCCCCTGCCTATTTAAATAACCGAACCACTCACCATTGACCGGGTCGGGGAAATGGGTCCATGTATATTGGTGCACCTTTTCATACCACGCCCATATTTTTGGACATTCAGTAAGCTGGTACATTTTGGCCAGGGCCACCAAGGCCTCCAAATGCACCCACCATAATTTTTGATCGTGCTCCAACTGTTGCGGCGGATACCCCTTGGCATCCATAAAGTAAAAAATTCCACCGTATCGGTCGTCCCAACCAAAATCCAAAAGACGTAAAACCGTTTCCTTTGCTCTTCGTATCAAGGCAACATTCTCTCTACGGACTCCGATATCAGCAATAAACCACATCGCTTCCAGGCCATGTCCGGGATTGATTAAGCGCCCCTCAAAGGAATCATTCAACGTTCCATCCATATTGACATTTTCATATATGAGTCCAGTATCCTTTTTCAAGAACACCCCCATCACTTCATCGATACACGTATCCAGGGTGTTTTCCACCTGATCGGGTTGGAGTACGGGTTCCAACTCCAAAACGAGATTGGACAAGATCATGGGCAGGGCAAAATTCTTCAATGCCCTTACACCGGTACTTTTTTCGTAGATTCCCTTGGGATCTGTACGCCTCTTCAAGATGTTGCCGTACGTAAGCTTGGCAATATCCGCTGCCTCTTGATCCCCCGAAGCCTTGGCGTATTGGGCAAAAGCCATGGCCGCAAAGCAATCTGAAAAAATATTGTAGGGCCGAATTAGTGGACGACCTTCACAAGTCAGTGAAAAATAAAAATTTCCCTGCTCATCCCTGGCGTATTTTTTAAGGAACTGTATTCCAGATTGGGCAATGCCCAACCACGCCTCCCGGCTTTCCAAATTAGTATAGAGCATGGAAAAAAGCCATACCTGTCTTCCTTGCAGCCAGACAAATTTATCCTTATCGTAAACCTTGCCCTTTTGATCGAGACAAGTAAAATAGCCTCCGTTTAACAAATCAAGGGAATTTTCCTCCCAAAAAGGAAGGACATCCCCCAAAAGCGCATCTTTATAAATAGTTGAATAATTCATATTATGTATAACATAATACAAATGTACATAAATTTTGAATATATTTGCACTACGCTATGAAAGGAATTATGTTTATTTTTCCACCTAGGATAACCTAAATGCTCTGAGGGCATCAATTCATTAATATATGAAGCAGTTAAAGAAATTAAAGCCGGTCGACACCCTTTCCTTGGTAGATAAGGTTGAATTGAGCTTACTGGAGTTTTTTAAAGAAAATGGGTTGGGGCCCGGTGATCCCATTCCCAAAGAATTGGATTTCGCCAAAAGTCTCGGTGTCAGCAGAACAGTGGTAAGGGAAGCCCTTTTGCGGTTGAGGACCCTAGGGCTTATCGAATCCAAAAAGCATAGGGGCATGATATTAAAGCAGCCCGATATCATCAATAATTTTGAGCGTATCATGGATCCCACCCTATTGGGCACCGAAACCTTAAAAAATCTCTTTGAACTTCGTTTGATATTGGAAATGGGCATGGCCGACTTTCTTTTTGAACACAAAACAACCAAGGAACTTGATGAACTGGAGGCAATAGTCGAGGAAGAAGAAGCTACCAGTACAGGTAAAATTCGATTTACATTGGACAAAGAAGTGGCCTTCCACGGCAAACTCTATCAAATTTCAAAGAACGACACTCTTCAGCGGTTCCAAGGTCTTTTGCTGCCCGTATTTGAATATGTTTACTTAAGGGATACCGAAAATCGTGATCTAGATGAATACCACTACACCAAAGGTACCTTTGTGACCCACAGAATGCTTTTGGACAATTTAAAAATAGGCACTCCCGAAACTTTCAGGAATGCAATGAGACGCCATCTTGAACCTCATTTCGACCATATCTTCAAATACCAGAAAAAATAACATTTAACCAACTTCAGGGCCACCACACCATAAAGTCAGGCAAGCCAAGGTTTTAACGTTTATTGGAAATCTTGGACAGCTATCCTGACACAGGCTGGGTCACAATCCTTTGGTATTTTCGCAATAAGAAACAAAAAAGGACATTGGGCACAATGTACTTAAGCATTAATCCACGGAGTTTGTATACCTTATTATGGGCTGGACGAAAAAGAGGGGCTGAACATGTCAGCCCCTTGCACTTGAATTAAATAAAATTGCAACTAAACTCAATAACTAACTCAAATAAAATTTGTGTTCAAACACTATGTTACCAACCCTGGGTTTGATCCAACAACGGATTCCTACCGATCATGTCGTCCGAGATCGGCAACAATAACTTATACTCGTCTCCAGGATTGAGAAAGCCTACGTTCTCAATGACATAACCATCACCTGCACGCCTCAAGTCCCACCAACGTTTCCCTTCTGCTATAAATTCCTTATATCGTTCAGTCAGGATCGCATTGGCATTATCTGTCTGGCTACCATTAACGTAGGCATGGATACCTGGATCATAATCCGCACCATAAGCCCTTTGGCGTATCTGGTTGATCTCATTCGAGGGATCTTCTCCCAGATGGTTTTTTGCCTCGGCCAACAGCAATAGCACATCGGCATACCTATACAAGGGAACATCGTTTTCAAAGATGCGTTCGGTACCATCCACTCTACCCAAAAACTTGTTCAATATGGAACCGAAATAGGTCGGTTCATTATAGGTGGGATATCCAACACCGCCATTATCATCGGTATACAACCTTATAAAAGTGGCGTCCTTTCTATCGTCCGCGTTGTCATCCAAAAGCTGAATGGTCTTTTCGGATTGCCCATACCTATTGGCCCCGGCAATGATAAAATCACTCATTGACTCGCCCGAGGCGTTGAATTGGGGATTGATTTCCGTTGTTCGGCCCGTAAAACTATTATAGATATTGGATGCTTCGTCCCTTTGATACTGAAGTGCAAAAATAAACTCACTGTTGCCCTCGTTGGGTACCCCCCATAAATCATCGATGGTCGGTGCCAAGCTTACATCCATGGTCGCTATCTGTTCCAGAGCGTTTTTCGCCTCGCTAAAGTCAGCATTGCCGCCACCCATTAAATTACCGGACCAGATATACACATCTCCCTTAAGCGCCAAGGTCGCCGCTTTGCTCCAGAAGTTTCTATTGCCTTCCCAGAATGAACTGTCCGATCCAAAGGCGGACAAAGAGGCTTCGATATCATTTTTTATCTGATCCATCACCTGGTTCTGTGGAGATCTTTCCCTGCTCAAGCCATTAGGGTCGACATTGGACAAAGGCTCCAAAATAATGGGTACATCACCCCAGGTTTTCAACAAAGTATAATAGTACAATGCCCTTAAACCATAAGCCTGCCCCATCAAATGCTTCTTATCGTTTTCATTGACAAACGTTATGTTCGGCACATTGGCCAAAAAGTCGTTCACCCGATGTATTTGGGTGTAAAACCCCGCCCATCCACCAAAGGGAGCAGTTGATGCGGTAAAACTGGATTCTATCAAAGAAAGATTTGAGGGAGACTCATAGGTTCGCCCACCCCATACATCGCTACGTATTTCACCTAGAAGCCAAAGGTCTCCCGCTTCAGCTCGCAAGCTTGCAAACAGCCCTGTATGTGCCGTTCTGGCACCTTCCTCAGAATCCCAAAATCCTCCCGTGGTCAGTTCACTGGGTGCATCCAGCTCCAATTCGCTTTCACAGGCATAGAAGCTTAATATTGCCGTTATAATATAGATATACTTTTTCATATCACTCAAATTTAAAATGTTACATTAAGTCCGATGGTAATCGTCTTGGGAACAGGAAATTCTCCATACTGTACCCCGCCAACCTCGGGCGTATCACCGCTCATACTTTTAAAATAATGCAAGTTCGACCCAGTGATATTAATACTCAATCTTTTGATGACGTCATTGAAATATTCCGATGGGAAACTATACCGAAGTGTCACTTCCCTTAGGGCCAGGTAATCCCCTTTTTCCCAAAACTGTTCGTTCCCTTCTGTCTGCAGGCTGGCAACACTCTCGTTGCCCCTCCACACGTTCTTGGTTCCGTTCACGAACACAAATCGCGGCCACTCGGTATCCGTATTGTTCGGGGTCCATGAATCAAGAACCTCTGCAGGTTGTGCCAAATTGCCCTGTGTCTGTGCATAGCCCTTGTTCCTGATGTGGTTCCAAACCAAATGTCCGGTGGCAAAATCAGTTTGTACGAACAGGCTGAAGTTTTTATAGGTAAGGCTGGTATTGAAGCCGCCCACAAAATCTGGAGTCGTTCGGCCGATCACTTTCCTGTCAAGATTGTTGATCACCCCATCACCATTTTGATCGACCCATTTTACATCACCTGCCCATCTTTGGTTTCTACTTGCCGCAGGTGCATACTCATCCGTAATGGCATTGTCCGCATCTGCTTCTGCCTGATTGGCATAAATTTTCTCCTGTTCGAAAGCCACTACAAGATCGCCCCCATAACGTTGTCCTTCCTGCAATCCACCGACCCACTCTTCCTGGCCGGTTTCCGGGTTCCAGATCAAACTCCCCCCTTGCCTATTGCGTTCATTGTCGTTTTCGGGCAAGGCCACCACATAATTTCTGTTTCTGGTAAAAGTTGCGCCCATACTCCAGGTGAGGTCTTCCTTTCTAATGATATCGCCATTGACTTGAAGCTCAAAGCCCCTGTTCCTGTAGGTACCATTGTTGGTCAGAATTCCACTAAAGCCGGTGTAGTATGGCAATGTAAGGCTTGCCAATTTATCCTTGATATCCCTGGTATAGGCATCCGCGATAAGCGATAATCTATTATCGAACAGGGCAACGTCCAAACCGACGTTGAAGGTAGTGGCTTTTTCCCATTTCAAATCAAGGGTGGCCAAGCTCGTATTGGCATATCCGGTCTGGCCATTGTACACCCCTTGGGAGCCATATGAACCGTAGACCCCGTAATTGCTCAATACATCTTGGTTACCATTTACCCCATAGCTCAGCCTTGGCTTAAACTTGGTAATGGTCTTGCCCAATCCAGAATCTTGGAAAAAGTTTTCATTATGGGCATTCCAACCGAGGGAAACCCCAGGGAAGAACCCATATTTATTGTTTCCCAATCTAGAAGATCCGTCATTTCTGAAAGTAAATCCGACCAAATACCTATTATCGTAATCGTACAACAATCTACCAAAAGTCGAAGTGATAACGTATTCTGTTTCAAAACTATACGGTATCCCGTTGGCTTCCGCCCCGGCATTCAGGGTTTCTATCAGATCCGTTGGGGAGTTTCGCGTTCCTGCGGATGTCTCAAAAAAGTTATCCTTAAAGTATTCGGCACCGATCAAGGCATTGACATTGTGGAGACCAAATCTTTTTGTGTAATTCAAGGTTCCGGTAATTTGATTCCTCAAAATTCTGTCCAAACCGACCGATGCCTCCCTTGCCGTGCGCAATGGCCCCTCGGTACTTCCGGTCCTAAAGGCCCGGTTAAAGCTCTCATTATGATTGTTGATTGCAAAATGACTGCCGCTCAAGGAAAAGCTCAGGTCATCCATAATATCCCAGTCCAGACCTACCGAAAGCTGAAGACGCTGCTCCAAGTTCTTTCTCACAAACTTATCTTGATAATACAGTGGATTACCAAATCCTTGGTTTTGGCCTACCGCATACTGATCGGAAAATGTTCCGTCAGGATTGCTATCATAAGTCCTTGAAGTAGGGGCCTGTCCTTGAAACCTCCTAAATACGGTATCTTCACTTCCCAAAGGACTTAGGTTTAAATTGGAATGTGAATACAGAATATTGGAATTTACCTCAACATTATCCGTGACCTTATACGAACCGCTGAACTTCCCTGAGTATCGTTTAAACCCTGAACCCAAAATAAGTCCTTGGTTATCCAATAGCCCAAGACCAAGATAATAGGTACCTTTTTCATTGCCTCCATCGAAAGAAAGGTAATGATCCTTGGATTCACTGTTCTGATAAATACGGTCTCCCACATCCTTATTGTCATAAAATATAATCTGTTGGCCGGGATTTAAAATATCCGGAATAGATTGCCATCCGGGCTGATTCAACAAATACTGGTTGTCCGCAGTCAAAAGCTGTGTGGTAAACGGATCATTTGTTGTATTGTTACCGGTCCCCGCACTTTGGTTACCATCCAAGAAAGCCCCAAAAGCCCCTGGATTATTGGTAGCCTCCCTGAACCACGCAATGGATTGCCTATTATAGTTGATATGGTCTGCCGCGCCAAGATATTGCTGGTCATTACGCTCGTTATTGATACTGTATCGGTACTTGTAATTGATGGAAGACCTACCCGCCTTACCCTTTTTGGTTGTTATCAAGATTACCCCGTTGGCGGATCTAGCTCCGTAAATGGCCGTTGCAGCGGCATCCTTTAGTACCTCCATCGATTCAATATCGTCGGAATTCAATGCATAAAAAGAACTGGGCACTCCATCCACCAAAATCAAGGGTGCATCATTTCCACTGAAATTGGTACCCCCGCGCAGTACAACTTGTGGTGTGGAGCCGGGTTGACCAGATGTATTGGTCACCCGAAGCCCAGCAACGGTACCTTGCAATGCCGTAGCAGGGTTCGACCTGGTCGCACTTTCCAATACTTTGGTGTCCAGTTTTGACACCGAGGAGGTCAGGGTGGACCGGGACTGACTTCCATAGCCCGTCACCACAACTTCATCCAACACCGCAGTACTTTGGCCCAAGGTCACATCAATGATCGTTTGATTGGACACCTCCACTTCTTGTGTGGTGAACCCAATATAACTGAAGACCAAGGTGTCGCCAATATTGGCCTCAATGCTATAATTTCCATCAAAATCGGATTGTGCACCATTGGTGGTTCCCTTGACTAAAACGGTCGCGCCCGGAAGTGGCACACCTTGTTCATCGGTAATGGTACCAGTAATCTGGGCGGTCTGGGCATACACCGTTACCGTAGCTACATTCAACAGCATTAGAAGAAAGAAAAGAATCGATGTCCTATTGCTTCCCAGGACCTTCAGTAGACCCGATGCCGTATTTTGTTCTGCATACTTTGAGAGTTTCATAGATTAAATAGTTTGATTAATTAAGTGTTATGGACAAATATATATATTTATTTGTATTATGTATTACATAATAATTGTTTTTTAAGGTTAAGCCACTGAATCCCCGTAAAATGGCTTTGCCAGATAATCTGAAAGCCCTTCCTTTTCAAAAGATTGGATTGCTTGACGCAACAAGCTATCATTGAATGTCTTGTGTGGAAAACGGCTCGGGCCCATATCCAATCCAAAATAGCGCATAAAGCTTTTGCCACCACCGTGATACCCCCCCAAGGCCTCCAATACCTGGACAAAATGTATGCCCTTGGCTTGAAGCTTCCCAGCAGCTTCCCATAGGTCTTGATTCGCCAGACTTGCGACTTCATGGTAAAGGGGGGCCAAATGATTATACGTACTTCCCACCCATCCTTGGGCATCCATCTGTATACTATCCATGTATTTTTCATCAATACCGAAGAACATGTCTAAGGAGCCATCAACCTTGTCGACACATTGCTTGAAATCTGAGAGGTTATCCTCCGGGTACTTAATGCCCGCAAAGTTTGGAATCTCATCATGGGCTTTTTCTATAAAGCCCAACATTGGCAAACTGACCCTGGTCAGTATAGGGATATGGTAATAATAAAAAGGGATGTTGGGTGCGGCCTGGGCAATTTGCTTGCAATAAAACACCAAATCGTCCAATGTTTTCGGACGAAAATAAAATGGGGGCAGGGCAGCCGTGGCATCCACCATATCCGCACTGTGCCCGGCAAGTTCCACCGCTTCATTGAGATTGTTATGGCCAACATGGTTGATCAAAAAAAGCCCTTCCGACCTTTGTTCCGACCAAGCCGCTATCAATTCCTTTCGTTCCATTGAACTCAGGGCCGTAAAATCCCCTGTAGATCCGTTGACAAATGCTCCCGACACCTTGTTCGCCACCAAAAAGTTGCCATAATCCTCAATTATATCCGTGTTAAGCAACCCGTCCTGATTCATTGGCGCATAGGTTGCCGCTATAATTCCTTTCATAAAATGTATTATGTATTACATAACAAAGTAATTACTTTTTTTGTAACTATTCAAACAATTCCTTGTTTTTATATGTAACAAGATTTTTGTGAACCTCTTCAAATCAACTTTTTGGAGTCCCCGATGATTGCTTTCAACAAAGGCTGAACATGACCTGAAGTTTTCTTTTTGGAATGAATTCCCATGCTTTGATTGCATTTAATTTCAACTGTTCGGATACCTGACTTTGGGGCCCAATGGCGCCTTTTGATCCGTACTAGGAAGAAATAAAGCAGCTGGTAGACCTTATTTATGAAAAAGGTCGTGACAATCAAACATTGGGCAATATATTCAATGGGGCATAGCGGGCAAATGGGATCTCATTTGCAGAGAATGTATCGGTTTTGGCTAACGGGCCTATTAGAGGAACACGCCTAACAAAGTAGCCCTTCTGCACCACATACCAAGCTCCGGTCAATGCTGGTGGGGTATTTGTTTTTTCAGACTATAGATAAAAAAAGCGGAAGAGGTGAAATGTGGAGTAGGAAAATAGTTGAAATGTTTCTATAAAAAAATTGACTATGCACCGCAAGTATGAGCCTTCTACCTAAACGCTGGGTCCCGCTATTCACACTAGTCCCGGGGGATATGGGACAAAAATACCAGCATGCTAAAGCACGCCCTTATGATTTTTGGGCTTTTCAGGTTCAAATTGTCAACGGTACATCAACATTGAATGGTTTGTAATAAAAGGGCAATCAAACCTAGTTTGAAAAAGTGTAATGTGAACAACTTAGTAGACACATTCTGAGTTGTTGGATTTTATATAGTACGATTTATAATTCCTGGCTTTTTTATCCGTACAACCACATAAATCCAACAATTCGATGGACTTGAAATCTATAGGCGCAGTCTCAGCTTGAATTGAAATAAAACCTTCCTTTACGGGTTCCCCTTCCTCATAGGCACTATCAAGATACCCTTCGACCATACCTCCTCCAATGGTGGGCTTGGTATATTCCATCACAACTTTGTTGTCCAGGATATGCCGGATTATCGAATCGCCCAAAACAAGTGCCTCGATGGTTACCCACCCATTGCCATGAAAGGTCCTTGAATTAGAAACAATACAATGGTCCGTGATCAACGAATCTTTCATTGTCACATTGGTTCCGGGCGTACATAGATTCCCATTGGTTCGATCATGCGTACCATCACCTCCCAGCAGTTGCAATTCCAATGAAATTGGGAAGTCCTGTTCTAGCCCCATGGTCTTTGGATCTTGACAATGAAGCATTAAACCATTATTTCGGATGGCCCATGCCGGTCCCCCTGTCATTTGATTCCCTACAAAACGGTAGGTTGCTTTTAGCTTGTAGTATGAAAATTTGTCTTTGTAGAATAAATGGCCAAAAGTACCGTTAAAGGTATCTCTCTCCCGATACCTAACGCTTAAGAGACTGTCCTTGAAGACAAAGGAGTCATTATAATTTTCCCCTAAGGGATAGCCTGTAAATTTAGGTGTCCAATCCTCATAATTGGTCCCGTCAAAAAGCGAGACCCATTCTTCTTTGTTGGAATTATCTTCCTGGGGGGCGCAGCTTGACAATAAAATAATGCCCACAACCCAAACAGGCAATAGTAAAGGTTTAAAAATGGACAGCGTATCAATTGTTTTTGGTTTCATAATAAGGTTGGTTTTGGCTAATGAGAAAAGTTTTATTGAATATCTATTTGGAAGAAAGTTAACTACTTTATCCCTTATTTTTATTCCGAGAATATTACTTCAAGTCTTTTTGATCGGAACAAGCAAAGGTTTGAACAAAACATATCGAGTAAGCATGGGAACAATACTATTTTTTGAATTCATATGCTTTCAAGTCCTTTCCCCTTATACCGAACAATAGTTTATCATCCATGGGAACCGAACTTCTAACATCACCGATTATATGCAAACCGGATTCCGTCTGAGGGACATAGTTGAAAGATCCTTGACCATCCCCTAAAAGAAGGGTTCCATAGTTGGCATCGAATTTCCCAAGTCTAAGTTTAAAATACCGGTTGTTGCCCAATAACAATATATCTGAGTTTCCATCATGATCAAAGTCTTCAATCACTGACAAGTACACACATGAGTACTGTGCCTGTTCGGGTAGCCCTATCATTGAAAACTTTCCTTTCGCAGTACTCAACAACAAGGATGTGCGTAAATGATTGGCGGTTAATTTTGTAGCCCTTCCCAATTGCTCGGGTGTAAAAATATCTTCCATAGTGGCATCGGCAAAACTCTCATAGCTGGTAAAGCGTGAGCGAAGATTCGCGAGCTGTCCCAACAGCTCATTTCTGGTGACATAGGGGTAGGCCTTCCCTTGAATGTAAAAATTGAGTATGGGATCGACCGAACCGTTTTTATCGTAATCTGCGTAATACAATTCTGCAGGTTCCTCTTCGGAGGCCTTAAACTGAGAGTTGGTTCCTAGGTTGCCGAGCACAAGATCGGGTAAGCCGTCCCCATTAAAATCACCCACATCTATGGAATTCCAGAGCCCATAGTATTTTTTGTCCAGATACCTATGAGTTTCGTCTTTTAGGATTCCGGAGCTGTTCATATAAATGGTTATGGGCATCCATTCGCCGACTACGACCAAATCCTCGCTGCCATTCTTGTCAATATCCAACCAAACGGCATCAGTAACCATTCCGGATTCCTTTATTTGTGGGCACAGGCTTTCGGTAACATCTACATAATGGGCATTGCCGTCATTCTCCAAAATATAGCTTTTCGGGCTTTCTGGATATCTTCCCGGAATTACCCTGCCTCCCACAAAAATATCCAAATCCCCATCCCCATCGATATCTCCGCTACGAACAGTCCCGCTATTTGTCGGCATTTCTGGAAGGTGTTCTTGGGCATAGGTAAACTTTCCATTTCCATTTCCCAGATACAAACGATCTTGTAACAATGAGTCGGAGGCTCCAAAATTATGATAACCGCCACTGGCCACATAAATATCGGGGAAACCATCCCCATTGGCATCGAAAATGGCCGCATCACTGTCATGGAACCCACTATGCTCCAAAAAAATGTCTACTGAAAGTTTTTGGAACCTTCCATTGGCCTGCTGCATAAATACTTGTGCCGGTTTTCCTTGGGATCCACCAATAAATAAATCGTCCAGACCATCATTGTCAAAGTCTCCTTTGGCCATTATGGGCGTATTATGGGAAAATTGTGATATAAGTAGGCCCTGACGCTTAAAATCGTTTATCTTGGAAGGGCTGTCCGTGAACCTTAAAGGAGGGGGCACTTCACGTAACAAAGTCTGTTTGTCCATGGCATTCTGGGTTTTTCGAATGGCATTTTGTTCCTTTAGGACCAGTACGCCATCCGCTTCTGCCCGAAGGATCGTTTCCTCTCCCCCACTATTCCATCGAACTTTGACCGAATCGATTTTCTTATTCTTTCCCAGCCCAAAATGAAGGATTGGAGATATGGTTGACAGGTAGCCCCGTGTAGGCATTTGAACCAGGGTTTGTTGCAAGGAATCCTGATAAAGAGTGACCTTGGTGCCTATCCCTTGGGTATTGCCCTTATCCCCCTCCAATTTTATTTGTAAAAAATGCTTGTCCTTGGACGGTGTGTTATTGACATATATTGAAGCGGGCCTGTTAATGTTGTTGACCACCAAATCCAAATCCCCATCATTGTCCAAATCAGCATAGGCAGCTCCGTTGCTATTGACTGGCCCATCAAGTCCAAATTGTAGGGTGCTATTGGTAAAATCATTGGCTCCATTTTGGGTAAAGAGGTAATTATTGAGTTTGGAAGAGGGCATTTTTTCAACGAGTTCAAGTACATCTTCCCTTGTGAACCGACCTTTGGATTCCATGAAGTTTTCCATGTAATCAATAAAATCCAAGTTCGTGTAATCCCGCAGGTACCCGTTGGTCACAAAGAGGTCTTTCCAGCCATTGTTGTCATAGTCTGCCCAAAGGGCCGCCCAGCTCCAATCAGTATTGGAAATCCCGGCCAATTGTCCAATTTCACTAAAACTGCCATTTCCATTGTTGACCTGAAGCATGTTGCGCATATATTGATAATGAAAACCACTGCGGACATTCAGGTCGAACTTCTCATAATTGTCCGGTGATAGCAACAGCTTTTGCCGACGGTTGTCCTCTGGCAGCATATCGAGGGTAAATATATCCTGTAAGCCATCGTTGTTTATATCCGCTATATCGTTGCCCATGGAGAAATGACTCGTATGGCCCAGTTGTTCCCGCAACCTATTTACAAAGGTTCCGTCCGTTTGGTTCAAGTAAAGGTAATCCGGTACGGCATAATCATTGGAAACGTAAAAATCGGGCCAACCGTCATCGTTAAAATCCCCAATACCGATGCCCAATCCATAGGTCAGGGCAGAACCACTGATACCTGCACCGACCGTTACATCCGAAAAACGGCCATTATTTTGTCGGAACAGCCGTATTCCTTTTAGGGGGTCGTCCATTTCCAAAAACCTCTTGGTATTGGACACATTCAGGACAGGCAAGGATTTTGGATTATGGTTCAATAGAAGCATATCCAAATCACCATCACGGTCGTAATCAAAAAAATAACCTTGGTTACTAAATGCATTGCTGTCAAGACCATATTTTTTTGCCCGTTCCTCAAAAATGGGCACCCCATTTGTATCATTGCCCATATTGATGAACAATTGGTTGGTTCTCTTCTTTGGGGGCAATGCTCCCGAATAACAAAGGTAAAGGTCCATTCTTCCATCACCATTGACATCGGCGGCGGTAATACCCGTTTTCCATGGCCCTGGCCTTCCTGCCACATTTGCCTGAGAAGTAATGTCCATGAATTTCATCCCTCCCAGGTTTAGATAGCATTTGTTCGGCCCAGCATTGGAAGTAAAATAAAGATCGATCAAACCATCATTGTTAAGATCCGTTGTGGCCACACCACCACCGTTATATAGGTATTCGTACATCAAAACATTGAGGTTTGGCCCTTCTTGCAATGTATTTTGAAAAGTAACTCCGGAAGAATCAGGTGGAATGGATATGAACACCTTGGGCCGATCATCTTCCTTTTCCGAAGAAATTCCCTTTCCGTCCTTTTTGTCGCAGCCGACAAAAAAAGTCAACAATAGCAAGAATAATGGGCAATACCTCATTTGAACCGTTCTGTTTTTGAAATCCCTAAAAAAAAGTCCCACCCTTTTTAAGGTAGGACCTAAAATAATTAAAACCAACGAACCTGACCGATTGGACCAATTCTAAAATCACCTGATCAATAACCAGGGTTTTGAACCAATAATTCATTCCGGTTTATTTCATCCCTGCTAAGGGGCATAAAGTACATCTTATCATCCCAAGTCCTGGACTCATTTTCCGTATTGTCCACCACATTATAAGTGTAATCATAAACATTTGGATCGTATCGGTAAGGGACATGTGGAGTGGCCCCTGTCTTTAAGGTAGCTGTCACTCTTATCACCTTTATGCCCCTACCCAAGGTTTCAGGGGCAATCAACCATCTACGGGCATCAAAATAACGTTGCTCTTCATAAGCGAGCTCGATTCTGCGCTCGTTACGGTACAGTTCCATAAGCTCACTGCCCGTCGCAGTAACTGCAGGCATTCCAGCCCTAAATCGTATCCGGTTCAACCATAAAATAGCCTCGGCCTCATCGCCCGTTTCCAAACAGGCTTCCACATAGTTCAATGCAATCTCGGTATACCGGATAAATGGCCATGGCACCAATTGTACACTTGACATATTATCCGGCACGGAGGGGTCCGGATCGATGAACTTTCTTACATAGTACCCTGTTCTGGAACCATTCCAGTTCTCTATGGGCGAACTTCTTGTGTCCACTCCCGCTATGGTTCCACCAGATCCATCATCATAGGTTCCGGTCTGTATTTGGTCATAGGGATCGATCGATGCCACATCGCTGGGGCGTGGTTTCCAATCTGCACCATCGTATAATATGGTCGCGTAAAATCTAGGGTCCCTATCCGTGTAAGGTGCGGCAGCATGCTCAGGGTTTTCCCAATCAAACTTTGAACCGTCCATCATTTCATAATCATCCACCAACTGTTGGATTGGCGTATTACCGGCCCAGTTATGATATCCATTGGGCCCATTATTGATTCCTTGGTGAATTCCTCCTAGAGGCCAATTGTTCTCTACCGTATATAGGGCACTATGGGTTCTCTCAAAGAGTATATCGGAATGGGCGGCCGCATCTGCAGCTCCACTGCCGCCTCCCATGGAAAGGGCCACATAATTTGCTTCTCCCTCTTCGGGACTGACAGGCGAGGTCAAATCCAATTTATAGCCCGTGGTGGCATCCAACAACGCTTTCGAAGCCTCCTTGGCCGCATTCCATCTTGATGCCCTATCACCTGAGGTATAGGCAACCAATTGTAAATCGGAATAACTGCCATGAGCCGAGGATTGAGCAGATACCGTAGGACCATGTCTTAAATCACTGGCCGCGTATAACAACACCCTGGATTTTAGTCCCATCGCACTAAGGTCAGAGGCTCTACCCGGAGTGGCAGCTTTACCCTTGAGCAAGGCAATCGCCTGCTCAAGATCATTTAGGATAAAGTTGATACATTCTTCATAGGTACCGCGCGCAACGGAGTAGTCCTCATCCAGTCCATAGGGCTGGTCTATAATTGGTGAACCTCCATAATATCTTACAACTTGATGATAATAATAAGCTCTAAGAAAATAAGATTCCCCCAACAGTCTATCCCTTAACTCATCATTATCAAAAGTGGCTTCGGGCAATTCTGCTATAGCAATATTGGCCTGTCTAATGGCCGAAAACAGTTCATCCCACTGAGGGATTATATTGGCATTTCCAGTACCTGTTGGTGACAATGTACCTTCCGTGATCACATTTATTCCCCTACCCGAGTGGGTAAACATGGCCTCATCGGTCAATGAAGCCAATCCCTCTTCTTCAAAACCTCCATAGTGAAGATGTGAATAAACACCGAATACGAAGGCCTCCGAGAGGGCACCATCCCCCCAAGTCGCATCCGAGGATACTTTATCCAAGGGTTTGGTTTCCAGATAATCTTCCGAACACGATATGGGAACGATTGCCATCACAGCAATCAATAGGGTATAGAGTTTTATATTTTTCATGACAATCAAATTAAAATTTTACTGTAAATCCAGTGTTTATAACTCTAGCTTGTGGATAAAACTGTCCACTGTTAACCGTGGACTCAGGGTCGTAAATATCGTTTTTTGCCCAAGTAAACACATTGTTGGCACTTACATATAAACTAAAGCCGGTAAGTCCTAGGGGTTCCAGTAGTTTCTCCGGGAAATTATAAGCCAATTGTATATTCTTAAGCCTTATATAATCCTTACTGAACAGGTAATAGGTATTGTTTCCATAGCTTCCACCCGTATAATAGGTATCTCCCCTGGTCGCCAACCTTGGGTGTACACTGCTCGGGTTGGTTATACTCCAACGATTATTGTAAGAATACCGTAAATAGTTGCCAATATCCCCCGATTCTGTCTGAATGGGTAGAGAGGCCCCTGTCGCTCCTTGAAATAATACTGCCAATGTAAAATTCTTGTATGCAGCGTTAAAGGTGGCACCGAAGTTGAATTTGGGCACGATGTTCTCTTCAAGTCGAACTTGGTCGTCTCCATTGATGGCGCCATCGCCATTGACATCCTTGAACTTCATGTCACCCGGTCTAAGGGTCGGTGTCACCTCGCTATAATCAAGGGTGTTCGCTGATATATCGGCTTCATCCCTAAACACCCCGTCATATTCATATACAAAATAGGCCCCGATGGGTTTACCTTCCTGACGCTGGTATTCCGGGGCTCCTGGAATTTCATCCATAAACACCACTTCGTTCTTGGCATAGCCTCCGTTGATTCCCACATCCCATGAAAGACCATCTTGGCTACCTCCATAATAGTTAACGGCAAATTCAAAACCTTTGTTTGCCACTTCCCCGGCATTTACCGGTGGAAGTTTGTCCGAAATACCGGAAGAACCGGGAGTAGAACCTGTTTCACGAATCAAGATTTGATCTCTTTTGTTGTAGAAATATTCGAAACTCATGCTTAAAGAGTTGTCAAAAAGATAGGTATCCAAACCAAGGTTAAAGTTATTGGCCCTTTCCCATGTAAAGTTTGGATTGGCCAAAAGCGCTTCTTCCAAAGTGTTTGCCACCGCTCCGTTTATGGGAAATTGGTTCGGGGAATATGTTGACAAATAAGCATATTCCTGTAACGAGCCGTCAAAAAACACTTGGTCGTTGCCCATTTGACCATAGGAACCCCTTAACTTCAGGTAGTTAATGGCATCAACATTAAACCATTCCTCATTGGAAACGTTCCATCCCACTAAGAACCCAGGGAAGAAACCGAATCTATCATCGGCCGGGAAAATATAGGACCCATCGTACCTCCAGATGAATTCAGCCAAATATTTTTGTTTATAATCGTACTGGACACGACCATAATATCCCAAACGAGCTCTATCAAACGCCCTACCGTCAACTTCTTGTCCATCTTGTCCACCAAAGAAAAGCTGATCGATGGAGGAGGAAATAAAGTTTCTGCTGTATGCAGAAAAGAACTCATTTTGAAAACGCTCACGTGTAACACCTGCCATGATATTAAGGGAATGGACATCGTTAAATACGCGGTCGTAATTCAGCAAAGCGGTAAGGTTGGTATTAAGGTTGTTTGCAGAGGATTGGGTTAACCTAGGGTCCGTAAAACTGGAACGTATGTTGGCTGTCAGTATAGGTTCCCCTGTATTTATATAGGTTTCCCTATCCAATGAATACAACTCCCATGGCACTTGCCAAAGTTTCCTTCTAATTTGACTTTGGTCGATACCTGCCAACAATGTCAACTTTAAGCCCTCGACCCAGGGTTGCGTAATATCCACAGAACCTGTAAACTGAAGATAATCACTGGGCTGTTTATCATATCCTGTTGCATTTGTGGTAATGACCACCGGTTGCTGGCCATTTTCTATATCCGGCCCTGGCTCACCGGTCGGCCAAATGGCCGGGTCGGTAGGCCTACCTCTCATCAACATCCTAAAAATGGCCCCTGAACCTTCAGTTGGGTAGCGCCTATCTTCCTTTCTATAGGCAAAACCAAGTTTTGTTTGAATATAATCGTTGACCTTGATATCTGTATTGATCCTAAAGTTATACTGCTGATAACGCGTCGATGAGTTTTTATAGTAAGCGTCTTGATCAAAATACCCTATGGATGAAAAGTACTTGATGTTCTCTCCACCTCCCCTGATCGAAAGGTTGTGCCTACTCTGCATGGACCAGTCTTTAAAGGTAGCATCGAACCAGTCCGTATTCGGGTACAGCCAAGGGTCGGAACCCTGTGCATAACCTTGAACGGATTCCGGTGAAAAAGCTGCATTTACCGTTTCATCGGTCGAAGGAATTGTATAGCTTCCCGAAGTACCAAATGCGTTCCAAGCAGCACCCCATTGACCAACAGGAATGTTGCTGTTGAAAATGGTGATCTCGTTCATAATATCCGCATATTGCACGGCACCGGCCATATCGGGCACTTTGGTAGGTTGTGACATACCAAAATCCGCAGTATAGGTAACTTCCGGTTTACCTACCCTACCCTGCTTTGTAGTAACGATAATGGCACCATTTGCAGCTCTGGCACCATAAATGGCGGCAGAAGCATCCTTAAGCACCGAGATATTTTCGATATCATTTCCATTTAATCTTCCAATACCTCCATCTCGATCTGGAATACCGTCAATTACAATTAGGGGACTACTGTTTCCCAAGGTGTTGGTACCACGAATGCTAATACTTGCAGCATCGCTACCTGGTTCGCCACTGGTCTGGATAACGACAAGACCGGGCAGTCGACCGGACAAGGCATTGGAAACACTAATGGTCGGAGCGGTTTCCAAAACTTCTCCCTTAACCGCCGCTACGGCACCGGTAACGGTAGCCTTTTTCTGTGTACCATATCCAACGACCACAACTTCATCCAAGGAAGCCAAGTCTTCTGCCATAGCCAAGTTTATGGTGGTTCTGTTATTTACGGAAATTATCTGGGCTTTGAATCCAATGGAGCTAAACCTCAAGGAGGTTGACCCCTGAATTCCAGAAATGGAATAATTTCCATCAAAATCTGTAATGGTTCCCTTTGAAGAGTCGTTCATGTCAACAATAGTGACACCTGGCAGCGGTTGTCCATCTGAAGCGGCGGTGACTGTTCCAGTGACAGTGATACCTTGGGCCTGCGCAGTGGAAAAAAATACACCTCCGATAAACAGGACAAAGGCCAAGAAGATACAAGGTTTAAAACCCACGTATTTCCTGTTCAATGACGAATGGTTGTTCATAAATTAAATGTTATTTATTGGTTATGTGTTTCTACGAGCAACACCGCTCTCACAGACACAAAAAATCTATGATACTCTGTGCTACTTTTGCTAAATTAACGTTAAATTTATAATATAAAAAAAATTAGAAGTGTTTTTTTAACAATACTATAATTGAGTGTGGTTTATATTGAAAATTCAACATGTTCCATTTTAGCAATAGTGGAAGTATTCAAGTGCACCAGGCTACATTTACCTTATTTGTGACGTTGAATACTTCCAATTAATACTGTGCAAACATGGCGTTGTTAGATAGAATATTGGAATTTCGGGACAGTCATTTATTATCCAAACATGAAATGCTGGTCCAAGGTGTTATCGAAGCTATCAGGGAAGGTGAATTTCAGGTTGGGGATAAGCTACCATCGATTAACATTATGGTCCGGGATGTGGGATATGCCAGAAAAACCATTGTCAGGGCCTATGAGGAACTAAAAGACCGAGGTCTTGTGGAATCCAAAAAAAAGCAGGGCTATTTTGTCATCAGTCAGGAGACAGGGGTGCTTTTACGGGTCGCATTGCTATTGTTCGCTTTTCAAAGTTTTCAACAAGACTTTTACAACAACCTTCGAAATGAACTGGGCAACAAGTTCCAAGTGGATGTCTTTTTTCATCATAACAATCTCTCCATTTTCGAGACCATGATAAGTAATATCAAAGGAAAGTATGGTATGTATATGGTGGCCCCGATACAAGACGATGCCGTTATACCCATGTTACGGTCCATCCCTCCAAACAAATTGATTTTGGTGGATAGGTACTTGGACCTGGGCCCGGAATATTCGTTCATTGCACAGGAGTTTGAAAATTCCACCTACAACAAGATGTTCGAATTATTGCCCGAAATTCAAAAATATGAACAAGTGGTACTGTTTCTCGATAACAAAACGGATTATTCTCCGCCAGGCATTCGAAATGCTTTTGAACGATTTGTAAAAGACCATGGTATTAAAGGCAGCATAGAAGAAAGCTATGTGCCGGAAACACTCAAAAAAAACACACTGTATTTCATCAAAAATGATTCCATCCTCTGGAAATTCTTAAAGGAATGTTCTCAAGGACAATGCACTTTGGGCAAGGACTTGGGCATTCTTTCATATGATGACAATGTGCTCAAAGAAATTATTATGGGGGGCATAACCACCATATCCACCAATTGTAAAGCAATGGGCAAAATGGCAGCAAATTTCGTGGTGCACCAAAACAAAATCAGGACCATTGTCCCAACCGAACTGATCAGGCGCAACTCACTCTAATCGCAATCAAGCAAAACAACACCCAAAAAAAAAACAAGGAAATGGCAGAAAAAAGGGTAAAACAATACTACTGGTTGTCCTATCCAATTGGAATTTGAATGCGCAAGATTCCCTGCCAGAGCACAAAAATCCGGAAATCCTCACGAACTATACAGAAGAACCTCATGTCCCTTTTCATCATTGTAATGATCAATGGTTGCAAGCTCCCTTGGAAAAGCTTTCCAATTACCAATCTTCGAACGGAGTTTGGAGCTATGATCGGCCATCCAAACCTACTGATGGACATAAAGAATTTTACTGCCTAGAATAGGAAGTATCGGGCCAGGACCACCTAAATGTTCCTTTCGGGGTGCAAATGAAAGGATATGGTTCCCTACATATGCCAATATCGAATATGGATAAAAAAGGGAGGTGGACCTATCAGGCAACATATGCGTAAACCTAAGAGCATTTGGAGGGCCAACCACCAAATGGCCATAAATAACAAACGGGAAACAATCCCCCGCGAAGATCTTTAGAAAGTCGGTGCAAAAAAACAGTTTTAAGTATGCAAGGGAAACAGTGTACGAATTTATCGAGACGGTAAATATTTGGCCTCCTGTGCCGATATCTCGGGAATTCGCAAAAACCCGGGCCCAATGCTTTGCCCGAGCATCCCAAACCCACGTATAACATCGATTATAATATATTACAATTACACATATTTTAAAAGGCTTTGCTATTTTACCAATATGCTCTTTGTCCTTGCAGGCTTTCATTGCTCTATATAGTTTATCTCTAAAATTTGCTTGCCTAGATAAACACCGGACACAGAATACCTGTTCATGCGTTTAAAATTGAGCATGTCCAAAATATCAACAAACAGTCGAACAACGGCCTTCTAGGACAAAACTTGGAGTGCTTCAAGACTTCGGTGTTTAAAAGGCCAACAAATTCGTTGACAAATTTTGTTTTTTATTCCTGCCAAACAATTTAAATGGTGTAGCCCTTGCCGGATTCTATTTGGGTGCCAAGCCCATTGAAATAAAAAGAGCCCTGAAAAGTTTCTCCTATCACAGGTTTACCCAAAAAAATACATTTTTTTAAATAATTTTGCCTTTCGGTCTTTATCCAAAAGCAATCATTTGACCAATCCATTTCAAACATTTTTTATAAACAGTATGTACAAAGAAATTTATTTGATAGACGATGAAGCATTGGTCAACGAGGTGAACACCATTCACTTTAGGAGGTTGGGATTGGGGGATCGGGTAAAAAGCTTTACTAATCCCGAACTTGCACTGGATAATTTGCGGTACCGCGAGAACAAAAACCAAAACACTTTGATACTCCTCGATATAAACATGCCCGAAATGACGGGCTTTGAATTTATGGAATTCATGCTCCTTGAGGAATTCCCTGGGACCAATGAGGTTTTGTTGGTAACATCTTCGGCCAGTGAAGCCGATAAGGAGGAAGCAAGGAAGTATGGCAAGTATGTTAAGGATTTTATTATCAAACCCCTGCGAATAGAACATTTGGAAGATTATTTGCAAGTATCCAATAAAAATGAAGGTCCACTAGACAAAAAATAGTGCTACGGACATGTATTCCCCACAATTAGGAACCAAAAGACCGGTTGATATTGTTGAATCACCCAGGCCTGCACATTGGGTTGTTGATGGCAATTATAAGCTTGGATTTTTCAATAGCCACTTTAGGGAAAGGTCTGAAAGTGAATTTCTTTTTTTGCCTTCCGAAGGAGTCGGCCGAAGTTCTGGAGGACATTTTTGGCCATTTGCCCACTGGGGTTCGGAAGGACATACCTTGACCAAGGTGTCGGATATTGGTATCGGAATGGACTTGACCACCGATAGGCAACAAACAATTATTAATATGTACGGAAGGTTCAATGGAGCCTTGGAAGGAAAGGGAATGGTTCTATATTTGGTCAAGGCCCGAATTGTGCTAATGGAGGGAAAAATCGAGATACTGAGCCAAAAGGAAGTAGGTACTACTTTTATTCTGCATTTCAAAAAATAAAGTGGGCATCCAAGAATACGAGTACCAATAGGGTATGGTGCCAAATTGATACACGCCAAAACCATAGGGTTTTGGCAATAATTACTGTTTTTGCCCAACCGCTATCCAAAAAATGCCGATGCACAAGTTCCCTTAAGCCATTGTGCCTTTTATCATATCCAAGGAAAGAGGCTTGGTCAAATAGTCCTTAACGAGTTGATACGTTTTAGCCTTTTCCCTGTCGCCCGGGTCCGTAGAAGAGGAAACAATAAATACGGATATTGATTCGGCCTTGACCCAATCGCTTTGCTCTATGGCATCCATAAACTCCCATCCGTTCATCTCCGGCATGTTAATATCCAGCAAAATGGTGTAATGGCCCTTCTCGTTAAAATTATCCTGTAAAAAGTCCAAGGCCGCCCTACCATTGGAGAACTCCTTTACATTGAAGTCTGGCGCGACCTTTTGGATCATTTTAAGTGCTAGCCAATTGAAAATCGGGTCATCATCGACCAGCAATACTGACTTCTCCATGTTTGGTATGGGTTTGGTTCATTGAATTGCTCTCTATATTTAAATCATCGATGATTTTACCTAGTTCACTGCCCGAACCCTTTATTTGGTTGAGCAGAAATGGAATATCATCGGGATCCACCACGTCCAGTTCCAGAAGGTGTATAATCGATAACAAACGTGCCAATGGAGCGCGAACCACGTGGGACTGGGTCCAAGCTATATCCTTTAATTTCCGGTTGTGCCCTTCAATGGTCCGGATATATTCTTGTTTGTCCGTGATATCCTTGGCAAGAATCAGCCTCATTATTTTGTCCCCGTACTCAATCTCACTGCTGTATATTTCAACACGTATCTCTTGGCCCGTTTTCAATAAGTGCTCAAATTCACCCGCATAGTGATTGGAACAATCCCTTTTTCGGTCCTTTAGGCTTTTTTCAAGATGCTTTACCTGGCTCCTTGGCCTTATGTCCTTGATGGTCATCCTTTCGAACTCCTCCAATGTATAGCCGTATTTATCAACGGCCGCCTTGTTCACGCCCAAAAACAACAAGGTATCCGGATCATAGACCCACATGGGCTGGGGACTGAAATCAAACAGGTCCTGATATATCTTTTTGTTTTTGTTCAATTGGGCGATGTAACTCTTCCGCTCTAGGGCATAGATAATGGACTTGTAAATGATCTCGGGGCTGATCTCGTCCTTGATCAAAAAATCCGACACCCCTTTGGACAATATCTTTCTGGCCAGTTCAATATCCGAGTAGCCCGTTAGGATGATGATAGGAATATTGCCACTGACCTCTTGGACCTTTTCCACCAATTGCTCCCCTTTCAGGTCGGGCAGTATCAAATCCAATAATATTATGTCAATATTTGCAAAGGACTTAATATCGGTTATGGCCGATTCAAAGGTCTCCTTATGGATGACCCTGATGGCGCTGAATTTTTCGATCAAATAATCGTCGATCAACATAAAATCACCGGGATTGTCCTCGATCACCAGTATGGAAAGTGGTTGGTTATCCTTTGTCATGACATCATTTTTTAATGCACAATCAACCTGCTAATGTAACAAGTTCGAGCCAAAACTCCTCGATTTTTAAAACAGCCTCCACAAAACCGTCCATATCCAAAGGTTTTGTTACATAACAATTTGCATGATTCTCGTAGGCCATATTGATATCCCTTTGGTTAGAAGAGGTGGTGAGCATGATCACGGGTATCTTCTTCAAGGAAGGGTCTTGCTTTATTCGCTTGAGCACATCATGCCCGTTGAAAATAGGCAGGTTGATGTCCAAAAGGATAAGGTCGGGGCTTTCCACCGAGGCATATTCTCCTTTCTTAAATAGGAAATCCAACGCTTCCTTACCGTTCCTCACCACCTTGATATCGGTTTTGATTTTGCTCTCCTCAAAGGCATCAAGGGTCAGTACGATATCCCCCTCATTGTCCTCGACCAATAATATGTGTACGGTTTTCATGACTTGTTCTTGTTTATAGTGAAATAAAAGGCACTTCCTTTGCCCGGTATGGACTCCAACCAGATCTTGCCGCCCCAAGATTCCACATTTTTCTTGGATATGGACAGCCCCATTCCCGTACCATCATAGGTGTCCCTGTCATGGAGCCGTTGAAAGATGATAAACACCTTGTCATAAAAGCTGGGATCGATGCCGATACCGTTGTCCTTTATCTTCACTTGCCAGTGATCTTTCTTGCTGGACACGGTGATTTTGATCTGCGGGGGCACCCCTTCCCTCGAATATTTGATGGCATTGTCCATCAAACAGTGGAAGGTCTGGGCCAATGGTGCCTTATAACAGGTGACCTTGGGAAGTTTCCCCTTGACGATCCTTACCGACTTCTCTTTTATCAACCTGCTCCGCAGTACTTCGTACTCTTCGGCCAGTTCGTTCAGATCAATGGTCTCGGGGGGCTCATCCGATCTTCCCGCACGGGAATATTCGAGGAGGTCCAGAATGATCCGCTTCATCCTCTTGGCCCCATCGGTGGCAAAATGGATGTACTGGTCCGCCTTTTCGTCCAACTGGCCACTGTACTTT
>NZ_JAYKYV010000019.1:0-38403 GCF_035818535.1 Flagellimonas halotolerans | reverse complement strand
ATGCCACTAAAACCAATATGGTTCAGTGGCATTTAGTTTAATGTTCATGAAAAAGCAGGCTTACTCCTGAATGTCCCAATATGGGGGCGTAGTTGGTGCCCTTTGTCGTCCGTATCGCCTAAAACCAAGTCTTTTTTCCAATCCAACACATGGTTTTCGTTTACGGTACTTCGCACTTTGAGCAGTTCACCGTGTAAATGTAATACATGGGAACTCCCTGCCTTCTCGTGCAGATTGTCCACGTTTTGGGTTACAATGCTCACATCAAATCCCTGTTCTAATTCAGCCAGAGCCTTATGGCCTGCATTGGGAGCAACCTCCAACAATTGCCGCCTTCGCTGGTTGTAGAATTCGAGCACCAACTCAGGATTACGGGCAAATCCTTGTGGCGATGCTACTTCCATCACATCATGGCCTTCCCAAAGACCGTTTTCGTCCCGAAAGGTTTTCAGTCCGCTTTCAGCGCTCATCCCTGCCCCGGTTAGTACTACGATTTTTGGTTTGAGCATGTTTTTGGTTTTATGTTAGCCCATCATTTTTTCCAATTTTGAAGACGGTCCAAATAAAGGTAGCTCTCCACAAATTTTCGGTGTTCCTCATTTGTCATGGTTTCCAAAAGGTTCAATGCCGATATGTAACTTGCCAGATTTCCGTTTGAAGATAAAAATTTTCCGTCTCGGACAAAAGTCACCAAACTGTCATTTTGAACTTTTAAGTTAGGATAATCTTTTTGTAATTGTATGCCACCACCAATCCAAGTTACAATTTTCTTTCCATCTGCAATTCCAGATGCGCCAATTAACTGCGCTCCCGCACAATTGCTTACTGTGTATTTGGTTTCTTGATTTTTCTCTCGTACAAAATCTATGATTTTATTGTTATGTACCTGAGCATACATGTCATAAGCGCTGGGAACAAACAATGCAGTTAATTTTGGACAGTTACCAAAAGTGTAATCCGGCACAAAATGCATGCCCTCCTCGGTGGTTATTGGATTGTCCGTTTCGGCTATGGTGATAACGTTGAAGAGTTGTTCTCCATCAACTGATGGCTTTGCGAATACGTCCGATGTTGCTACAACCTCACTTTGAAGGACACCATTATACATTAAAAGTCCAATTGTTGGCAGGCCTTCTTTGAACGGTTTTAAATGTTTTGTCAATGTATCAGAATGTGAAATTCCTGTTTGAAGCCCGTTGTCTTCATTTTTATCAGAACTTTTAGGTGTATTTGTGTTACAGTTAAAAAGCAGAACGCTTAGTAAAACGGGAATTAAATTTCTCATAACCTTTTGATAATCAATTTAAATTATTAATCAGAACAAATGTATCCAGCATAATTCTGACAAAAGTTAAACTGGTTTAAGAAACTTAGTTGCCACCAACACCCTCAAAAGTCATAGTCACTGGTTTTATGGTGCCATCAGGGTTGAATTCCATCTTGTCCATACAAGTAACCCTGTGGTCGCGGTCCTTGTTGGGAATAGGTCTTCGGTGGTATACAATGATCCATTCATCCGTTCCCGGTTTGTTGATTACGGAGTGATGCCCAGCCCCGGTGGCAATATCCCCTTCTTTGGATTCCAAAATGGTTCCGATGCGTTTATAGGGGCCTGTTGGTTTGTCTGCCATGGCGTAGGCCACTTTGTAACTGCCATCGGTCCAATTGCCTTCGGACCACATAAAATAGTAAATGCCGTTTCGCAAAAACATGAACGGGCCTTCCACATAACCTTCGGGCGTAATTTCTTTGAACAGACTACCATCTTCCCAAGGCTCAAAACCCGTAAAATCTTCATTGAGTATGCCAAGGTTGCAATGGCTCCAACCTCCATAGAAAAAATAATGGGTACCGTCCACATCCTTAAAAACAAATTGGTCAATGGGTTGGGCGTTGTTGTAGAAGTCGGATATCAGAGGTTTTCCCAAATGATCCTCGAAAGGTCCGCTGGGACTATCAGCTACGGCCACACCGATTCCTCCATAATGGTTAATATCGTTATTGGGGTCATAGGAGCTTCTACCGGGCCGCTGAATATCGTTGGCGCCAAAAAAAAGATAATACTTACTGTCCTTTTCAATAATGGATGGCGCCCACAAAGCTTGCCTTAACCATTTTATCTTGGTCGTATCCAAAATGCGTTCATGCTTTTCCCAATGTACTAGATCTTTGGATGAAAAGGCATCAAAATGCAATTGCTTGTCATAATCGTCGGAAAATGTGGGGTAGACCCAATATGTGTCCTCAAAAACAATACCTTCTGGGTCGGCATACCAGCCTTCAAAAATTGGGTTATTTTGCACTTTGTTAGATTCTTGTGCAAAGCTACATGCTCCGAACAGGGAGAAAATTGTTGAAAAAACTACGTTTTTGGTGTTCATGGTCATATTTTGAGGTTTATTTTTTATGAGAGCCTTAAAACTGGCGCTTGTGGATGCCGGTTTTTATTGTTTCTGGTTTTGACACGAATTTCACACATTTTCACAGGTTTGGCAACGGGCAATTGTCTTTAGAGGTGTTTCTCGTAAAAGAGAAATATAAATGGAGGCAATCTGCACGAAATGTATCCCGGTTTTCTTGCTTGACCTTGGCGCAAGCCTTGAGACTCACACCAATCCCGGGAGGGACAAGATAACAAATCCATTTTTCAAGAAACCAAAATTCCAATTTTTCCTATCTTGGTTTTATGTTTGACCATGATTTGTTGACATACTTGGAAACCTATCTTACCGAAGAGCGAAAACAGCGTTTTTTGGATGTGCTTCAACAACGGACCAAACATATTACCGTAGCGGTGGAAGATGTATATCAATTGCACAATACAAGTGCCATAATTCGCAGTTGTGATGTTTTTGGGGTACAGGACGTACATGTGATAGAGGATCGTTTTGGCAAACGTTTGGACAAAAATATAGCCATGGGAGCCGAACAGTGGGTAGATGTGCATCGCTACCAAACCACGACCGATTGTATCTCCAAATTGAAGGAGGATGGTTATCAAATAATCGCCACTACACCGCACAACGATTCCACTATCCTGCCTGATTTTTTTCCAGCTATCAAATCGGCAATTTTCTTTGGAACCGAAAAAGAAGGGTTGTCAGAAGAAGTAATGCAGCAGGCCGACGGATTCCTTAAAATTCCCATGGTGGGCTTTTCCGAAAGTTTGAATGTTTCCGTTTCTGCGGCCATTATCATCCAACAATTGGCACAAAAAGTGCGCGATTCGGACCTAAATTGGCAATTAACCGATATAGAGGTGTTTGAAAAACGATTGGATTGGACCAAAAAATCCATAAAAGATGTTGAGGGGATTTTAAAAAGATACCTTTCCAAGTAAATAAATTTCGTATTTTTAGTTGATAACCAATAAATTACAGCTATGATAATGCTATATATTGTCTTAGGTATAGTGTTGTTGATCATTATTTTGGCAGCTATCGCCCCAAAAAACTACAATGTCTCTCGCTCTATAGAAATTTCCAAACCTAAAAGCGTTGTTTTTGAGTATCTCAAATCCTTAAAACGACAGGATGAATGGTCTCCATGGGGTAAACGTGATCCCGATATGAAAAAAAAGTTTACGGGAACGGATGGTGAGGTAGGAGCCATTAATTATTGGGAAGGCAACAAAGAAGTAGGGAAGGGGGAGCAGGAAATCACCAAAATTGTGGAAGGTGAACGAATTGATTCCGAACTTCGATTCTTAAAACCATTCAAATCCACTTCGGATGCTTATATCGTTACCAAAGAGGTGGAGAAGGATAGAACTAAAGTAGTTTGGGGCTTTTCTGGAAAGAACAAATTCCCGATGAGCATTATGATGCTGTTCATGAACATGGACAAGGCGGTGGGAAAAGATTTTGAAGAAGGTCTGGCGAGTTTAAAGGAAATATTGGAAAATAAATAAGCTATGGATTTTAATATGGTAGGCTGGTTCGAGATTCCTGTTAGGGATATGGAACGAGCAAAATCGTTTTATGATACGGTTTTTCAAGTTGATATAAAGTTACAGGGTTTTGGAGGCACCAAAATGGGATGGTTTCCTGCAGATCATGGAAAACCAGGAGCTTCAGGCTCACTTATTCAGAACAAGGATTGGTACAAACCCAGTAAAAGTAAAGGGGCGTTGATTTACTTCAACAGTCTAGATGTTCAAAACGAACTCGACCGTATTGAACCGAACGGAGGTAAAATTGTTCAACCCAAGACACAGATAAGTCCCGAAATAGGGTACATGGCGGTTTTTTTAGATTCAGAAGGGAACCGAATCGCACTGCACTCTAGGCAATAGTGATTATTCCACAAGTTCCAGTAGGGCAATGTCATAATCATTATCCAATAGCACTTTTCCGTTGGCCACGGTAACTTCGGTCTCGGAATAGGTGTCGTACAAGGTGGTACCGTCACCAAAGAATCCTTTTACCCAAAGCGACTTTTTTCCTTTAGGCAAATCCAACCCCACAACTACTTTGTCTCGATATTTCCCATTGACATACGTCCTTGAAAATACATAGGGCGATTTGGCCAATCGTTTGTGTTTACCTGCTCCAATGGCAGGGTGGTTTGCTCGGAACTGACCCAATTTTTGCCAGTGTTTGTGAATTTTTTGTGTTTCGGGCAGGCTGTCCAAATCTTCCCAGTTCATAAACGAGCGTAAGGCGGCGTCTCCCTCGGTGCCATCAATAATTAAATTTCTAGCGGTCTCATCGCCATAATACACCTGCGATGCGCCAGGTGTAAGTAATAGCACATTTGCCGTGCGATAGGGTTTTGTTCTTTCCTTGTCGTAGGGGGCACCATCATCGTGTGAGGTTAAATAGTTGAGAACGCTCCTGTCCTTTAGTTTGGTTTGAAGCAGTTTGCTATATTTTTTAAAGATGGCCTCGTAACTCTTGTCCGCATCGTTTTTGAGTTCAAAATTGATGAGACTTTTAAATCCATAGTCAAAAAAATCCACTTTTTTGTCCCCAAAATCAAATTCTCGACCACCCGAAATACCATAGTTATAGACTTCGCCGACCATATAAAATGGATTATCGTCCAATATTTTATGCTGATGCTTTTTCTTCCATGATTCAAATGCGTAGTTCGCCTCTTTGTAAAGGTCTGCCCAAGCGTTTTCATTCACGTGCTTCACAGTGTCTACACGGAAACCATCAACCCCTAGATCATTAATATAATCCGTAAGCCATTTGATGATGTAGTATTTTGGAGTCCTTGGGTATCCTGTGCGTTCAAAAAAGAGTTGGAGTTCGTCCAGTTCCTTGCTCAAACGTCCCTCATCTTTCCACTTGGCCAAAAGGGCATCGGGCAGTTCCACAGCTTCATCGGATTCGGTAAGGATATCCGGTAAATTCTCCACCAAGGTGCAAGCTGTGGTATTTTCGTAGGTGGTAAACTCACATTTTGGTCCATTTCTCACCCAATCATCGGGCCAAACAGGGTCTTTTTCCGTAACAGGTCCGGTATGGTTTAAAACTACATCCAAAAGAATACGAATTCCTTTGCTGTGCGCTGTTTTTACCAGTTTTTCCAAGTCTTTCCGCGTTCCGAAGTTAGGGTCAATGGAAGTCCAATCCTTTGTCCAGTAACCGTGATAGCCATACGTTTTACCAGTTCCTTCGTCGGTGGCCCCGTGAATTTGTTCCACTACGGGCGTAAACCAAATGGCATTGATTCCCAAGTCGGTAAAATAACCTTCTTCAATTTTTTGTGTGATTCCCTCAATGTCGCCACCTTCAAAACCTCTTAAGACCCCTGTTTCCTCGGTTCTATCAAAATTCACATCGTTTTCAGGGTTTCCGTTATTAAAACGATCCGTCAACAGAAAATAAATATTCGCACCTTCCCAAACAAAGGGCACCTTCTTTTTGGGCGCCACTTTTTCAACTACATGGGTTTCTTGCTGCTTTTTTTCAACTTGCTTGCAGCCAATAAACAAAGGTAGAACTGACAATACAACAAGTAGTTTTTTCATGAATCGGGATTTTGTTTAAAGCTATAAAATGCACACGTAAATATGAAATTTATTTATAGCGGGGCAATACTATCCCAAGAGCAGGGTTAAGTTGGTCGTTATTGGTTTCTGTTCAGCACTTTGTACTCTTCGTAGCAGCTGGAAATTGCATCCAAAATTTGAAGGTCGTTCGCTGTTTTGATGAATGATTTGGAATAGTTGCAGTTGTTGAGGATGTCCTCAATATCCACTTTTTCCAATTGAAGCAGTTCGGTAAGGGTTTCCCTATCAAACTTTGATGCCAAAAGATCCCTAATATTATCGTCCTCTTTAATTTGCCGCAACTTGCGCATTTGCCTTGGTTTTTTTCCAAAAAGATTTCGCAAGAGGTCTGCTGGATTAAGAATGGCCCCCAAAACCTTGGTTACCGCACTCGGACTTTTATTCCCGGCTTCGTAACTGGTATTGAGACCAGAAATACTGTACTGGTACGCATTGTTGTCCACAGGAAGGTTCTTGACATCAATTTCCAGATAACCCGTAAGCTGGTATGGTCTTACAACCACTTCTTCAAGTGCATAGGCCAATTCTGTCAATGCAATTTCGGTATTTCCAAACCTGAACATATCGTTGGTTACCCGTACTTTTTGGGTTTTAAATCCTAAATACGAAAAGTAAAGCGTATCGTTGACCGCCGCTGGTATGGTAAACTTGCCATTCTGGTTTGTAATGGTGCCTTTTACTTGGTTCAGGTTCACCACGTGCACACTTTCCAATGGAAATTCCGTTTGGGCATTGATCACCGTGGCGGTAAACTCCTTTATCACTTGGTTTTGACCGTCTTCAACTTGGGAAAAACCGAGTATTGGGATAAGGGACAATAGTATAAGTAGTAATCTTCTCATGCAACCTTTGTAGCTATAAAAGTACTAAACAAAGAAAAATAAATAGGAGAGACTTACCATTTAATATAGAATTAACTAATAAAAGCCCTGCTTTTTCTTGCCTCCCTTTTTCCCGTAACTTCCTTTTTTTCCGCCTTTGTAGGATTTATTCCCACCGCGGTATCCTCCGCCTTTTTTTCCGCGACGTTTTTTGCCTCCTTTTCCGCCACCACCGCTACCACCGGGGTTTTTGGATACTTCAACATTAATAAAGCGCCCATCTACCTTAAACTCTGTAAAGGTTTGAAGAATGAATTCGGTAAGTTGTGCATCGGAATTAAAGAACGAGAAGGTGTCCTTGGTGTCTACATTGTAAATATCCTCTTTTTCCAATTTTAGCGTATCACGAAGGAAATCTTTCAAAGACATCCAGTCGTAACCGTCGCGTTCCCCAACATTGATAAAATAGCGAACTGAGCCTTCTGATGGAATGTCTCCTTTGGAAGTTCCCCTGTCCTTACCGGAATCCTGACTGTTAAGGTCTTTGGATTTGCTGTAGTAGTTATAAAACTGGGTGAATTCTACGGAAACCATCTTTTTGATGAGTTCGTCACGGTCAATACCTTCCAAAACATCGTTAATGGCAGGTAGGTAACTCTCAATCTCTTTATTGATTTTGGTTTCCTTGATCTTGTTGGCCAAATGATACAGCTGAATCTCGCATATTTCAATGCCATCAGGAATTTGTTTGGCTATGAATTCCTGCTGAATTTTTTTCTCGATAGCTTTGATCTTGCGAAGTTCGGAGCGGGTGATGATAACCATGGAAATACCGGATTTGCCAGCACGTCCAGTACGCCCACTACGGTGGGTATAGGTTTCAATTTCATCGGGCAATTGGTAGTTGATTACGTGTGTAATATCGTCTACATCAATGCCACGGGCGGCGACATCGGTAGCAACCAACATTTGCACTTGTTTTTTTCTGAAGGAGTTCATCACAAGATCACGTTGATTTTGGCTCAAATCGCCATGCAAAGCTCCGGCATTGTACCCATCCTCGATCAATTTTTCAGCAACACGCTGCGTATCCCTCTTGGTTCTGCAGAACACCACGGAGAAAATTCCAGGGTTGGCATCGGCCAAACGTTTAAGTGCCGCGTAACGATCACGGCCACCTACCACATAATATTCATGCTGTACGGTGGATGCGCCTGCATTTTTAGATCCAACAGTGATCTCAACAGGGTTGTGCATAAATTTTTTGGCAATCGTAGCCACTTCTTTGGGCATAGTTGCGGAAAAAAGCCACGTCAACTTTTCTTTGGGCGTGTTGGATAGAATGTCTTTAATGTCTTCAAAGAAGCCCATGTTCAACATTTCATCGGCCTCATCCAATACACAGTAGTCAATTTTGGAAATATCGACCATTCTTCGGCCGATCATATCTTTCATACGACCAGGAGTGGCCACAACGATCTGCGCCCCTTTTTTAATTTGTCGTGCTTGTTCGGTAATGCTGGCACCACCATAAATGGCTACCACATTCAGTCCCTTTATATATTTGGAATAGAGTTTTAACTCGTTTGTAATCTGTAAACATAGCTCTCGCGTAGGGGAGAGAATCAATCCTTGGGTGGTTCTGCTTTCCTCTTGGATTTTTTGAATCATTGGAAATCCAAACGCAGCAGTTTTACCTGTTCCTGTTTGTGCCAAGGCCACCAAATCGGTTTCCTTTTCCAATAAAACTGGGATTGATTTTTCTTGTACTTCTGATGGGGATTCAAATCCGAGGTCGGAAATAGCATCCAATAGGGGTTTGTCCAACCCCAAGGCTTCAAATTTTGTCATAGCGGTGTATATACCTTAAATCGCAAATATGTTTGTGTTGTATAGAGCGATTTTGTATAACCCAATTTAAGCCCATCACAACACCTTGCCCATACCGGCGGCGTTAATAAAGCGGCAAAGGTACGTTAATTTTATTCCGTGGAAGCTAATAGATGCTTTTTTTTAATAAATCAACCAATTTTTGAATGGCCCTACCTCGGTGGCTTATAGCATTTTTGGTCTTTGGAGGCAGTTCGCCAAAGGTTTTATCGAACCCATTGGGTCTAAAAATGGGGTCGTAACCAAAACCGCCATCCCCGTGTGTGGTTGGGGTTATTTGGCCTTCAACGATACCTTCAAACGTGTAACTATTACCTTGTAGGTTCAAATGGATTACGGTTTTAAAATGTGCAGCACGGTCGTTCGCCCCTTTTAACTCAGATAACAATTTTGCCATATTGTCCTTGGCACTTTTTTGCTCCCCCGCATATCTGGCAGAATAGACACCCGGTGCTCCATCCAAAGCATCGACCAGCAAACCGGTATCGTCCGAAAAACAGTTTAAGCCATAGGTTTGGGTCACAAAATCTGCTTTTATTTTTGCGTTTTCTTCCAAGGTATCACCTGTTTCGGGAATTTCATCAAAGCACTCAATATCCTTTAGGGATAACAGCTCTATGTTTTCAGGAAGTAATTGCTGAACTTCTTTCAGCTTATGGTCGTTATGAGTGGCAAAAACTAGTTTCAAATCAAAAAGGGTTCTATTTTGAGGTTCAAAAGTAGTAATTTCGAGTTTTAAGCAATTGATATGAAAATGAAAGTGCCGCCAGCTTTGGTAATGTTGGTTTTTGGAGGACTAATGTATGTTTTGGACAAATTTTTGCCCATTGGCGAGTTTGAGTTTTTTGGCAAGCAGGAATTGGCCATGTTTCTTTCTGGATTGGGTGTTTTGGTCATTTTAATATCGGTAATCCAGTTTTTCATCACAAAAACGACCGTAGATCCTTTGAATCCCAAGAAAACCTCAAAATTAGTGACGAATGGCATCTATAAATTCACCCGTAACCCCATGTATTTGGGAATGCTCCTTTTTCTGTTGGCCTTTGGGCTAAAGTTGGGCAATGCCTTCAATACGCTTATTGCAGCGGGTTTTGTATCCTATATGAATCGGTTTCAGATTAAACCTGAAGAAAAAGTTCTTGCCAAAATGTTTGGAAAGGATTATAATATCTACTGCAAGTTGACCAGACGTTGGTTTTGATAGTTGGGATGTAGCTTGGTTGGGGGTAGATATAAGAGACAAGAAACAAGAGAAATAAAGACTAAAGACTAAAGATTGGGCAATTTATACGTTCATTGACTACAAACCGCCCACTGCAAACTGCTTATTGGTGATCAATCGTGTAATTCGTGTCAAAAAAAGATATTAGATGAGAGATGTAAGACAATAGGCTTTAGAGATTCGTTGATTTTGTGATTTAATCATTGGCATTTATTTACTGAAAACAGACCTCTTTCTGACTACCACTGCAACCGCGAACTGTTTTTTGGAATTTAGATTTGAAACTTGAACTTAATACTTGAGTTTGAACTTTACAATTGAACTCAATCCATACGTGATTGCAAAAAATTAGGTGCTATTTAAAACAAATCGTAATGGATTTTTGATTTATCCGCAAATCTGTAAGGTTTTTGATGAGTTCCGATTCTAAGGATGAAATTTATGTTTAATTTTGTGGCTTAATTTTTTGGAAGGACTCATGGTGGAAACTGCACGTAAATATGTGTTCGATTTTGATAGCACGCTCACACGGGTTGAGGCTTTGGATGTTTTGGCAGAAATGACGTTGCAAAACAATCCCAAAAGGGATGAGATTGTAGCGGAGATACAGCGAATAACCAATTTGGGGATCGATGGGGACATTTCCTTTACAGAATCCTTGGAACAAAGAATCCGGTTGTTGAATGCCAACAAAAGTGATTTGGATGACTTGGTGGTGGAGCTGCGTCAAAAAATTTCGAAATCAATCGCATCGAACAAGGAATTCTTTCACGAGTTTTCCGACCACATCTACGTAATTTCCTGTGGCTTCAAGGAATTTATAGATCCTATTGTTAAAGAGTACAACATTCCATCCGAACGGGTGTATGCAAACACCTTTACATTTGATGATGCCGGAAATATCATCGGCTTTGATGAAACCAATGTTTTGGCCGCCCATAACGGTAAAATAGAATGTTTAAAAAACTTGGACTTGGAAGGCGAGGTCCAGGTTATTGGCGATGGCTATAGCGATTACGTAATGCGCGAGGCCGGTATTGCCCATAAGTTTTTCGCCTATACCGAAAATGTGCACCGTGAAAAAGCAACGAATAATGCCGACCACGTAGCACCTAACCTAGATGAATTTTTATTTGTGAACGATTTGCCAAGAAACTTATCATACCCCAAGAACAGAATTAAGATCCTATTACTGGAAAATGTACACCCTGCAGCTTTCGAAAATCTATCCGAAGAAGGTTTTTCGGTAGAGCTGATCAAAACCAGCCTTTCCGAGGAAGACCTTATCGAACGTATTAAAGGTGTGCATGTTTTGGGTATTAGGTCCAAGACCCAAGTAACCCAAAAAGTACTGGATGCGGCCGATAAATTGTTGGTGGTCGGTGCATTTTGCATCGGTACCACGCAGATAGATTTGGATTACAGTAAAAGGAGGGGTGTGGTTGTGTTCAATGCCCCATACAGTAATACCCGTTCCGTAGTGGAACTTGCCATTGGACAGACCATTATGTTAATGCGGAGCATTTTTCCACGTAGTACCGAAATTCACAACGGCGAGTGGAACAAAACAGCCATTGGGTCACAAGAAGTACGAGGTAAGAACCTTGGTATTGTAGGTTACGGTAACATAGGTAAACAAATGTCCGTTTTGGCCGAAGCCATGGGCATGAAGGTGTATTATTACGATGTTAACGACCAACTGGCACTCGGTAACGCTGTAAAATGTGACACTTTGGAGGATTTGTTGTCCGTTTCTGATGTAGTTACACTTCATGTGGATGATAACAAGGCCAATAGGAACTTTATCGGCGAACGTGAAATCAACCAAATGAAAGATGGTGCCAAACTTATCAATCTTTCCAGAGGTTTTGTAGTGGATATTGATGCACTGGCAAGTGCCCTAAAGAACGGAAAACTAGGTGGCGCAGCTATAGATGTGTACCCGTCCGAACCACGCAGCAACGGAGCGTTTGAAACACCTTTGCAAGGCTTGTCCAACGTTATTCTTACGCCACATATTGGGGGAAGCACAGAGGAAGCGCAAAGAGACATTGCCGATTTTGTGCCGAACAAGATTATGGATTACATCAATTCGGGAAACACGGTGGACGCTGTTAATTTTCCGAATATTAGATTGCCCAAACAAAACAAGGCACACCGATTTTTGCACATTCACCGCAATGTTCCAGGCATTATGGCCAAAATCAACGAAATATTGGCTCAATACGGTCTCAATATTTCCGGTCAATACCTTTCCACTGACAGCGATGTGGGATATGTAATCACCGATTTGGACAAGGAATACGATAAAGATGTGATCAAAGCGCTCAAGAAAATTGAGAACACCATTAAATTTAGGGTGCTTTATTAACAGAAGGTAGACCGCTGCGCCTCAATAAACAGGAACAATGACAGTTTTGGTCTTGGCTCCTGTCTCTTGCCTCCAATTATCTCATTGGTGATGATAGGGTTCGTTCCGAAGAATGGTGAATCCCCTATAAATTTGTTCCACAATAAATAACCGTACCATTTGGTGGGAAAATGTCATTTTGGACAAACTTATTTTGCCTGAACTTTTCGCATAAACAGCATCACTAAAGCCATAAGGGCCACCAATGGCCAGCACAAGATTTTTAATGCCGCTGTTCATCTTTTTTTGCAAGAACTGGGCAAAATCCAGTGAGGAGTATTGTTTTCCTTTTTCGTCAAGCAAGATTAGGGTGTCCGTTGGTTGCAGTTGTGCCAAGATGAGTTCGCCCTCTTTTTCCTTTTGTTGGGCTTCGGAAAGATTTTTTCTGTTTTTTATATCAGGAATTATGTCCATTTGAAACTTGATATAATGTTTCAGCCGCTTCTCATAAACGTCTATAAGTTCTTCAAGTTCAGACTTGTCGGTTTTTCCAATGGCAATCAATGTAATCTGCATGCCCAAAAATAAACGTTTCAGCTTAAATTAAGCATGCCAAAGGCATGGACAACGAACAATGTTTTTACTATTTTCGTTAAAACCACAATTGGATGATTTCCGAAGAACAATTTCAAAACGAACTGGATTTGATCATTGCCAACGCCGTTAGGGAAGATGTAGGTGATGGCGACCACAGTTCCCTGGCATGTATTCCCGCATCTACCCAAGGCAAAGCAAAACTTTTGGTAAAGGACGAAGGGGTTATCGCTGGCGTAGCATTTGCCAAACAAGTTTTTAGCTATGTTGACCCCAAACTTAAGATGGAGGTTTTGGTTAAAGATGGCGCACCGGTAAAATACGGGGATATTGTTTTTTATGTTGAGGGCAGTTCCCAAAGTATTTTAAAAGCAGAGCGACTTGTGCTCAATGCCATGCAACGTATGAGCGCGATTGCGACTAAAACCAAGAGTTTTGTTTTACTATTGGATGGAACCAATACCAAAATTTTGGATACCAGAAAAACAACGCCAGGCATAAGAGCCCTTGAAAAATGGGCTGTAAAGATTGGTGGGGGAGAAAACCATAGGTTTGCCCTCTACGATATGATCATGCTCAAGGACAACCATATCGATTTTGCAGGCGGAATTACCAACGCCATCCAAAAAACGCAGGATTATTTAAAAGAAAAAGGGAAGGATTTGAAGATTATTGTTGAAGCCAGAAATTTGGATGAGGTGGACGAGATATTGAAATCCGAGGGCGTGTACCGCATCCTTTTGGATAATTTTGATTACGAACAAACCCACGAAGCTGTGCAACGAATTGGGGAGAAGTGCCTAACCGAATCTTCGGGCGGTATCACCGAGGACACCATACGCAAATATGCCGAATGTGGCGTGGACTACATATCGTCAGGAGCGCTTACCCATTCTGTTTACAATATGGATTTAAGTTTAAAAGCCGTTTAAATGTCCAAAGCCATAGAGGAGAAATTGGAGAAAATACCCGTAATCAATTGGCTGGTGCGCTTATTGAAAAAAATAAAGCTAAAAGCCTTTGAAGGGCTCTCTCTTTATGATTTGATTGAAATGTATTTGGTGGGAATCGTGAAAGGCGCACTTTCCACAAGGGCAAGCTCCATTGCTTTCAGTATTTTTTTAGCGCTGTTTCCCCTGCTTATCTTTTTGGTGACCCTTATACCCTTTATCATCCCCTACGTAAGTGTGGGCAATGCCAATTTTGACACCCAGTTTCTCAACTTTTTGGAATCCTTTTTGCCTTCTGCCACCAGTGAATATTTTAGTGAAATTTATCAGCAGATAAAAGACCAAAAACAAGGGGGATTGCTCTCTTCGGCCTTTTTGTTGTCCATATTTTTGGTGGCCAATGGCGTAAATGCCATTTTTGGAGGGTTTGAATACTCGTACCACGTAGAGCTCACCCGTAATTTCTTTCGTCAATATGCCTATGCCCTTATGGTGGGCGTCATTCTCTCCATCTTATTGATATTGGGAGCGGTAGCCTTTGTGTACTTTGAGTTTTACATTGTGGAAAACGCAAGTGAATTTTTTGGTAGGACATTGGGAACCGATATTGAAAAAGGGGATGCATTGGGCATCCAAATAGCAAAACTGCTGTTCTTTTTATGCATCTCGTATCTTGCAACGGCCATACTTTACTATTTTGGCACCGCAGAAGGAAGGCAAGCTCGTTTTTTTTCAGCGGGAGCATTGCTTACGACCCTTTTGTTTTTACTGACCTCATATCTTTTCGGCATTTATGTTGAGAAGTTCGCTCGTTACAACGAACTTTATGGAGCACTGGGAGGATTATTGATTTTAATGGTGTTTATATGGTTAAATTCCAATATCTTATTATTAGGTTTTGAATTGAATGCCACACTTAATTCCTTAAAAAAAAGACATGAAAAACAGCAAAACGAGCAATAAATGGATGTATCTGATATGTTTTCTGTTTTGTCAGATAACTTGGTCCCAAACCGTTTTTGGAAAGTGGAAAACCATTGATGACCGCAATGGAATCACCAAGGCCATTATTGAGATATATAAAGAAGACGGGTTAATGCATGCCAAGGTTGTTGAAATTTTGGAAGAAGGAAAAAAAGGTGCTTTGTGTACCAAATGCGAAGGAGAGCGAAAAAACAAACCTATCCTTGGAATGAAAATCATGGAAGATTTTGAGAAAAACAACAAAGGTATTTATAAGGGCGATAAGTTGTTTGATCCCGAACAGGCAATGACCTTTAAAGGAAGGGTCTGGTTGGATGATGACAACAAAAACCGATTAAAAGTTAGAGGCTATCTGGCATTTTTGTACAGGACCCAAACATGGCACAGGGTACTAGAGAATTAACGTATGGATTATTTTTTGGATGTTGTTCTTCCCATTCCTCTGGAAAAACTCTTTACCTATAAAATTTCGCAAGCAGAAGCGGATTTTATACAGGAAGGAATGCGGGTAGCCGTTCCTTTTGGCAAATCCAAGATTTATACCGCCCTGGCCTATCGCGTACATCAAAATGCACCTGAAGCCTATCAACCCAAAGAAATTTACCAAATTCTTGATGAACAACCCGTAGTCACCCAAATACAATTAAAACATTGGGGATGGGTAGCAAAATATTACATGTGTACCCTGGGCGAAGTCATTAGAAGTGCCCTGCCCAGTGCTTTTATGTTGGAAAGTGAAACACTCATTTTGCCCAACAAAAATTCGGATGTAGATGAAAGGGAATTAACGGATGATGAATTTTTGGTATTCGAAGCACTTCAGCATCAAACCGCTTTAAAAATTTCCGAGGTCAGCGATATTGTGGATAAAAAAAATGTGATGAAGCTGATAAACACCTTGGTTCACAAAGGCGTTATACTTCAGAAAGAAGAATTGTACGAGCAGTACAAGCCAAAATTGGTGCGTTACGTTAAGCTTTCGGAACAATACGAGGATGAAAAACAACTGGCCGAACTTTTGAACGAGCTTGCAAGAGCACCCAAACAGAGTCAAGTAGTGCTGTCCTTGTTTCAGTTGAAAGCCAAAAGTATCAAACCCATCCCCATTTCAGAACTGGAAAAGGAAAGTGGTGGCTCCCGAGCCGTGATTAAGGCTCTTATTGATAAAAATATCCTTGAAGAATACCATATTAGAAAAGACAGGGTACAGTTTGAGGAAAGGTCCGAAGAATCCAAACATATTACCTTGAATGAATACCAAGAAAAAGCTCTGGAGGACATCAACAAAGGTTTTGATGAAGAAAAACCGGTACTGTTGCACGGGGTAACTTCTTCGGGAAAAACGGAAGTCTACGTAAAACTGATTCAAAAATGTCTGGAAAACGGTCAACAGGCCCTTTATCTATTGCCAGAGATTGCCTTAACGTCCCAATTGATCAATAGGCTGAGGCATTATTTTGGACATCAAGTATCCGTATACCACTCCAAATATAGCATTCACGAAAGGGTAGAGGTGTGGAACAACGTTTTAAAAAATACAGAAAAAGCCCAGATTGTACTTGGTGCACGGTCATCGCTATTTCTGCCTTTTACCAATTTGGGATTGGTGGTAGTGGACGAGGAGCACGAAAGCTCCTTTAAGCAGTTTGACCCTGCTCCACGTTACCATGCACGCGACGCGGCCGTGGTTTTGGCAGCACTTCACAAAGCAAAGATTGTTCTGGGGTCTGCCACTCCAAGTATTGAAAGTATGTACAACGCCAGAATTAAAAAATACGGCTATGCTTCCATTTTGAAAAGATTTGGTGATGTGTTGATGCCCGATATTAATCTGGTGGACATAAAAGAAGCTATCCGAAAGCGTAGAATGAAAGGGCATTTTTCCGAAATTCTCATCAAGGCCATTACGGAGGCGCTTGATGAAGGGGAACAAATCATTCTTTTTCAAAATAGGAGAGGATTTGCCCCTGTGGTGGAATGCACCACTTGTGGGCACGTGGCCCAATGCCCCAATTGTGATGTGAGTTTAACGTACCATCAGCACAGAAATCAGCTTCGATGCCACTATTGTGGTTATCACATGGCTTTACAACAGGCTTGTTTGGCCTGCGGCAGTCCAACTTTGGATAATAAGGGTTTTGGTACGGAACAGATCCAGCAAGAGTTGGGACGGTTGTTTCCAAATGTTTCTGTAGGTCGAATGGATTTGGATACCACGCGCGGAAAATATGCTTATGAAAAAATCATTTCATCTTTTGAAAACCAAGAGATGGATATTTTGGTGGGAACCCAAATGGTGACCAAGGGGCTAGATTTTAGGAATGTGAGTCTAGTAGGCATTATGAGTGCAGATTCCATGCTCAATTTTCCCGATTTCCGTGCCCATGAACGGAGTTTTCAAATGCTGACGCAGGTAGCGGGTAGGGCAGGGCGTACCAAAAAAAGGGGAAAGGTACTTATTCAGACCTATAATCCATACCATCAAATTTTACAGCAGGTAACCACGAACAATTATGATGGAATGTTCAAAGAGCAGTTTTACGAAAGGGAACAATTTAAGTATCCACCTTTGGTGCGTCTCATTAAAATCACTTTAAAGGATAAGGATTTCAATAAACTGAACGAAGCAGCTGAATGGATGGCGGGTTCGCTGCGAAATGTACTTGGGGTGCAAATTCTTGGCCCCGAATATCCGCCTGTGGCGAGAATAAGAAGGGATTACCTCAAAAATATAATGATTAAAATACCTCAAAAACAGTCATTGGCCCAAACAAAAAATAGCATTAAAAGAATTGAAAAATCTTTTAATGCTATTTCCAAGTATAAAAGTGTACGGTTGGTCTACAACGTGGACCACATATAATTATACATTGGCCAGCGCTTCGGCTAGTTCTGTTTTCTTGTTTCTGCTCAATGGAATCTGTCTGCCCCCTACTTCAACATTTTTGCTGTTGAATTTTTCAATCTTCTCCAGATTCACAATATAAGATTTATGGATACGTAGAAATTTTTCGGCAGGCAATTGCTTTTCAAAAGATTTCATAGTGGAAAGGATTACGATATTGGCTTCATCTGTTACCAATTTAATGTAATCGCCCAATGCTTCGATCCATTTGATGTCGTTTAATATAACCTTACGTTTTTTAAGGTTGCTCTTTACAAAGATGTGCTCTTCGTCCTCATCCACCCGGTTCATTTGCTCGTATTTGGCAACGGCTCTTTTTACTGAGGCTTCAAAACGTGCCAAGGTGATGGGTTTGTGAAGATAATCGGTTACGTCGTAGTCAAAAGCTTTAAGTGCATAATCAGGTTTCCCTGTAATCAGAATAACCTGTGGTGGGTTCTCTAGGGCCTCTAAAAGGTCAAAACCGTTAATGATCGGCATTTCAACATCTAAAAAGATAAGGTCGATTTCGTGGTTTTTAAGGCCATTTTTGGCTTCAATGGCGTTGCTGTACTCAGCAACCAAAGCAAGGTGTGGATGATTGTTGACCAACTTTGCAACGGCCATGCGCTGCATCGAGGAATCGTCTACAATTATACTTTTTAATTTCATAGAATGGGGTGATTTGTAGGGTTTTAAATCATCGGCAAATTACATAAAAAAGCTGCTCACCTACAACAAAAGATGTAAACATGGTCTATTTTGTTGTGTAAATTGCCATATATGTTATTTAGGCTTATTAGGTTTTTTAATGTTGATAACTCTTGTACTTAAACGAAGTTTTTCTACTTTTCTTGCAGGGGGAAAGAAATATTGTTAATTTTGCGCTCCTTTAAAAATATATTATAATGAACCATTACGAAACTGTTTTCATTTTGAATCCCGTTCTGTCTGAAACACAGATAGAGGAAACAGTCAAGAAATTTGAGGATTTCTTGATTAAGAATGGTGCCAAAATGGTCTCCAAAGAAGATTGGGGACTTAAAAAGTTGGCCTATCCCATTCAGCACAAGAAAAGTGGATTTTACCACTTGTTCGAATTCCAAGCTCCAGGTGAGGCCATAGGCCCTTACGAGCTTGAGTTTAGAAGAGATGAGCGCGTTATGCGTTTTTTGACCGTTAAATTGGACAAGCACGCAATTGCTTGGGCGGAAAAGAGAAGAAACAAACTAAAAGCAAAGGCATAAGGGTATGGCATCTATTGAGCAACAAGCAAAATCAAAAAAAGACGGGGAAATCAGATATTTGACCCCGCTTAACATTGAGACCAGCAAGCAAAAGAAGTATTGTAGGTTCAAAAAATCCGGTATCAAGTACATTGATTATAAAGACCCTGATTTTTTGATGAAGTTGGTGAACGAGCAAGGTAAATTGCTTCCAAGAAGACTAACCGGTACTTCCTTGAAATACCAAAGAAAAGTGGCGCAGGCCGTAAAACGTGCCCGTCACCTAGCGTTAATGCCGTATGTTGGCGATATGTTGAAATAAAAAACACCAGAGAATGGAACTTATTCTAAAAGAAGATGTACAGGATTTGGGATTTAAGGATGATATCGTTACCGTAAAGAACGGTTACGGCAGAAACTTTCTTATCCCACAAGGTTTGGCCGATTTGGCTACGCCTTCTGCCAAAAAAGTTTTGGCGGAGAACCTTAAGCAAAGAGCTCACAAGGAGAAAAAGGTTATTGATGAGGCCACTAAGATTGCCGATGCGTTAAAGCAATTGGAAATCAAAATTGCTGCTAAAGTTGGAGCCGGAGATAAATTGTTCGGGTCTGTAACAAACATCGACCTTGCTGCTGCCTTGGATAAAGAAGGACACCAAATCGATAGAAAATTCATCAATATTAAAGGTGGAGCTATCAAAAGAGTTGGTCCTTACGAAGCAATTATCAGACTACACAGGGAAGTTATTGTAGAATTCCCATTTGAAGTGGTTGCTGAAGCAAAGTAAACTTCAAACCCTATAATTTAAAAAAGCCCTCCGATTTTTTCGGAGGGCTTTTTTGTTTTTTTTTTCAATTAAATTCTATTGCGGTTGTTCTGATAACATTGTTCTCAAACGACCTTGTAATTCAGTATCACTTTGTAATGCCATTGCTATATTCTGGTAACGTTCTATGCTCATACCTTCATTGCTGATAATCTCTTCGATTTGTTTGGTAAAACCGACTTGCATCTGTTGTATTTCGTTCATTAGCTTTCCAAAGCGTTCTTTTTCCTCATCACTGGCATCGACCGTTTTTTCTGGAGACGCAGAAGCTTGATAAAGTTCATTGAACCTATTGGCCTCAAAACCACTTTCCTCAACTGTTTTCATTACTTTCTGTTGTGCTTCCATATTCACTTTTTGAATGCCTTGGAAGGCCGAAGCAATTTTACCCAGTTCAGCATCGGTGACCTCCACCTGTTCTTGCGCGTTCACATGCGAGAAAGCACATGCACCTATGGCCGCTATGCAAACCACTAAAGTTTTAAATGATTTCAAAAATCTCATTCTGTACGTGTTTTATTTAATAATGTTAGTTTCCGAAACTACAATAAATAAAAGGGCTTGCCAAAAATCACTGGGATTATGGGTGTTAATCTAAACTTAAAGAAATTGTAATGAATTCAAGGATTCGACGGTTTTCTTGAGTCAAAAACACGGTGGTTTTCCCTAGCCTTTTATATTTTTGCAGCATGAAATATAGACGATTGACCAAGGAGCAACTTGAGGAATTACATCCCGAATTTATTAACTTTCTCGCGACCCAATCCATCACCGCTGATGAGTGGGATAACTTAAAAAAGGAAAAACCAGAGGTTGCCGAGGAGGAAATAGACGTTTTTAGCGATTTGATTTGGGAAGGGGTGTTGAGCAAAGTGGAATATTTGGAGAACATTTCCGAACGGCACATGCATTTGTTCCACTTAACGGATAAAGAAATGAAGCTCCTTTCTGTTAAGGTCATGAATCCGGAGATTGATTTAAGAACGGAGATCGGCTTTGGTTGGTTCAAGCGCAACTATCAATCCGATTTTGTGGAATACCTTACAGCTTCCAAGGCTTACGGAGAGGATAAAAATGTGGATAAGTTCGAATTGATCAAACAAGGAGCCGTTATCACCAAAGGGGAACTGTACCAATGGTTTGAGCAGATAATGGAATGATCATCAATTTTCAAGACCAAGTTCAAGAATCAAGCCCAAAGTTTGTGGTCATTCGTGCCATTCGTGTTAAGCATGGGATACATGAAAATAGCAAATAGAAAATAAACGCACATGATTAGTGCCAACAGCATACTGACTACGGGGTTATTTTGTTGCTAGGTTATTGGAATTTGGGATTTGGTGCCTGAAACCTTTGACTGCTCAATGCTTCCTATTTACTGAGTTCTTCAACCTAAAACGTATATTTGCACGAGAATTTTACACCACATGGCAAAGAAACCATCCATACCCAAAGGAACCCGAGATTTTTCACCTGCAGAGGTGTCCAAGCGTAACTATATCATCCAAACCATAAAAAAACATTTTGAAACTTATGGTTTTCAGCCGATTGAGACTCCTTCTTTCGAAAATTCGGAAACCCTGATGGGTAAATATGGGGATGAAGGCGACCGTTTGATATTTAAAATATTGAATTCGGGAGACTTTATTTCCAAAGTGGATGATGTAACCTATAGTTCCAAGAATTCAGCCTCATTGACGCCCAAGATTTCCGAAAAAGCCCTGCGCTACGATCTTACCGTGCCCTTTGCCCGCTATGTGGTTATGCGCCAGAATGAAATTGATTTTCCGTTCAAGCGGTATCAAATTCAGCCTGTGTGGCGTGCAGACCGTCCGCAAAAAGGGCGTTTCCGTGAGTTTTACCAATGTGATGCCGATGTCGTTGGCGCCAATTCCTTACTTCAAGAAGTGGAATTTGTACAACTCTATGATGCCGTTTTCACCGATTTGGGACTGAAAGGTGTCACCATCAAAATCAACAACCGAAAAATACTTTCTGGGATTGCGGAAGTCATCGGAGCCAAACATTTATTGGTAGATTTTACTGTGGCCTTGGATAAGTTGGATAAAATAGGAGAGGAGAAAGTTAAAGCAGAGATGATGGAAAAAGGCATTTCCGAAGCTGCTATTGCCAAAGCACAGCCTTTGTTCGATATCAAGGGAACCGCTTCCGAACAATTGGAAAAACTAAAAACCATCCTAGCAGATTCTGAAGTAGGAATGCTGGGTGTCTTAGAATTGGAAGAGATTATTTCAACCGTGGAAATGGTTGGGTTGCAGTCGGCCAGTTTGCAGCTGGATGTTATGCTGGCCCGCGGGCTCAATTATTACACTGGTGCCATTTTTGAGGTGGCAGCGCCCGAAGGCGTAAAAATGGGTTCCATTGGTGGAGGTGGACGTTATGATGACCTTACGGGCATTTTTGGACTGAAAGATGTGAGCGGTGTGGGTATTTCCTTCGGATTGGACCGTATTTACCTGGTTTTGGAAGAATTGAATCTTTTCCCAGATAGCTTGGATATTTCTTTGGACGTACTTTGCCTCAATTTTGGAAAAAAAGAGGGATTGGCAGCCTTAAAATTGGTATCTGGTCTGCGTAAGCAAGGACTAAGAGCCGATTTATACCCAACGGATGCCAAGGTACAGAAGCAGTTTAAGTATGCTGATAAAAGGGGAGTTCCCTACGTGATACTTTTGGGAGACCAAGAATTGACCAATGATAAATTTGTGGTCAAGAACATGAAGACAGGCGACCAAAACGACTACGCTCTGGATTCGCTCGAAGAATTTGCGAAAAAAATCAAGTCCTTCGTTTGATTTCCTTGATGATGGTTTTGTAATAGGTAGGGCCGTGGGGAACGTATTTTCCAGTAGTGGCCAAGCCCCAAGTTTCTTCGGCAAATTTAAAAAGAGGCACCAAGGCCAAATCTTCAACCTCGCTTTCCTGTTTGGTAAGTTGGCTCAACGGGACGTTTAGCTTGCACAAAAAAATGTGATGCAGCTCTGCATCTATAAAATCTTCGGAAATTTTGTGCACGGCCTTAAAAGTACCAAGGGATTCCAATTCGGTTTCTGAAACCTGAATACCTATTTCCTCTTCAACTTCCCTGATAGCTGCTGAAATGATTTTTTCCCCCGCAGCCACGTGCCCGGCAACCGAAACATCCCAATGTAGGGAATGGGTAGCTTTGTTTTTGCCTCGTTGTTGAATCAGTACACGACCATCGGGTGTGTACAGCCAAACATGAACAGTGGGATGTAGTAAACCTTTGCGGTGTGCTTCAGATTTTAAACAGGATTCCCCTGTTGGTTTTCCTCGTTCGTCCAAAATGTCAACACGCTCATCCATATTACATAAAGATAAGAAATTGTCACATGGAGCGGAGTCGAGATGGAATATAATTTCTTGAAACCGGTTTTATGTTTCTCTTTGTCATCCTCTTACAAACATAGGATGACAGGTCAAACATAGGATGACAGGTCAAACATAGGATGACAGGTGCTAGTGTTATTCCTGCGTCCCGTTCTTCAACGGGATAAACAGGCAGGAATCCATTCGTTGTAAGCCCCTGAAACTATCCCGATAGTTATCGGGACAAGGTGACGGATTCTTCGTGCTCCCTTTGACTCCGTTCAAAACAGCTCGGAATGAGCATCAATCCAAAACAAAAAAGCATCGCAGCCTATATTCGGATTACGATGCTTTAAGATTTTTGTGTCATTTGAAATTATCGATTGAGAAATCTAAGCGTGAGATTTCTCACATCCGTTCGAAATGACAAGTTTAATCAAAATAGCTGAAGGTTTCTCCCGCTTTAATGTTCAGCAAGGTTTCGTAAATCAAACGGATAACGTTCTCCACATCATCCTTGTGGACCGTTTCTACCGTAGTGTGCATGTAGCGTAACGGCAACGATATCAAAGCAGAGGCGACACCACCATTGCTATAGGCAAAAGCATCGGTGTCCGTACCTGTATATCGGGACGAAGCGTTGCGCTGGAATGGAATTTTGTTGGATTCCGCAGTTTCAATAATGCGCTCCCGCAATTTGTTCTGTACTGCAGGTGCGTACGAGATAACGGGACCGTCGCCAATCTTGGTCTCACCCTCCGTCTTTTTATTGATCATGGGAGTAGTGGTATCGTGGCAAACATCCGTTACAATGGCCACATTGGGCTTAATGGTCTGTGTGATCATTTCTGCACCTCGAAGTCCAATCTCTTCCTGCACCGAATTGGTGATGTACAATCCAAAAGGAAGCTCTTTTTTGTTCTTTTTGAGCAAACGGGCCACTTCGGCAATCATAAAACCGCCCATACGGTTGTCCAAAGCCCTACAAACAAACTTGTCCTTGTTCAGAATCTGGAAATTGTCGGGGTAAGTGATTACACATCCTACGTGAACGCCCATTTTTTCCACTTCCTCTTTATCCTTGGCACCGACATCTATAAAAATGTTGTCCAATTTCGGTGGTTCTTCCTTGGCCTTGTCCCTTGTGTGGATGGCCGGCCATCCGAAAACACCTTTTACAATACCATTTTTGGTATGGATGTTTACCCATTTAGATGGAGCAATTTGATGATCGCTTCCTCCATTTCGGATAACGTAAAGAAGACCTTCATCGGTGATATAGTTAACGTACCAAGAAATTTCATCGGAATGCCCCTCGATAACAACCTTGTATTTGGCATCTGGATTTATAACGGCTACTGCAGTTCCGTAGGTGTCAGTAATAAATTCGTCCACATAAGGTTTTACGTAGTCCATCCAAATTTTCTGCCCTTCCCACTCGTAACCTGTCGGGGATGGATTGTTCAAGTATTTTTCTAAAAATTCAAGGGATTTTTCGTTGATAATCTTCTCTTTTGCCATGTATCTGATTTAGTACGCAAACATAAGAATATTCACTTTTATTTAATAGCCAAATCACACCTTTATACTTACTTTTGGCAAGACTATTGCGAAAGAAATGTTATGCTGCGTAACTGTTTTCTTGTTGTTTTTCTGGCAATTAACGCCCTTGGGTTAGCTCAGGAACCGCAAAAGGATTCGTTGATGAACCCCAAGGATTCCATTGCCAACGATTCCATTGAGGATTATTATGTCCGGTTTGAGGGTGACTCCATTTTGATGAGCTCCATTGAACTTGACGAAGTCTACATTTTTGGAAAACTGGAGTTCACGAACCGTAATGATAAACTTCGCTATTACATTCTACGACGAAAAACCTTGAAGGTGTACCCTTACGCCAAGTTGGCCGCAGAACGATTGGTAGAGCTCAACGATAGCTTACAACTCATAAAAAAGCGTAGACATCAAAGGCGTTATACCCGAAAAGTGCAAAAGTATATTGAAGGGGAGTTTTCCGAAGAGTTAAAAAAACTGACCCGTACCGAAGGACAGATTTTGGTAAAACTGATTCATCGTCAAACAGGAACAACAGCCTTTGATTTGGTAAAGGAACTCCGTAGCGGTTGGCGGGCATTTTGGTACAACACCACGGCAAGTTTGTTCAAGATCAGTTTAAAGGAAGAGTTCCAGCCCGAAGAAATTCATGAGGATTATTTAATAGAGGACATTCTGCAACGTGCTTTTGCAGCGAGCAGGTTGGAACGACAAGAATCGGTCTTGGATTATGATTATGCCCAACTCACCAATAAATGGAAAAGCAGACCGCCCAGCACGGGCAACTAGTTTTTGGGTTTCTTACCGAAAATGGCCTCCATTACAATGCTTACTGAACGAAAACCTAAATAAATTGCCAAAGCAGCACAAATAAACCCTAATATCAACACAGGCCAATAAAAGGGGTGCCCTTCATTTTTAAAGGCTTCGTAGATTAAAAATGGCCCCATAAACATGGCAAGCACGGTGTAGCCAAACGATTTTATTCCTTTTACCAGAAGTTCCTTGTTAGTTCGCCTCATGGGGCCAAAGTAGGAATATTAGCTTATATTTAGAGCAAATAGCGCCAAAAATTGACCATGGAAATACTAGTTCTTGGAGTTGTCGTCCTCTTCATTATTATTGCTACCGTAAAATTTAAGATGCATCCCGTTTTCTCCCTGACCATTGCTGCTGTGGCTTCTGGTTTTTTGTTGGGGATAACACCCAAAAACATCATGTCCAATATGGCCGAGGGTTTTGGAAAAACCCTTTCGGGTATTGGGTTGGTCATCGCTTTTGGAACGGTAATCGGAGTTTATCTCGAAAAAACTGGGAGCACACAAGTTCTTGCCAACAGCATCTTAAAAGTGATTGGCTTAAAACGTTCCCCATTGGCGATGAATTTGGCTGGATTTGTAATTTCCATTCCGGTGTATTGCGATTCGGGCTACATTATTCTTTCTTCATTAAATAAAGCCATCAGCAAAAAAACGGGCATCCCAGCCTTGGTTTTTGCCATTGCATTGGCCACAGGTTTGTATTCTGCCCATGTTTTTGTACCACCAACACCCGGACCGTTGGCAGCGGCAGCCATTTTAGATGCCGATTTGGGCATGGTGCTCATCTTTGGGCTGTTGGTTGCGATACCCGTTTCCGTTTCAGGCTATTTTTGGGCACGGTTCATAGGTAGATCTTTAAAGGAAGATGAAACTGCCCATTTATATGAAGAAAAAGAAGCAATTCAATCTACGGTAAAACCATTTCAAGCTTTTCTTCCGTTGCTCGTTCCCATAATTCTGATTGCCATGAAATCCATCGTGGATTATCCGACGCACCCTTTGGGAGAAGGCTGGTTGTTCCGTGTTTTTGATTTTTTTGGTAATCCTGTCATCGCATTGTTGATCGGTGTTTTCTTTGCTTTTGCCTTGAGCAGAAATGTTCCGTCCGAAGAAAAAAAAGAGTGGGTGCCCGAAGCTTTTAAGCAGGCAGGTGCCATTGTGCTCATAACTGGTACAGGAGGGGCCTTTGGAGCCATTCTCCGTACCATGGATATTGCTTCAATCATCAATCTGGAATCCAGTACAGGTATTGGTGGACTTTTGATTGCTTTTGTGATTGCAGCCGTGCTTAAAACCGCTCAAGGGTCATCAACAGTAGCCATTATTACCACTTCGGCCATTATTGCTCCGCTATTGGAAACTTTTGGACTGGTTTCTATTACAGATAAAGCATTGGCCGTTCTTGCCATTGGGGCTGGGGCCATGACGGTTTCCCACATTAACGACAGCTATTTTTGGGTAGTTTCCCAATTTTCCAACATGAATGTGAAAACTGCTTTGCGGGGTCATACCATGGGCACATTGCTTCAGGGTACAGTAGGTATTTTGATGATTTTGTTGTTGTACTTTGTTGTTTGATGCAAAAAGTAATGCCCAAAGGTCCAAAGGCAGGTAAATTTCAATTTTATCAGGTTGAGCACAGTCGAAACCTATTGATTATCAAAACATTTTAGGTTCTCGACTGCACTCGATCTGACGGACAACAGGCTTTTTATACCTCCTTGAGCATAAAGCAGTTATTGTTTATCCTATTGTACTTAGAATTTTGTTCAAGGTTTCACTGGGTCGCATAGCTTTTGAAGCCATTTCTGGGTTTGGAAGGTAGTAACCTCCAATATCCACAGGGGAACCTTGCGCATCTATCAATTCTTGTGCGATTTTCTCCTCGTTGGCAGACATTGCATCGTACACTTTGCTAAATACAGATTTTAGCTCCGTATCCTTATCTTGTTTGGCCAATTCTTCGGCCCAGTAAAGTGCTAAGTAGAAGTGGCTTCCACGAGTATCCAGTTCGTTTACTTTTCTGGATGGTGATCTGTCTTGGTTCAAGAATTCTTCAGTAGCCTTATCCAATGCATCAGCTAAAACTTGGGCTTTTGTATTGTTGTTCTTTTCTCCAAAGAATTCCAAAGAAACAGCTAGTGCCAAGAACTCCCCAAGGGAATCCCATCTAAGGTGACCTTCTTCCAAGAATTGTTCTACGTGTTTTGGAGCGGAACCACCGGCACCGGTCTCGAACAACCCACCGCCGTTCATCAATGGAACAATGGATAACATTTTTGCACTTGTTCCAACTTCCAAAATAGGGAAGAGGTCGGTCAGGTAGTCCCTCAACACGTTACCGGATACGGAGATGGTATCTTTTCCTTCCTTCATGCGCTTCAAGGTGAACTTGGTAGCTTCGATGGGGGAAAGGATTCTGATGTCCAGTCCATTTGTATCGTGGTCCTTTAGGTAAAGGTTTACTTTTTTGATCAATTCGGCATCGTGTGCCCTGTTTTCATCCAACCAAAAAACGGCTGGAGTATTGGTGGCCCTGGCACGGGATACGGCTAATTTGACCCAATCCTGTACGGGAGCATCCTTTACTTGGCACATTCTCCAAATATCGCCTTCCTCAACAGCGTGTTCAATCAATGTTTCGCCAGCTGTGTTGACTACTTTTACGGTTCCAGCTTTTTCAATTTCGAAAGTTTTGTCGTGTGAACCGTATTCCTCTGCTTTTTGGGCCATTAAACCTACATTGGGTACAGTTCCCATGGTTTTAGGGTCGAAAGCACCGTTTTCTTTACAAAAATCGATAGTGGCTTGATAAACTCCAGAGTAACTACTGTCTGGAATAATGGCCTTGGTATCTTGAAGCTCTCCGTTTTTGTCCCACATTTTACCGGAGTTCCTAATCATGGCAGGCATGGAGGCGTCAATGATCACATCACTTGGTACGTGTAGGTTGGTAATGCCCTTGTCGGAATTTACCATGGCCAAATCGGGTCCGTTTCCTATGCTGGATTTGATGGCGTCTTCAATTTCTCTGTGCTGCTCTTTGGGCAGTTCCCCGATTTTGTCCAACAAAGTCTCTAGGCCATTGTTGGGGTTGATTCCCAATTTTTCAAAAGTATCTCCGTAGTTTTTGAACAATTCAGAAAAATATACTTTCAACGCATGTCCAAAAATAATGGGGTCAGAAACCTTCATCATAGTAGCCTTAAAGTGCAAGGAAAGCAAGATGTTTTTTTCTCTGGCATCGGCGATTTCTTTGGTCAAGAAATCTACCAATGCTTTTTTGCTCATCACCGTGGCATCGATAACCTCACCTTGCAACAGGGAAAGTTTATCTTTAAGCACGGTTGTATTGCCCGCTGTGTCCACTAATTCAATTCGGATATCTTCGGCATGGGCCATGGTCAACGATTTTTCATTGGCCTTAAAGTCACCATGAGACATGGTAGCTACGTGGGTTTTGGAATCCGAAGACCATTCGCCCATGGTATGTGGGTGAGCTTTGGCGTAGTTTTTAACGGCTTTTGGAGCGCGTCTGTCCGAGTTGCCCTCACGAAGCACCGGGTTTACCGCGCTACCTTTTACTTTGTCGTATTTGGCCTTAATGTTTTTTTCTTCGTCCGTTCTGGGCTCATCAGGGTAATCAGGTAGCTTGTACCCTTTTTTTTGTAATTCCTCAATGGCTTCTTTCAACTGGGGGATGGAAGCACTGATGTTGGGCAATTTTATGATGTTGGCCTCAGGAGTTTTGGCCAATTCTCCCAAAATGGACAAATCATCAGGGACTTGTTGTTCCTCGTTCAACAATTCCGGAAACACGGCGGCAATTCTACCGGCCAAAGAAATATCCTTGGTTTCTACGGCAATATTGGCGGTTTCGGTAAAAGATTTTACAATGGGTAAGAATGATAATGTTGCTAAGGCAGGAGCCTCGTCTGTTTTGGTATAATAAAGTTTAGCCATTTATATGTATTTGTTTGAGCGGTTGCAAATATACGATTTATGGGCCGTGAAGCACGAATGGAAGTGGCTAAAAGTGTGTGCTTTTGATAAGAATTTGTGAAAAAAACAAAAGCCATATCATTTTTTTTACAAAAGATATGGCTTTCAGATAGGACTCAAGATTTGTTTGGTGGTACCAAAACTGCAATCTAATTAGATTACATCTTTCGCCCTTTCGACGTTTATACGCTGCTATGTTTTTAATTTTTCAACTAAACTACATTTTGCAAAGCGTGCTGTTGTATTCCTAAATTTTATCAAAATGGAAAATTGCTCTTCCATTCGCACATAAAATTTATTATTTCTTATTGGGTTCTGCCAAAGCACTTCCCAAATCGAAATTCCTTTTGTGATCAGTAGTGTTACCAAATAAAAGGGAATCCACAGTTTTAAAGAACGTCAACTTTAAAAGTTGATATGACCGTGATGGTATCACCATCATATCTTGGACTAAAGTAAAGCGTAACATTAAATTTAGCAACTTTTCAAAGCATTAATAATCAACATGATATAAACTAAGGTTATTAACAATTGTTCATAAAAAAAGCACCCATTTTGGGTGCTTTCTCTTGTTGTATGGGCTTATTGTTATCCCTTAACTTCTTTGATACGGGCCTTTTTACCGGTAAGACCTCTAAAGTAGAAGATTCTAGATCTACGTACTTTACCTTTTTTGTTTACTTCAATTCTTTGCAAAGCCGGCATGTTTACGGGGAAAATTCTTTCCACACCAACGGTACCGGACATTTTACGGATGGTAAAGGTTTCTGTTGCACCGCTCCCTCTGCGTTGTATCACTACACCTTTAAAGAACTGGGTACGTGTTTTTTCACCTTCTTTGATTTCGTAATAAACAGTGATGGTATCACCAGCTGAAAATTTTGGAAATTCTTTTTTTGGAACAAATTCGTCTTCAACAAATTTTACTAAGGATTCCATTTTTGTTTTTTTTAGCGTTTTTTACAAGACCAACTTTCACGGATTTCGTCAGAGGTTGATTTTGAGATTGCAAAAGTAATGCAATATTTATAAATAACAAGTGGTTTTTTTGTTTTTGGACTCCTGATCGCTTTATTTCTCCAAAAGGTCGGGTCTTCTTTGCTGGGTGCGCTCCAAAGCTTGTTGTTCCCGCCATTTTTCAATCTCGGGGAAGTTGCCGCTCAATAGAATTCTAGGCACCTCTTTACCTTTGTAATCCGCCGGGCGTGTGTATACGGGCGGAGCCAATAGATTATCCTGAAACGTATCGGTAAGGGCAGAGGTTTCATCATTCAAAACGCCAGGCAACAATCGAATTACGGCATCGCACAATATGGCGGCCGCAAGTTCACCTCCAGACAACACATAATCTCCAATGGAAATCTCACGGGTAACAAACATATCCCTGACCCGTTGGTCCACACCTTTGTAATGACCACAAAGCACAATAATGTTCTTTTTCATGGAAACCTCATTGGCCATTCCCTGGTTGAGCGTGTTGCCATCTGGCGTCATGTAAATGACTTCGTCGTACTCCCTTTCGGATTTGAGTTGGGAAATGCATTTATCGATGGGTTCTATCATCATCACCATGCCTGCACCGCCTCCAAACTGATAATCATCTATCTGTTTGTAGTTTCCAGAGGCGTAGTCCCTCAGATTGTGAAGATGCACCTCTACCAATCCTTTTTCTATCGCTCTTTTTAAAATGGAGGCTTCAAAAGGGCTTTTTAAAAGCTCGGGAAGCACGGTTATAATGTCGATGCGCATGGACGTTGTTGCTTGACAATTAATTCACCCCAAAAGTAATGAAAGCTATTAATAACTGTTGCATAAAAAAGAAAGGCCTCCGTTTTGGAAGCCTTGATTCTTATTTTTTTTGCTTGTTCAGCTCATCTTGAAGCTGGCGACTGATTTTTTGTTCACGTTCCAGGGCACGTCGCCTATGGTTTTGGTATTCTTCCTCTAAATCGGCAAGGGCGGATTTGGCTTGTTGCGTTAAGAAATTACTATTTCTAAATCGGTAGATAAAGAACAGCAAAAGCAACAACAGTCCGAAAATGATGGACCACAGAATAAAATTATAGGTTCCTTTGCTGATCAGGGCACCAAAAAATGAAATACTGTCCTTTTCTTCGGTAACAGCGTTTAGTTTATTGGTGGTTTCCTGCAATTTACCGTTAAGGTCCTCTATTTCGGCATCGTTGGCCGTAATGGTAGCCGATAAATCTTTGATGGTTTTGTTGGCAGTTTCTATGGAGTCAAAAATGTTCTTCTTGGTTTCATAGAGATCTGACAACTTAACGACTTCATAACGGATACCATTGGCCCGGTAGTTTCCCGACTTTTTTTCCAACTCTTCCAATTGTCCCCTTAGGGTATTGTCTACTTCATCGGTAGATTCCTCCTCCTGGGCATGGATAGCGATGGACGGGATAAGTAAGGCTAAGGCAAATAAAATGCGTAAATACTTCATGTTCAATAATGTTCTCGTATTAAATTTAGATTAAGGGTGGAACGAAATTACATCAATATAGCAAATTTCAAAAAAGAAAACTGCTTCTTTCAACAAATTCGTACCCTACTAATAATACGTATAACGCCTAACTTTCGCTATATATTTTGCCAATCGAACCACTTGATGGGAATATCCATACTCATTATCGTACCAAATATAGAGCACAACATTTTTACCTCCGGGCGAAACAATGGTGGCTTTACTGTCATAAATTGATGGTGCCGTGGTTCCTACAATATCCGAAGAAACCAATTCATTGCTCAAAGCATATTTGATTTGTTCCACCAAATCACCTTCCAGCGCATATTTTTTTATGATGGTATCAATACCCTCTTTGGATGTTTTGTTCTTTACCTCCAAATTAAGAATGGCCAATGAACCATTGGGAACTGGAACCCTGATTGCATTTGAGGTAAGTTTTCCCTTTAATGATGGGAGTGCCTTGGCAACGGCCGAACCGGCCCCTGTTTCGGTAATCACCATGTTGAGGGCTGCTGCACGGCCGCGGCGGTACTTTTTGTGCATGTTATCCACCAAATTTTGGTCGTTTGTATAAGCGTGGATAGTCTCCAAATGCCCTTTTTTGATGCCCAAGGAATCTTCGACCACTTTTAAAATTGGGGTAATGGCATTTGTGGTGCACGATGCGGCTGAATAGATCTTGGTTTTATCGGGGTCAAAGTCGGTATGGTTAACCCCGTGCACAATGTTGGGTACTTCTTTACCGGGTGCGGTAAGCAATACTTTGCTGGCCCCTTTTGATTTTAGGTGTCTGGATAGTTCCTTGTTGTCCCTAAAAGCTCCTGTATTGTCTATGACCAGGGCATTGTAGATTCCATATTTGGTGTAGTCAATATCCTCTGGTCGATTTGCGCTAATGAAATTCACCGTGGTTCCATTGATAACGAGAGCCTGTTTTTCTTCGTCAACATCCACAGTACCGGTAAAAGGGCCGTGTACCGAGTCAGTTTTAAGAAGTGCAGCCCTTTTTTCAAGGACTTCTTTGTTCAATTCACCTCGAATAACAACGGCGCGCAACCTTAGCTGGCTACCACGACCGGTTTTTGCCATAAGCTCTCGCGCCACCAAACGGCCAATGCGCCCAAAACCATAAAGCACTACATCTTTAGGTTTAATGGTCTTGGAAGATTGTGCATCCTTTAGTTTGTCGATAACAAAGGCCTTTACGTTAAGATGGGCACTTTGGTTGGAATGGTACTCGTAGGTCAATTTTCCTATGTCCAGTTTGGCAGGAGGGAGGTTGATGTCGTTTATTGCCCTAAGTATTTCGACAGAGTCAAAAATGGACATGGGTTTTTGAACAAATTCGCCCGCATATTCGTGTAGGTTAATGATGTCACTTACATTTTTGTCTATGATTTGATTTTTGAACAAAACCACCTCAATGGCCTTGTCGTACCAAAGATCGCTGATAATTTTTATGAATTCAGTGGTTGCTTTTCGTCTATCTGCCTGAAAGGCAAGTTCTTTTTCGTAAGATGAAATGTTGCTCATGGATAATGATTGCGGTTGTGAAGTTTATTGTTTTCGGCTAAATTATATATTTCAAACGTTTTCGTAAAACATATTGGGTATAAAAAAAGCGCCTTGTTTAAAGACGCTTTCAAGTGTTTTTTCTGCACTTTTACTGAAGTATCATGTGCTCCTTTTCACCATTTTCATTGATCATGGTGAAGCTGGTTCTGCCGTATCTGGATAATTGGCCAAAACGCTCCTTGGCATCATCAATGTTGTTTATAGGTTCTCCATCCAATTCAATGATTACCTTGTTGATTAAACCATATCTGGAATATGATTCAGGGACATTGGTGATTTTAACACCTTTCGAGACCCCAAAAGTTTTCCTGTCTTTTTTGGACAAGTTCTTAACCGTAAATCCTGTAGCGGGCAAAACAACACTGAGTTGTTTTTTTAGGACCACATTTTTCACAAGACTTTTTCCATCCCTGTTCAATGTAACCTCTACTTTGTCACCTGGTCTTTTGGAGGAAAGGTACCCCGTAAGTTGAGAAAACTTGCTTACTTGGATATTGTCTACCTGCTTTATGATATCGCCTTCCTTCAAACCAGCTTCCTCGGCCCCAGATTCCTCTTCCACACTTGCAATATAAACGCCTTCCAAATCATCTATTCCCATTTCGGTAGCTACCTCTGGATTAAGGTCTCCACCCCTAATGCCCAAAAGTCCTTTTTGAACATTGCCAAACTCCATAATGTCTTCCACCACTTTTTTGGCAATATTGCTGGGTACTGCAAAAGCATACCCGACATAAGAACCAGTTTGTGAAGTAATGGCTGTATTAATACCAATTAGGTCACCGTTAGTATTCACCAAGGCGCCACCACTGTTTCCAGGGTTAACGGCAGCATCGGTTTGTATAAAGGATTGAGCTCTTCGCGGTGACAAGGACCTAGCTTTGGCACTCACAATACCAGCGGTTACTGTAGATGTTAGGTTAAACGGATTGCCAACGGCCAATACCCATTCACCAATTTTAGTATTGTCGGAATCCCCAAATGCCAAATATGGCAGTTCTTCTTCGGCATCAATCTTTAAAAGGGCAATGTCGGAATCGGCATCGGTACCAATAACTTCGGCTTCGTAGGATTTATTATTGTTCAAGGTTACCTCCAATTGGCTGGAATTGGCGATTACATGGTTGTTGGTAACGATATATCCGTCAGGAGAGATAATAACTCCTGAACCAGTTCCCACTTGTGGGGTTTGTTGGCGTTCAAAACCGTAAAAGAAATCTGCTATGCTGGATGGTCCTTTACTAATGGTGAGGTTTTTTACGTGTACCACCGAGTTGACCGTTTTTTCGGCTGCCAAGGTAAAATCAGCTTCGTTGATTCCAGCACCTTTGGCCGAAGTACCCATATTACTGGTGGTAACAAATGGCGTTTCTTGTTCCGAAGTAACAAACTTGTAGTTTTCTTCTTCAAAAAATAATTTGTATGCTCCCAGTGTAATTGCGCCTGCAAATACAGATACTAGCAATAAACTCGCTATCTTCTTCATAATTCTATAATTATTTAACGTTTAGCTGTTTCAAAATTAAAAGTTTTTAATTCTTGATCAGGTCGGTTTAACGCTGTTTTAACTCCAAAAAAAACCTTAAAGAATCCCATATATTTGTTCCTTTGTAGATGCGTATGGAACTTCAGTTTTTTAAATATCAAGGAACGGGAAACGATTTTGTAATTATTGACAATCGTCAGGATGTATTTCCCAAAAACAATACCAAGCTCGTTGCGGAGCTTTGCGACCGAAGATTTGGCATAGGAGCAGATGGGTTGATACTTCTTGAAAATGACAATTTGTCGGATTTTAAGATGGTCTACTTCAATGCCGATGGAGCCGAAAGCAGCATGTGCGGAAACGGAGGACGTTGCTTGGTGGCCTTTGCCCATTATTTGGGGGTAATTGATAAAGAAGCCACTTTTAATGCGGTCGATGGTTTGCACTATGCTACGGTAGAAGGGGACATTGTCAACTTAAAGATGATCGATGTAGCTAAAATCCACGAAAAACAGAACCATAGTTTTTTGGATACAGGTTCCCCGCATCATGTTCAGCTAGTGAAGGAGTTGGGAAAATTTGATGTGCAAAAAGAAGGTAAAAAACTCCGCTATGGTATTTATGGCGAGTCCGGGAGCAATATCAATTTTGTGCAGCAGACCAAAGACAACGGTTTTGATGTAAGAACCTACGAAAGAGGAGTGGAGGGCGAGACTTTTTCCTGCGGCACCGGTGTTACGGCTGTGGCCTTGGCCATGCACCAATCCGGTAAAACCACTGCCAACGAAGTGCACATTCATACCATCGGGGGCGATTTGACGATTGCTTTTGAAAAAAAGGAGGGGAAATACAGCAATATCTTTTTAAAAGGCCCAGCCATACAAGTATTTAAAGGAACCATCGAATGCTCAATCTAAAAGGAGAACAAGTCTATTTGAGGGCTTTGGAGCCCACCGATCTCGATTTTCTGTACAAATTGGAAAACGACACATCGGTTTGGGAGGTGAGCGGAACTCTAAAACCATATTCCAAAAAAGTACTTCAGTTATATTTGGATAATGCCCACAGGGATATTTACGATGTAAAACAATTACGACTTAGCATCAGTAATCATCAAGATGATTGCATAGGTTTGATTGATTTGTTCGATTTTGATCCCAAACATCGCAGAGCAGGTGTTGGAATTGTGATTGTTAAACCCGGGGACAGAAACAAGGGGGCAGGCGCGGAAGCACTGTCACTTTTGTGTGATTATGCCTTTTCCACTTTAGACCTGCATCAATTGTATGCTAATATCTTGGAAGACAACGAAGCAAGTATCCATTTGTTCCAAAAAATGGGTTTTGAAGAAGTTGGCATCAAAAAAGAATGGATCAGAACCAGTAAAGGGTTCAAAAACGAAATAATGTATCAAAAGATCAACTCAAATGAATCTTAAAAAAGTACTTTGGGCAACGGCTATTCTGGGGCTGTTGATCTGCGGTTTTGTAGCCTATCAAATTTATAGTGCCATTTTTAGCCCCAATACACAGTTCAATAATGATGAAGCATTTGTTTACATTGAAACGGATGCATCTTTTACCGATGTAAAAACCTCCTTGGAACCTTTGTTGAAGGATCTATCCACTTTTGAAGCTGTCGCCAAACGTAAAGGATATATTACCAATATTAAGGCTGGAAAATATGCTTTGAAAAAAGGGATGAACAACAACGAGATCATCAATACCCTGCGCAGTGCCAATATCCCTGTGCAAGTGTCTTTTAACAATCAAGAATCCTTGGCCCTGTTGGCGGGCAGGATTTCCGAACAAATTGAAGCGGATAGTCTTTCCTTGCTTCAATCTTTTAATGATTCGAGCTTTTTGGAAGAGACCAAGTTTGACGAAGACACCAAGCTGGCCATGTACATTCCAAACACCTACGAGTTCTTCTGGAATACCGATGCTGAAAGTTTTAGGGATAGAATGCGAACTGAATATAACCGTTTTTGGGACGATGAACGCCTGCAAAAAGCCGAAAATCTAGGTCTTACTCCCAATGAGGTTACTGCTCTGGCTGCCATAGTTCAAAAGGAAACCGCCAAGGTGGATGAACGTCCACGGGTGGCCGGTGTTTATTTGAATCGAATAAGAAGGGGCATGTTACTACAGGCCGACCCCACGGTTATTTATGCCATTAAAAAGGAAACAGGTAACTACGATACCATTATAAAAAGAGTACTTTTCCGTGACTTGGAAATGGATTCACCCTACAACACCTATAAATATGCAGGGGTTCCTCCAGGTCCGATCACCATGCCCGATATTACTTCAATCGACGCTGTTTTGAATCCTGAAAAACATGATTATCTCTATTTTGTAGCCGATGTTTCCAACTTTGGATATCACATGTTTGCCAAGACATTGGCGCAACATAACCGAAATAAAGTACAATACACCCGATGGTTGAATCAACAAAAAGTAATGAGATAAAGTTCTTTATCGTTGATTTTCATCACTTTAACGGATTTTAAGGCTGATTTAAGAAATCTTTATGAGCTTTAGGGTATCCGTTAAGTTAACTCCCCCTATATTTGCCGGCCAATTTGATTTTTGATACGTATATAGTATTGAGATCACAAATATGAACATTATGAAAAGATGGATAGGTTTTATACTGCATCTTGCCATGATCGTAGTTTTGACAAGTTTTGGTTCTTACACCGTAATGAATAAAAAGGATATTGAAATTCCTGAATCATTGAAGGTAACTACCAATTTGGAGTTTTTTGCACCGCAAGGCTCCGTCGCACTTCTTGACGAGGACGAGGTTGCACCACCTCCTTTTCTGGGCAAAGCCTTTAATGGCTTTAAGGAAGCACTCGCTTTTAAAGAATCCCGGGGTAAATATCATAGCGTAAACACATTGGGTTATTTGGGTAAATACCAGTTTGGTAGTAGTACCTTGAATTTGATGGGGGTTTACGATATGGATGAATTTTTGGTCACTCCAGAACTTCAGGAAAAGGCCTTTGAGGCTAATATTGCCCGAAACAAGTGGATTTTGAGAAGAGACATAAAGCGCTTCAACGGAAAAACAATTGGTGGTGTTAAAGTAACGGAATCCGGTATTTTGGCTGCGGCACATTTGGCAGGGGCTGGAAACGTGAAGAAATACCTACGGTCTTATGGACAAAACGATGTAACCGATGCTTACGGAAGTAGTATTTCGCATTACATGAAAAAATTTGCGGGTTACGATATTTCCAATATCAAACAACAAAAAAACGCCAAAGTATAATTGGCAAGGATTGAGTCGTCCTAAAATAGGTTGACAGTTTTTAATAATTAAATCAATCCAGCGAAGCTAGCTTCGCTGGATTTTTT
>NZ_JAYKYV010000018.1:493-50699 GCF_035818535.1 Flagellimonas halotolerans | reverse complement strand
ACAAAAAATCCAGCGAAGCTAGCTTCGCTGGATTGATTTAATTATTAAAAACTGTCAACCTATTTTAGGACGACTCAATTGCTATGTGGCAACTACATTTTTGCCCACTCTTTCAAAGAGTCCTTGTTCAATTTCACATAATCTTGGTTGCCTGCGGCTTGGGCAGCGGCCAATGACCTTTTGGCTGCTTCAATAGCTGCATCTTTATCGCCCAATTTTGCATAGATCAAAGACTGTGTGCGCATCATCCAATAAGCTTTTCCGTCACCCATTTCAACAGCTTTGTCCACCCATTCCTTAGCTTGTTCCATGTTCATGCCCTCAGAAAAATAATAAGAACCCGCTGCAAAATAGTCATTGGCTTTTAAATCCTCTTTGTTCGCCATGGTCTCTTCAATACTTTTGATGGCTTTTTTGGCTGTAGGGACTATAAAATCAACACCAACATAAGTGTTCTCCCACATAATGCCAAGGGTCCCTCCATTGTTATGAAGGTCATCTATGGTAATGGTAAAAGATTCAATTGGCATCGGTATTTCCATTGTTTCCACTTTTACCGTTGCCGCAACTTTGGATGCATCCCACTCTTGTGGTATACCCCAATTATCGGTATCAGTATAAAAGAAAACATCCCAAACGGCCTCATTGGGTCTTGTATAAATAGCGTAGGTACCTGCTTTTAGCGGCTTATCCTGTACGGTAACATCGTCACTAAAAGTAATGGTAGTGTTTTCATTGGCTCCTGTTCTCCAAATAGCATCAAAAGGAACCAAGTCTCCGAATATTTTTCTTCCCTTCATTGCAGGGCGCGAATATTTTACGGTAACATCGGTCAATCCCACCTTTTGCTCCAATGTTGAAGCTGGGCTGGGCGCTGGCGTCTGTATTTGTGCTTCCAAAGAAAAACACATGGACACCGCAAATAATAAGAGTGCAAATTTTTTCATAGTTGTTATTTATATTAATAGTTCAGCATAACAAAGCTAAATATAAAGCCTCCCTCAAACGTTAAGGAAACCTTAAAATAATAGCGTTAAAATCAATCAAATATACACATTTGTTTAATCTTTTTAATTTTTAATTAAACATTATCGTCTTATCTTTGTACAAAATGATTTTAATGCAGCTGTATCAACTAAAGTCCAAACAACTACTCCCCATAACTATAAAAGAAGCTTGGGATTTCCTTTCCAATCCAAAAAATCTGGCCCTAATCACTCCGAAACACATGGGTTTCCATATTTTGGCGGGTGCCGATAGACCCATGTTCCAAGGTCAAATAATACAATACATCGTAAAACCATTTCCCTTGGTTTCCACGAAATGGGTCACAGAAATAACCCATGTTCGGGAAGGTAAATATTTTGTTGATGAACAACGCTTTGGCCCATACGCTCTATGGCACCATAAGCATTTTTTAAAAGAAGTACCCGAAGGGGTCGAGATGGAAGATGTTATCGACTACAAATTACCCTTTGGGTTTTTAGGTCAACTAACCCATCCTATTCTAGTGAAAAAACAATTGCACAAGATTTTTGAGTTTCGGGAAAAAAAGCTAGCCGAGCTATTTGGTACAGTAGATGGGAAAGAAAACTTTTTAAGCATTAGAAAAATATAACATGAAAAAGAACATATTATTGATTGGCGGCTCCTACGGCATTGGGTTGGAAATGGCCAAAAAACTATCTACTGATCACAATGTATATGTAGCCAGCCGAAGTAGCGAACAACTTTCAAATTTGGATGTAACCCATATCCCTTTTGATGTTTTAACCGAGGACATCTCCGAAAAAGCAATTCCGGAAAAATTGGATAGCTTTGTATATTGTCCGGGTAGCATCAACCTGAAGCCATTTAAGACCATGAGTGTTGATACCATCCAAACGGACATGGAAATCAACTTTATCGGTTTGGTAAAAACGGTCAAATCCATCATAAACAGCATGAACGAAGGTTCGAGCATGGTATTTTTCAGCACGGTGGCCGTTGGAACGGGAATGCCTTTCCATACGAGCGTTTCTGCTGCAAAAGGAGCTATCGAGGGCTTCGCACGTGCGCTGGCGGCGGAATATGCCCCAAAAGTAAGGGTCAACGTGATTGCGCCATCCTTGGTGGACACCCCGTTGTCCGAAAGGTTGTTGAGCAACGATAAGAAAAAAGAAATGATGTCCGAAAGGCATCCCATGAAAAGAGTGGGCGTTCCAAAAGATATCGCAAACATGGCACTGTTTTTACTTGATTCCAATAACTCATGGATTACTGGACAGGTAATAGGCGTTGATGGAGGAATGTCAAGTTTAAATGTGAGTTAATGAAAGACAAAGTCATGCTTTTTTGGTTCAGGCGCGATTTAAGATTGGATGACAACGTTGGCTTTTATCAAGCACTTCAAAATAATGCTCCAGTATTACCGCTATTTATTTTTGATACCGAAATACTGGAAAATCTGCCCAAAACCGATGCGAGGGTAACTTTTATCCACGAACAGATTCAAAAAATAAACCATCAGCTAAGTGCCAGTTATGGCAGTGGCATTGTACAATTTCATGGTGCCCCAAAAGCTGTCTTCAAAAAATTGATGAAGGACTACGACATTGAAGCTGTATACGCTAATCACGATTACGAACCCTATGCCAAAAAACGTGACGCCCAAATAAAAGTGCTCCTAAACGAAAACGGTATCCCCTTCAACACTTTTAAAGACCAAGTTATTTTTGAAAAAGAAGAGGTTGTCAAGGACGATGGAGACCCATACGTGGTGTACACCCCGTACATGCGAAAATGGAAAGAAAACCTTGATCCATCCGTCCATTTGGTGGAATGCGATACCCTGAGTGACCTTAGCAAAAACCTGTATCGGACCAAGTCTTTACCACAACTTTCTTTGGAAGATATGGGTTTCGAAGAATCTTCCATTAAAGTTCCGGATTTCACGGTTTCTTCTGAGCTGATCCAAAAATACAAGGACACACGGGACTATCCTGCCAAAGAAAAAGGCACATCCCGATTGGGACCACATTTGCGTTTTGGCACCGTTTCAATCCGTAGGATGATTAAAAAAGCCATTGGTGAAAAGAACGAAACCTTTTGGAACGAGCTTATCTGGCGAGAATTCTTTATGCAGATTCTCTGGCATTTTCCGCATACCGTAAACGCATCTTTTCGACCTAAATACGATAGAATTGAATGGCGCAACAATCAAGATGAATTCGAAAAATGGAAAGCAGGAGAAACAGGTTACCCCTTAGTAGATGCAGGAATGCGCGAATTGAACGAGACGGGCTATATGCACAATAGGGTTCGTATGTTGGTGGCCAGTTTTTTATGCAAACACTTATTGATCGATTGGCGTTGGGGCGAAGCCTATTTTGCCGAAAAGTTGTTGGATTATGAGTTGGCCAGTAATGTGGGGAACTGGCAATGGGCGGCAGGTAGCGGTGTAGATGCGGCGCCATACTTCAGGATATTCAATCCTACCACCCAAATCAAGAAATTCGACAAAGACAAAAAATACATCAACATATGGGTGCCCGATTTACAAGAGTTAAGTTATCCAGAACCCATGGTCGATCATAAAATGGCTCGCGAACGATGCTTAAAAACTTACAAAGAAGCGGTAAGTTGATGCTTTTTCGTTAATTTTAGTTCCTGTTGATGCTGTTTTGCTTTATCCAAAAACAGAAAAAATCAATATCATTTAACTAACTCAAAACCTTTACAATGAAAAAACTTTCAACCTTACTCATTTTGGGCTTGGTATCGCTTAACCTATCCGCCCAAAAGATGACCAAGGACAAAAAAGCCGTTGTCGCTTCGGTAGAAAAGCACAAAGAAAACCTTATCAAAATCAGTGATTCCATTTGGGCACTGGCCGAAACTGCCTTTGAAGAATCCGTTTCCTCCAAATTACTAGCTGATTATGCAGAGGAAAACGGAATGACCGTGACTCGGGGCGTTGCAGATATCCCAACTGCATTTACTGCCACTTATGGGTCAGGTTCGCCCGTTATTAGTGTATTGGGCGAATTTGATGCACTTCCTGGACTTTCTCAGAACACAGTACCCACTAAAGACCCTAGAATTGAAGGCGAACCAGGTCACGGCTGCGGACACAATATGTTCGGTGCCGCTAGTTTAGGTGCTGCCATTGCCATTAAAGAGCAAATAGAAGCCGGAAACATAAAAGGAACCGTAAAATTCTTCGGAACCCCTGCAGAAGAAAAGTTTTTTGGCAAAGTGTGGATGGTAGAAGCAGGTCTTTGGGACGATGTAGATGTGAATGTAAGCTGGCACCCATCCGCAGAAATTGAGGCCGATGTACAGAGTGGACTGTCTTTAATTGACTTTATGATCGAGTTTTATGGTCAAGCCGCTCATGCTTCTTCCGATCCTTGGAATGGTCGTAGCGCTTCCGATGCATTGGAATTATATACTACTGGAATCAATTACTATCGTGAACACATCAAACCAACGTCGCGTATCCATTATCATATCCAAGATGGTGGGCAAGTGGTGAATGTTGTTCCCGATTATGCCCGCTTGTGGGTCAGGGTCCGCGATCCAAAAAGAGAAGTGATGCTTCCCACTTTTGAACGCGTAAAAGCCATGGCAGAAGGAGCTGCCATTATGGCCAATGTAGATTACAAATATTCATTGATTTCTGGTATTTATGAGACCTTGGTGAACCGTGAAGGAGGTAAAATCATGCAAAACAATTTAGAGCTTTTAGGTCCAATTACCTACACCGAAGAAGAAATTACCTATGGTAAAGCCATTCAAGAAGCTACAGGAAAACCACAGGTGGGCATGGACGGTGAGATACATCCATTGAAAGAAACCGAAGAGCTTCCAGGTGGAGGTTCCACGGATGTTGGCGATGTAAGCTGGAACGTTCCAAACATCAACCTTGGAGTAACCGTAGCACCAAAAGGCACTCCATGGCACTCTTGGGCCGTTGTTGCCTGTGGCGGAATGAGCATTGGACATAAAGGAATGATCTATGCATCCAAGGCAATGGGAATGACCATGTTGGACCTTTTTGACGACCCTAAATTGGTAGAAAAAGTAAAAGAAGAATATAACACCAGAAAAGGTGATGTAAAATATGAGGCCATGATTGATGGTCCACCACCAATTCCTGGTAAATAATTTTAATTATTGTTTGATTGAAAAGCCTGCCAAGAGCAGGCTTTTTGAACTACAAAAAGCACATGTCATTCCTGCGAAAGCAGGAATCCAATGTTAATTAAATATAAAACTTACATCGTGTGAGGAATGACAATAATAACTATTGAATAATGAAAAATCCCGTTCTACAAACCTTTCCATTAAGCACTCCATGGCAAACCTTGGACCCTTTTTTATTTAGTGTATACCATTTGGACCACTTCCCAAAAGGCAATGGGGAAATGGGACCGGATGAATCTTTACTAAAAGGAAGAAACTTGGGAAGTGATTTCAACCCCAACGAAAAATGGCGCATGTACCATGGACAGACCATTCCTGGATTTCCATCGCATCCCCATTGTGGCTTTGAGACCATCACCATTGTAAACAAAGGGTTTTGCGATCATTCCGATTCTTTGGGAGCTGCTGGTAGATTTGGTCAAGGCGATGTGCAATGGATGACAGCCGGAAGAGGTGTGCAACACTCCGAAATGTTTCCGTTATTAAAAGATGAGGAGGAGAATCCTTTGGAATTGTTCCAGATTTGGTTGAATCTGCCCAAAGCTGGAAAATTTGTAGCCCCTCATTTTAAAATGCTTTGGAATGAAGATATCCCGATCGTTGAAGAAGAAAACGCTAAAATTAAGGTAGTGGCGGGTACTTATAAAAATGTAGCACCAATTTCACCCGCTCCTGATTCTTGGGCTGCATCTCCTGAAAACGAAGTGGCCGTTTGGAACCTTCATGTCCATAAAGGTTCGGAATATATGTTGCCAAAAGCAAACAAATCGGTTAATCGTGTGCTATACTTTTATGAGGGCAGTGAAATTCATATTGGTGACAATAAAATCAATCCTAACTTTGGGATTGTGTTGGATCCTAGCGAAGCAGTGGGCATTAAAACTGGTTCGGAAACTGCTCATTTTATGTTATTACAAGGTAAACCCATTGGTGATCCTGTTGCCAAATACGGTCCATTCGTCATGAATACGCAAGCCGAAATCCAAAAAGTGATGGAGGAATACCGTCTTACCCAATTTGGTGGATGGCCATGGCCACACCCAGACAATGTCCATGATAAAAATAGAGGACGTTTTGCTCTTTATCCAGATGGAAAATTGGTAGAGAAATAATCTTCCTAAACATTTTCAAGATTACTTAATTACTCCATGAACGGCGTATTACTTGTACAATAACCAATTCAGCTCTTAGATTTTTTTACACATAAATTTGCGTAGCCATTTAACTACACTTATATTTGTAGCCATATACCTTCATATCTTATGAAATTACGACGAGATCCTTTCCAGGCAATTGCAGACCCTACCAGAAGGGCCATTTTAATGTTATTGGCTTCACAGGCCATGACAGCTGGGACTATAGCAGAAAATTTCGATGCTGCGCGCCCTACAATTTCAAAACATCTCAAAATACTTCACGAATGTGATTTGGTCTCTTATACCCAAAAAGGTCGTGAAGTCCGCTATGAATTAAAAATGGATAAAGTGAAGGAAATTGATCAATGGCTCTCGCAGTTTAAGAAGATATGGGAAGATCGTTTTAGTAAGCTCGACAATTATTTTACACAAATTCAGAATAAGCAAAAACAATAAAGATGAAACCTAGCCTATTATTTAATTTCACAGTAAACAAAGAAAACAATACAGTATTGGTGGAACGTGAATTTGTCGCCAAAAAAGACTTGGTCTGGGATGCCTTTACAAAGGCAGAAATCTTGGATCAATGGTGGGCTCCAAGCCCATGGGTCTCCAAAACAAAATCCATGGATTTTATAGTTGGTGGTTCCAGGTTTTATGCTATGTGCGGTCCCAATGGCGAGGAACATTGGTCCTTGATGCACTTTACGTCCATTTCTCCAAAGAACAACTTTAAATTTAAAGATGCCTTTTGCGACGAAAACAGGATTGTCAACAATGATTTCCCTCAATCTGAATGGAATTTGGATTTTGAGGACTTAGAAGATACCACCAAAGTAAATATTACCATTAAGCACAAAACATTGAACGATCTTGAAAAAATAATTGAAATGGGTTTCAAAGAAGGATTCACCATTGCATTAAACGGATTGAACACACTTTTAAACAAATAAATAACCAAAAAAATCAGTATGGAAACAATAAGCGTAGCATCCTCAATTTTCGTACCTGTCAAGAAAGTTTGGAACTACTACACTACTCCAGAGCATATAATCAAATGGAACTTTGCCGACCCCAGTTGGCATTGTCCCAAAGCTGAAAACGACTTACGTGTAGGGGGCAGTTACTTGGCCCGTATGGAAGCTAAAGATGGTAGTTTCGGATTTGATTTTGAAGCAGTTTACGATGATATAATCAAAGAAAAGAAAATTTCTTATACCATGGGAGATGGTAGAAAAGCTACTATCCTTTTTGATGGAAACGATAAAGTGACCAAAGTGACCATAACCTTTGATGCCGAAAGTAATAACTCTTTGGAAATGCAAAAAAATGGCTGGCAAGCCATTTTAAACAATTTTGCAAGCTATACAGAAGCCAATTAGTTAAACCCTAACAATATTGGCACCGATGGCACGCAAGCGTTCATCGATGTTTTCATAACCACGATCGATCTGCTCTATGTTGTGGATAGTGGAAGTACCCTTGGCTGAAAGTGCTGCTATTAAAAGGGATACCCCTGCCCTAATATCGGGAGATACCATGGTGGTGGCCTTTAATGTTGATTTAAAGTCGTGCCCAATAACTGTGGCCCGGTGTGGGTCGCAAAGAATAATTTTTGCCCCCATGTCAATGAGTTTGTCCACAAAGAACAAACGGCTTTCGAACATTTTTTGATGGATGAGAACTTCTCCCTTAGCCTGAGTGGCAACCACTAATATGATGCTCAATAAATCCGGTGTCAATCCAGGCCATGGTGCATCGGCAATGGTTAGTATAGAGCCATCTATAAAATTCTGGATCTCGTAGCCATCTTCGTGCTTCGGGATAAAGATGTCATCATCCCTTCGCTCCAAGTTTATTCCCAACTTTCGGAAAACCGTCGGAATTTGACCCAAATCGTCCCAACTTACATTTTTGATGGTAAGTTCGCTTTGTGTCATCGCAGCCAAACCAATCCAACTACCGATTTCAATCATATCGGGCAACATAGTATGTTCGGTTCCACCCAAGGAATCCACACCTTCAATAGTCAACAAATTTGAACCGATTCCAGAGATTTTGGCTCCCATTCGGTTCAACATTTTGCATAATTGCTGTAAATAAGGCTCGCAAGCGGCATTGTAAATGGTAGTCGTGCCTTCGGCCAAAACAGCAGCCATTACAATGTTGGCCGTACCGGTTACCGATGCTTCATCCAAAAGCATGTAAGTACCCTTCAGTTTATCGGCTTCTACTCCGTAGAAATACTCTTCTTTATTGTATCGAAACTTTGCCCCGAGCTTAATAAAGCCTTCAAAATGGGTGTCCAACCTTCTTCGGCCAATCTTGTCACCGCCTGGCTTTGGAATGTATCCCTTGCCAAATCTTGCCAATAATGGACCAACTAGCATAATGGAACCCCGAAGCCCCCTTCCATCTTCTTTGAACTTGGCAGATTGTAAATAATCCAAGTTGATATCGTCTGCCTTAAAGGTATAAGTGCCTTTGCCTTTTTTCTGGATTTTTACACCCAAATCTTCGAGAAGGGCAATCAGTTTATTGACATCGACAATGTCCGGTATATTGTTTATGGTAATTTTCTCTTCTGAAAGTAATACGGCGCAAAGAATCTGAAGTGCCTCGTTCTTTGCTCCTTGGGGAGTAATTTCACCATGTAGTTGGTGTCCGCCCTCTATTCGAAATGTACCCATCTATTCCCTTGGAATTTAATATCTTTTTTTGCGACTTCTTTGCCCTTTTTTACCTCTGTTATTGTTGCTGCTGGATCTAGTGCTGGGTCTATTTTTAAGGAACTGTCCACTTTCCGTTAAGCTTTCCTCACTTTTGGCCAAATCTATTTGTCCGTCACTAAGTTCTTTTAGGTGATTGAAGATTACGGAGTCTTCCACGGTATCCTTGTTCCAAACCAAGTAACATTTTTTCATGTGGTTGGCAATGGCGTATTCCAAACCAGACCTCATATCCCCTTCATCCCATTTCACAGCAACATCAATCATTCTTTTGATATTATTACCATAAAAACGGTATTTTGGGTGGTTTTGCGGGTATTCCAAAGGTTCTGGTCGTTGTTGCAAAACTTCTTTTGAAGTAATCGGGAAAGGTGAATCCACGTCCAATTTAAAATCGGCCATGATAAACAATTGGTCCCATAGTTTGTGCTGAAAATCCGGGACATCCCTTAAATGGGGCTGTAAATTCCCCATTACGCTAATAATGGATTTCGCCACTTTATTGCGTTCGTCTCGGTCTTCAATGGCAACAGCGTGATCTACCATTTTCTGAAAATGGCGACCATACTCGGGTATAAAGAGTTTTGGACGCTCTGTATTGTATTCTAAGTTGTATACTTCGTTCAAATTAATGTATTTAGAAACTTGATTATTGGAAAGTCAATCTGTTAACGACTGCAAATTAAGAAAATTATCGCAAACAATGGGCTTACAGGGAAATTACACCTTCTACCACGGAAACTTCTTTGTATTTTTTTATTACCTCGTCGGGGTTTTTTAAATGCACCATAACGGAAAGACTGGTGTACGTACCCTTTTTTGACTTTTTGGATTCAATAACCGCACCAGTGTTATCAAAAATCTTATTTATCTGGGCTATGCGCTTTTCATCCGTAGGCACTATAAATTTATAGAGATAATCGGATGGCCAATTTGTGGTCTCCAATAATTTTTCCCTAAGCTTTGTATAGAACTCCTCTGTACTCTTTTTATCCATGCCGCATTTTTCTACAAATATATGGCTTAACCTAGAATTTTTTTTCCTTCTGGCGTTTTCATTACTTTGTATAATTAATTTTAAGGTCTTTGGGCAAGAATAAGGTAGTTATCACGGGAGCACCCGGAACGGGCAAAACATCCATAGTAAATGGATTGGAAAGCAAGGGTTTTTATTGTTTTCACGAAATTATTCGGGATATGACCTCCAAAGCCAAGCAAGAAGGGCAGTCCGAGGAATATATTTCCAACCCTTTGGTGTTTGTTGACGATGCCATGCAGTTCAACAAAGATTTGCTTCAGGGCAGAACCGCACATTTCCAACAGTCCTTAAAAATAGATGTTCCCGTAAGTTTTTTTGATCGGGGCATCCCAGATGTGCTCGCTTATATGGACTTTTTTGGTCAGACCTACGACCAACACTTTATTTCCCATTGCGAGAACCACAGATATGATTCTGTTTTTATTGTTCCCCCATGGCAAGAGATATATGTTTCCGACAACGAAAGATTGGAAACCTTTGAGGAAGCCGAAAGCATCCATCATTCCTTGATGAAAACATACACCCAATTTGGCTATAACCCCATCGAAGTGCCAAAAGATGCAGTCCCAAATCGGATTGATTTTATTTTGGAAACACTTAATGAATTATAGTGCATAAGGACACCACAAGCATTTTAAAAAAATTTTGGGGTTATGATGATTTCAGAGGACCCCAAAAGGAAATTATAGATAACGTACTTTCGGGCAAAGACGTTTTGGCCTTAATGCCCACAGGTGGTGGTAAATCCATTTGCTACCAAGTTCCTTCATTGGCCATGGAAGGCATCTGTATTGTAATCTCACCTTTGGTGGCCCTAATTCAAGATCAAGTGGCGCAACTAAAGAAAAGGAACATTAAAGCTGTTGCCCTAACTGGCGGCATTCCCCCAGATGAGCTAAATGACCTTTTGGACAATTGCCTTTATGGCAACTACAAATTCCTGTACCTGTCGCCGGAAAGGTTACAACAACCCATTGTACAGGAGCGCATCCCACAAATGAATATCAACCTTATTGCTATTGATGAGGCCCATTGTATATCGCAATGGGGAAACGATTTTAGACCTGCCTATCTCGAATGTGCCATTTTAAAGGAACTGGTGCCCAATAAACCGATTATCGCCTTAACGGCAACGGCTACCCCACGAGTGGTAAACGACATTGTGGAAAACTTGGAATTGGAAAATGTGGTGATTTTCAAAGATTCTTTCTCCCGCTCCAACATTAATTTTAGGGTAAAGCGTTCCGAGGACAAATTGTATCAGCTTAAAAAATACATGGCCAAAGTCCCTGGAAGTGCCATTGTTTATGTTCGCTCCAGAAAAATGTCCATTTCCTTGGTCAATTTTTTAGTCAAGAATGGTATTTCTGCTTCATTCTTTCATGGTGGAATTCCAAAATCCGATAAAGAAGAAAAACTTAACCTTTGGTTAAGCTTTAAAGTAAGGGCCATGGTGGCCACCAATGCTTTTGGCATGGGGGTGGACAAACCCGATGTTCGTTTGGTAGTCCATTATCATATACCCGATAGTTTGGAAAGCTATTTTCAAGAAGCGGGAAGAGCGGGACGGGACGGTAAACCATCCACAGCCATTATTTTAACTTCAAAAGAGGACAAGGATAAAGCAAAGCAACAGTTCTTGTCCACCTTGCCCGATGTGGCCTTCGTTAAAAAAGTATATTCCAAACTCAACAACTATTTCCAAATATCTTATGGTGAATTGGTCTCGGAGCCTTTGGCCTTCGAATTCAATGCGTTTTGCAAACGGTACGAGTTTAACCCAAACTTGACCTTTAATGCCATCCGCATTTTGGATCAGAATTCCGTTTTATCGCTTGCTGAAAATTTTAAGGAGAAAACCACCCTTCAGTTTGTAGCCTCCAAATCCGGGATATTTGAATATTTGGACAAAAACAGGAAAACTGCCCCGATAATACAGACCATTTTGCGCACATACGGGGGCATTACCGAATACGATACAAAAATTAACCTGTACATGTTGTCCAAAAAAACTGGGGCGAGCGAGGAGTACTTAAAAAAAATTCTCCAACAACTCGCCGACGATGGCATTGTGGAATATCAAAACAATACAAGCGATTTAGAAGTTACTTTTTTGGTACCTAGGGAAGATGATCATACCATTAACCTATTTGCCAAAAAAATCAAGGATTTCAATCAGGTGAAGCAGAACAACATGGCGGCTATGCTAGGCTATGTTTCCAATAAAAAGGTATGCCGTAATATTTACTTACTGAATTATTTTGGAGAAAAGACTGCAGAAAAGTGCGGTACATGCGATATTTGTACCAAGAAAGAAAAGGTAGCATCTCCTTATGATTTGGAGAAAAGAATTATGGAGCTTTTGGAAATTCGCCCCCACAGTTCCCGGCAGTTGGAAAAAGCAATTGGGGCAAACGAAAAAGAACTTTTAAAAACATTGGAAAGACTGCTGGAAGATGAGCTGGTCTCCCTAAATTTTAAGAATGAGTACATCAAAAAATAATTCCCTGCGCATTGTATTTATGGGCACTCCGGATTTTGCCGTGGGTACCCTCAAAAAGATTTTGGAAGCCGATTTTAATGTAGTTGGTGTCATTACCGCACCGGACAGGCCCGCAGGCCGTGGCCGTAAGGTTCAAGAATCTGCCGTAAAGCAATTTGCGGTGCAACATAATTTAAAGGTATTGCAGCCCACCAACTTAAAGGACGCAGCTTTTTTGGATGAACTCAAAAGCCTCGACGCCAATTTGCAGGTGGTCGTGGCCTTTAGGATGCTGCCCAAAGCAGTTTGGCAAATGCCAGAGCACGGTACCTTTAACCTTCATGCCTCCCTCCTGCCCCAATATCGCGGTGCGGCGCCAATCAATTGGGCGATAATAAACGGAGAAACGGAAACAGGTGTCACTACCTTTTTTATTGATGAAAAAATTGACACGGGAAACATCGTACTTCAAAAAACAGAAAAAATACTGCCCAATGACAGTGCAGGAACCTTGCATGATAGGTTAATGGAGCTCGGTGCCGATTTAGTGGTGGATACTTGCAAACAGATTGAAGCCGGAACCGTAACAAGGCAAGCACAAGATGAAAGCTTGGAACTTAAACCTGCACCAAAAATCCATAAGGATACCTGCCGAATTGATTGGAATGCACCTATAAAGGATATTTATAATCATATTCGAGGATTGAGTCCCTATCCTGGAGCTTGGACACAATTTGTAAATGATGGAAAGGCCGACCAAATGAAGATTTTTAAAACCAAAACGGAACAGGCCGAACACGACTACAACGTTGGAAAGCTAGTGGTAGCGAAAAAATCGTTGAAAGTTGCCGTAAAAGAAGGCTATATTTCTTTATTGCAATTGCAACTTCCGGGAAAGCGAAGAATGCAAATAATGGAGGTTTTGAACGGGTTGAATCTTGATAAAGAAGCACATCTTCGCTAAAGCCTTGCCACGATTGGGCTGGGAAAAGTTGTCATTTTTTTCCGACTTTATCAACAAACGTTTCAAGTTATCAACAAAAACCCCTATTTCCCTTGGTTTTACTTGCGTGACTGGCAAATCCATATAAATTTGTTCAGCATTAAAATTATATTAACAACAATTAATTTAATTCCATTATGAACAAAACAGAATTAATCGATGCTATGGCAGCTGATGCTGGCATCACTAAGGCAGCAGCAAAAAAAGCATTGGAATCTTTCTTGGGAAATGTAGAAGGAACGCTTAAAAAAGGAGACAGAGTTTCCTTGGTAGGTTTTGGTTCTTGGTCAGTTTCCAAAAGAAGTGCTAGAGAAGGTAGAAATCCACAAACTGGAGCTACCATTAAGATTGCCGCTAAGAACGTTGTAAAGTTCAAAGCAGGTGCTGAATTGAGCGGTGCAGTAAACTAATCAATTATTTATTTAATATACGAAAGCACTCCTTTTTGGGGTGCTTTTTTAGTTTATATGGTATCTGTTTTTTTTGTATATGTTAAATAATATGTTAAATTTAAATACAAGAAATTACAAGAATGGTAAGTCAAAAGCCAAAAAAAGGAAATTTGCTTGTTGCGGAACCTTCACTTACGGGTGATATTTCTTTCAATAGGTCGGTAGTACTTATTGCTGAGCACAATAACGAAGGCTCGGTGGGCTTTATTTTAAACAAACCTTTAGACTATACCATTTGCGACCTTATTTCTGACATTACAATCCCTTTTCAAGTATTTAATGGCGGTCCAGTGGAGCAGGATAACCTATACTTTATTCATAAAGTACCAGAACTTATTGAAAACAGTATTGAGATTTCTGATGGTATTTTTTGGGGCGGTAATTTTGAAATGACCGTAGAACTTATCAATAGTGGAACAATTACCGAACAGGATATCCGGTTTTTCTTGGGATATTCCGGCTGGGGCACCAGTCAATTGGACCAAGAACTTTCTTCCAAATCGTGGGTAGTGCTCCCAAATGAGTACGAAAGCAATATTCTGGAAAAATCTGCCTATGCTTTTTGGAAAGAGAAAATGGTAGAATTGGGGGGAGATTATCTTCTGTGGTCGAATGCTCCTGAAAATCCCTCGCTCAACTAAACTATCCAATCCGAGCTTTGGCATTTAACTTTCCAACCAAACTCGTGGCCACTTTGGTATCAAATTTCTTTTTCCTGTATTTGCTGATAGGCTGTATGCCCACAATGGAATTGGTGATAAACAGTTCATCCACTTTTTGAAGTTCGAAAGGGGAAATGGATGCTTCTACCAAATCAAGTTCCTCGGTACCGGCGATGATTTTCATAAGGTTTTTTCGGATAATGCCATCCAAGCAACCATCGCTCAAAGGCGGTGTTTTTATCTCCTTGCCCTTCACTGAAAAAAGGTTTCCATTTATAGCCTCGACCACCTTTTTGTCGGTATTGACCAATAAACAGTTGGCATACCCATTTTCTTGGGCATAAACTCCTGCCACCACATTCAATATTTTGTTAGTGGATTTTAGATTGGAGAGCATGTCCTTGTTTACATAATAATCCTTGAACAATTCAACCTCGTAGTCTCCCTCTTCAATAATGTAAAAAGGGGACTCCATAGGGCTGGTCTCAATAAGGTAGGAAACATCATTGGTGCTTGGGGTATACAAGCCTCCCTCGTTTCTAAAAACCGTTAAGCGAACGCGAACCGCACCATTTTCCTGTGCGTTGGCTTTAATGGTATTCTTAATTTCCTCCTCCAAAAACTCCAAGGTAAATTCCATAGGAATTTCCATACGCAGGATACGCATGGAAGCCATTAACCTAAAGTAGTGATCTTCCCAAAAAAAAAGGGTTCCGTTCACATAACGAACCGTTTCAAAAAGGGCATCGCCATATTTGAGGGCTCTGTTGTTGTGGGTGAAAATTGCCTTGTCTTCCGCTAAAAGTGCTCCGTTATAATTGACCATAAAAAAGTCCCGAATTTTATCGGGACCAAAGATACGGTTTAGTTGAGAATCGGACTAGGTAGATCCAAGGACCTGTTTAAGGTCGGATACTTGGTTTTCCCACAGCATTTTAGATTCATCTACTTCGTCTTCCTCTGCAAAATCTGTTATAAATAGGGATACATCCTTTGTAATCTCATCAACTATTATACGCATTTCAAAAAAGGAATCATCCTCACTTTCTTCCCATGCCAATTTCACAAATTCCTCACTTTTACGCTTGAGCATTTTTGCTCTCTCTTCTGCACCATCCCAAATAAATGTGAACATTTCCCCACGGGAATTAACATTGTCGGCATACCATTCAGATAGTCCCGAGGGTGTGGAAATATATTGGTAAAGCAACTGAGGTGAAGCCTGGATCACAAACTCCAGTTCAAATTTAACCTTATCACTCATTGTCGTGTTCTTTAAATCGTTTTTCAACTTTAGTATAGTTTGGGAAGATATAAAAATAAATGTCAAATAATAAATTAATCCTGAATTTTGATTCAGCGAAAATTTAAACATATATTTGCACCCGCTTAGCAAAACCATGGCGAGGTAGCTCAGCTGGTTAGAGCGTCGGATTCATAACCCGGAGGCCGGGGGTTCAAGTCCCCCTCTCGCTACAAATTTCAAAGTCATTTAACTGTATTTCAGTTGGATGACTTTCTTTTTTTTTCCAATACTCTTTTTTTCCTAACTTCATCCATTTAAACCAACCTTGTAATGAATTACTTCAAAAAGTTAGGAACGGCCAATCTGTTGATGCTAATTTTATGCGCATTGATCATTTTTGTAGCAGAATACTTGTTCCTTAGTGGAAATCCCAAACATGGCCTATTTGTTGGCCTTTGGGCACCGACCCTTTTAGGGGTCATGATTTACTTAAAACTTGTGGACAATGACAGCAAATGATATCGTTTTATGGTTTTCCGTTGTTGTTATTGTACTTGTTGCTGTTTGGGCCATACTTATGATACGGGCTTATAACAAGGCTAGCGATAGGAAATAAAGGTGTTGGGGGTAACCAGTGTTAATTTATCTTGGACAGTATAATTGTTCCGATTATCCTTAATTTAAGCCTATCATGAAAAACACCATCTCCGAGCGCATTGCCGATTTTCTAAAAAACTATCCTCCTTTCAACGCTATGGAGGCAAAACAACTGGAGCAGTTGTCCGTAGAAGTGGTAATTGTCCATAAGGAAACCAATACCCTCGTGTTTTCACAGAATGAAAGTCCACACGCCCATTTTTATGTGGTAAACAAAGGTGCTGTGGCATTGTCCAAAGCTGGGTCCAGTCAAATTTTGGATATATGTGACGAAGGTGATGTTTTTGGACTTCGCCCCCTTTTGGCCAACGAAAGCTACAAATTGGAGGCAAAAGCTTATGAAGAGACCATTCTCTACGCCATTCCCATCAAGGATTTTAAGCCCTTGGCACTCGAAAACAAGCGTATCGGAAATTTTTTGATCGAAAGCTTTGCTTCCAATACAGGCAACCCCTACTCTATTAAACATCGTGGAAAATTGTATGGTGCCAGTAGCGATTCCAATCAATACTCTAGTGATAAAATATTGGATCTACAGCCCATAAAATATTCCACGGATTTAATCACTTGCAAAAAAGGCACAAAAATAAAGACCATAGCCAACAAAATGACCAAGCACAACGTGAGCAGTATTTTGGTGGAAAAGGATAACCTGCCCGTTGGTATCATAACCGATAAGGACATTCGCAAAAAAGTAGCCACGGGACTCTTTCCCATCACCGCTTCGGCGAAAAAAATCATGTCCTCCCCCATTATCACCTATCCTAAAGGGCTTACGTTGGCACAATCGCAAATGGCCATGATGAAGAGCAATATCAGTCACTTGGTGCTTACGGAAGATGGCACTACTGATACAAAATCAGTTGGAATCTTATCCAAACATGATATTATGGTGGCGGTCGGAAACAATCCTGCTGTGCTGATGCGAGCCATTAAAAGAGCAACCAGTGCCAAAAGACTGCGGGGTATTCGCCATGGCATCATGAATTTATTACAAGGGTATTTAGATCAAAATATACCTTTGGGATTGGTATCCAAAATAATTTCCGAACTCAATGATGCATCAACCAAGCAGGCAATACAAATTGCCTTGACCAAAATGGAAGAAGAACCTCCCGTAAAATTTGCGTGGCTCAGTATGGGTAGCCAGGGGCGTGGTGAGCAATTGTTGAACACCGACCAAGACAATGCCATTATTTTTGAAGATGTTTCCGAAGAACAGTTGGAATCTACCCGAAAATATTTTTTAAAACTGGGTGAACGCATTTCCAAAGGGCTGAACACCATCGGTTTTGAGTATTGCCCAGCCGATATGATGGCTTTTAATCCCTCCTGGTGTCATAGTTTGAATGAATGGAAAGAGGTTACCTCCCATTGGATTCATAATCCAGGCCCGGACGAGATACTGTTGTCATCCATCTTTTTTGATTATAATGTAACCTACGGCGATAAATCACTCGCGGATGAGCTTTCCATAAGTATTTTTGACCAAGCCAACCATTATCCGCAATTCTTTACCCATTTGGCCAGTGGTGCCTTGCAAAATCCTTCGCCATCAGGTTTTTTTAGGGATTTTTTGGTGGAACAGGATGGAGCACACAAAGATTTTTTTGATTTAAAATTACGTGTCCTTATGCCCATTATTGATGCCGCTAGGGTACTTATATTGTCACATTCCATCAAATCCATAAACAACACTGCTGAGCGTTACGAAAAGTTGGCAGAACTGGAACCGAACAACAAAGAACTTTACCTTGCGTGTTCCTATGCCAGCAAAGCTTTGCTCAAGTTCAGAACAAGACAGGGGCTGTTGCACAACGATTCGGGTCGGTATATTGCTTTGGATAAATTGAACAAGGAGGAGAAAATCAAACTAAAGCGAACTTTTAAAACGGTAAAAGAGATCCAATCTTTGATTGAGGTAAGGTTCCAGGTAAAAAATATGTTGCGCTGATGTGGCCCTTTTCCAAAAAGAAACCTTTGGAACTTCCCGATTTTTGGTGGGAGTACGAGGAGCATTTCAAAGAAAAGCTTCCAGATGATATCCATGCAAATACTTTTGTGGTGCTGGATACGGAAACAACAGGCTTTAGCTTAATCAAAGACCGAATGTTGTGTATTGGTGCTTTAAAATTATTGGACAACAATATAGTGGTAAAAGATAGTTTTGAAATATACGTTCAGCAGGAACACTATGATTCGGAAAGTGCTGAAATTCATGGGATTTTAAAGAAAAGTAAAAAGGACAGCATCTCGGAGCTTGATGCCTTAAAGCAGTTTCTGGTTTATGCCAAAAATCATATTTTGGTGGGGCACCATGTTATGTTTGATGTGAACATGATCAACGCTGCCCTAAAAAGAAATGGGCTGCCCAAGCTCAAAAACAAAACTTTGGATACCGAATCACTCTACATCAGAACATTGTTGGTATCTACCGTAGTTCAAAAAAAAGAAAGATACTCCCTTGATGATTTGGCCAAAAAGTTCAGTATTTCACGAAAGGATAGGCATACGGCTTTGGGCGATGCCTTTATCACTGCCATTGCATTTTTAAGAATTGTAGAAAAATTGAAGCCCAAAAAAACAAAGGATCTCCTTAAAAAATAAGAAGACCCTTTTTATTTAGAATTCATTTAAAGGCTTTCCTTTATAATGTTGTCCACCACTTCTGGATTCAACAAGGTTGAAGTGTCCCCCAAATTACTGGTGTCTTTGGAAGCAATCTTTCTAAGGATTCTCCTCATGATCTTGCCACTTCGTGTTTTGGGCAGTCCTTCGGTAAACTGGATTTTATCCAGTTTGGCAATCGGTCCAATATGTTCGGTAATCAATTGATTGATTTCCTTTTTCAGGTTATCACGGTTACGGGTTTCCCCGGTTTCTTTTAAAATAATGTACCCATACAAGGCATTTCCTTTAATCTCGTGCGGGAATCCAACAATTGCAGATTCTGCTACGGCCGGGTGCTCGTTAATGGCGTCTTCAATCGGTGCGGTACCCAAATTATGACCGGAGACAATGATGACATCATCTACCCTACCGGTAATTCGGTAATAACCGACCTCATCTCTCAAAGCTCCATCCCCTGTGAAATACTTTCCTTCGAAAGCTGAGAAATACGTGTCTTTATAACGCTGGTGATTGCCCCAAATGGTTCTGGCGATGGATGGCCATGGGTATTTGATGCACAATCTTCCATCTACTTGGTTCCCTTTGATTTCCTCACCATTTTCATCCATTAGCGCAGGTTGAATTCCCGGCATGGGCAAGGTGGCGTATGTTGGCTTTGTGGGTGTGGAAAATGGTATGGGAGAAATTAAGATACCCCCTGTTTCAGTTTGCCACCACGTATCCACAATAGGGCATTTTTTCTCACCCACATGGTCGTTGTACCAATGCCATGCCTCCTCGTTGATAGGTTCTCCAACAGTTCCCAAAACCTTCAAGCTGGAGAGGTCGTGATTGGTAACAAAGTCCAAGTTTTCCTTGGCCAAGGCCCTAATTGCCGTAGGAGCAGTATAAAACTGGTTTACTTTGTGTTTTTCCACTACATCCCAGAATCGTCCAAAATCTGGGTAAGACGGTACCCCTTCAAACATTACCGTAGTCGCTCCATTGGCCAATGGCCCATACACAATGTAAGAGTGTCCCGTAATCCAACCAATATCTGCCGTACACCAATACACATCTTCTTCGCGGTATTGGAATACGTTTTTAAAGGTATATGCGGTATAAACCATATATCCCCCGGTGGTATGCACCATTCCTTTGGGGCGGCCTGTTGAACCCGAGGTGTATAAAATAAACAATGGATGTTCGGCATCCACAATTTCGGGGACACAATCCGAATATGCCTTATCCAAAAGTGGCTGAATCCAGATATCGCGCCCTTCTTTCATAGTTACTTCACCACCCGTACGCTTGGTTACCAGTACGGTCTCAACATCTGGACAACTTTCCAAAGCTTCGTCCACAATGGATTTTAAGTCGATAACCTTGGTTCCCCTAAAAGAACCGTCGGAAGTAAGTACCATTTTGGCACCACAATCATTGATCCTGGTTGCCAGTGCCGTTGATGAAAATCCTGCAAAAACAATGGAGTGAATGGCTCCGATTCGAGCACAGGCCAAAAGTGCAATGGCCAAATCAGGAATCATAGGCAAATAAATAACTACCCTGTCCCCTTTTTCAACACCTTTTTCCTTAAGCACATTGGCATACTTACAAACGCGTTCGTGAAGTTGGCTGTATGTAATATGTTCTGCTTCTTCATTAGGGTCATTGGGTTCAAAAAGGATGGCTGTTTTATCACCTCGAATCCTTAAATGGCGGTCAATACAGTTTTCGGTAATGTTCAGCTTGGCTCCTTTAAACCAACTGATCTCTGGCTTGGTAAAGTCCCATTCCAAAACTGAATCCCATTTTTTACGCCAGTGAAAGTGTTCTTCGGCTATTTCTTCCCAAAATCCTTCGGGGTTTCTAACGGATTTGCGATAGACTTGAAAATATTCTTCCAAATGTTTGATGTGGTAGTTACTCATTGGGTTTGATAAATTTTTATGCGGCTTAAAAATAGGAAAAAGAGTGCAATTTCAGAGTCATTTCAATGATCTATTGCCTCACCTGCTTGGTTGGGAACGCGGATGTTCTCAACAATTTCTTGTACCTCTTCGGGCGGCTCGGCGGTAAAGCGGTTCACTACGATGGCAACGATAAAATTGACCAGCATGGCTATGCTTCCAAAACCTTCGGGCGAAACGCCAAACCACCAACTTTCCTGTAGGCCAGCGACAGCTTCTTTTCCTCCTTCAAAAATTCCGAATTTGAATTTCAGCATGTAGAAAAGCATTAGACAAAGACCCACGACCATTCCGGAAATGGCGCCTTTACTATTCATTTTTTTATAGAAAATCCCTAAAATAATGGCCGGGAAGAACGATGCCGCAGCAAGACCGAAAGCCAGGGCAACCACAGCCGCCACAAAGCCTGGCGGATTGATACCGAAATACCCCGCAACAACAACGGCAAGGGCTGCAGAAATCCGAGCTGCCCAAAGTTCTCCTTTTTCCGAAAGGTCCGGTTTAAGTACGTTCTTGATCAAATCGTGGGAAACCGAGGAGGAAATCACCAATAACAGTCCTGCTGCGGTAGATAAAGCTGCTGCCAGTCCACCAGCGGCAATCAAACCAATAACCCATGCGGGTAAATTGGCTATCTCAGGGTTGGCCAATACCATAATATCCCGATCAACCGTCAATTCGTTTACTTCTGGCGAGGCAACATACTGAATCTTACCATCTCCATTTTTATCTTCATGGGCTATCAATCCTGTTTTTTCCCATCGGTTGAACCATTCAGGCATATTGGCATATTCTTTACCGCTAACGGTTTCAATGAGATTTGTTCTTGCAAATACGGCAACTGCCGGTGCTGTGGTATACAAAATAGCGATAAACAACAGGGCCAAACCTGCCGATTTTCTGGCATCGCGCACTCTTTTTACGGTAAAAAAGCGAACAATTACGTGAGGTAATCCTGCAGTGCCCACCATTAAAGCCAAGGTAATGGCAAACACATCAATCGTACTTTTTGAACCATCGGTATAGGCTGCAAAACCGAGTTCTTCAGATAAACCGTCCAATTTATCCAAAAGATAAGTTCCAGAACCATCGGATAAGGTATCGCCAAAACCAAGTTGTGGAATTGGGTTTCCTGTCATCTGAATGGAAATAAAAATGGCGGGCACCATAAAGGCGAATATCAAAACGCAATATTGTGCCACTTGGGTATAGGTGATCCCCTTCATTCCACCGAGTACGGCATAGAACAGCACAATTACCATTCCGATAACAACACCTGTATTGATATCAACTTCCAAATATCGTGAAAACACAATGCCTACACCTCGCATTTGGCCGGCCACATAGGTAAAGGAAACGATAAGGGCACAGATGACCGCCACAACACGGGCTGTTTTGGAATAGTAACGCTCTCCGATAAAATCGGGCACCGTGAACTTTCCAAATTTCCTCAGGTAGGGTGCCAACAGCAGTGCCAAAAGCACATAGCCACCTGTCCATCCCATTAAATACACGGCACCATCATACCCTGCAAAAGAAATAATTCCTGCCATGGAAATAAAAGAGGCCGCTGACATCCAATCCGCTGCCGTAGCCATACCGTTGGCCAATGGGGAAACCCCTCCACCAGCTACGTAAAATTCTTTTGTTGAACCGGCTCTAGACCAGATGGCAATCCCTATATAAAGTCCAAAGGATAGTGCGACCAGTACATAGGTCCAAATTTGTACATCACTCATTAGTTGTGGTTTTATTCAGTTGGTTGATTTATTCCTCGTCGTAGCCGTATTTCTTGTCCAATCTGTTCATTAGGCGTACGTAGACAAAAATGAGGATGACAAACACATAGATGGCTCCTTGCTGTGCGAACCAAAATCCGAGTTTAAATCCGCCCATACGAATGTTGTTCAAAGCATCTTTAAAAAGGATTCCTGCTCCGTAGGAAACCAGAAACCATATCATCAAAAGAATGACCAAGTATCTTAGGTTCTCTTTCCAATAGGCGGTGGCCTTTTTTTGTTTTTCTGACATGTTATATTGGTTGGTTTAGTTATTCAAAATTGTGCGGTATGAATATATCAAATTAGATTCAACAATTATGAATGAACAAGCAACAAAAAAAAGGGAATTCACAGAAATCCCTTTTGATTATTGGTTAGATAACAAGTATTTGGCGGTTATTTTGACAAATATGCTTTTACATTTGTTAAGATTCGTTCCTGAAAATTGGTAACATCTGCTTTCACAAAAGTATCTCCTGTAATATTCTCAAAAAGCTCAATGTATCGGTTGGAAACCGACTCAATATACTCGTCCGACATTTCGGGAACCGATTGCCCTTCCAAGCCTTGAAAACCATTGGAAATAAGCCATTGTCTCACAAATTCCTTGGACAATTGTTTTTGGGGTTCGCCTTTGGCTTGGCGCTCATCGTACCCATCGGCATAAAAATATCGTGATGAATCGGGGGTATGGATTTCATCGATCAATACGATTTTCCCGTCTTTGGTCTTACCGAATTCATATTTGGTATCCACCAAAATAAGTCCCCTTTTAGCCGCTATTTCGGTTCCGCGTTGAAAAAGGGCCCGTGTATATTTTTCCAAGACCTCGTAATCCTCTTTGGAAACAATACCTCGCTTTAAAATATCTTCTTTGGAAATGTCTTCATCATGATCTCCTTTTTCGGCTTTGGTTGCTGGGGTGATGATGGGTTCCGGAAACTTATCGTTCTCCTTCATCCCTTCGGACATTGGAACACCGCATAACAATCTTTTTCCTGCTTTGTATTCACGGGCAGCGTGGCCGGACATATATCCTCTGATTACCATTTCCACTTTAAATGGTTCACAAGCTTTGCCCACAGTGACGTTGGGGTCGGGAGTCGCCATCAACCAGTTGGGAACTATATCCGCTGTGGCCTCCATCATTTTGGTGGCTATTTGATTCAATATTTGACCTTTATAAGGAATTCCCTTTGGCATTACCACATCAAAGGCGGACAAACGGTCCGTGGCCACCATCACCAAAATATCATCTTCCAAGGTATAAACCTCTCTTACTTTTCCTTTATAAACAGATTGTTGCCCAGGAAAATTGAAATCCGTGGACATTAGCGTATTCATTCCCATATTTATGTTAGAATTGATTCTGGTGCTCTATATTTTGATAGGCATCAATCACCTTTTTCACCAATTTGTGTCGGATCACATCTTTATCGTCCAAATAAATAATACTGATGCCATCCACATTCTTCAAAATAAGCAAAGCTTCTTTAAGCCCTGATATTACCCTTCTTGGCAAATCAATCTGCCCTGGATCGCCCGTTAATAAAAACTTGGCATTCTTGCCCATCCGGGTCAGGAACATCTTCATTTGAGCATGGGTAGTATTCTGTGCCTCGTCCAAGATTACAAAAGCATTGTCCAACGTTCTACCGCGCATAAAGGCCATCGGAGCAATTTGTATGGTACCGTCCTCAATGTATTTTTCCAATTTTTCAGCAGGAATCATATCCCTAAGGGCATCGTACAAAGGTTGCATGTACGGGTCCAGTTTTTCCTTAAGGTCGCCCGGCAGAAAACCAAGGTTCTCTCCTGCCTCTACCGCAGGACGCGTTAAGATTATGCGCCTTACCTGCTTTTCTTTTAAGGCTTTTACGGCCAAAGCTACTCCTGTATAGGTTTTTCCCGTTCCCGCAGGGCCAATGGCAAAGACCATATCATCCGTTTTGCAGGCATCTACCAAACGTCGTTGGTTAGCGGTCTGGGCTTTTATCAACCTGCCGCTCACCCCATGTACCAAAACATCTCCACTGCTTGAAGATGAGGTATAATCGGCTTTGCTGGTACTGGTGAGTATCCGCTCGATCATGTTCTCATCCAGCTTGTTGTATTTGGCAAACTGACTGGTCAACTCATCGAAGCGCTTATCAAACTCTTCCAAAAGTTCTTCATCGCCGAATACCTTTATCTTGTTCCCCCGTGCCACAATCTTAAGCTTTGGAAAATATTTTTTCAGCAGCTCAATATTGGCATTTTGTTGCCCAAAAAATTCTTGGGGGCTAATCTCCGTAAGTTCAATTACAAGTTCGTTCAAAAATTGTGAGGTGTTACAGTTGTTTTTGAAGAATTTTATTCTTTCTTTTTTGACTAATTTTACAAACAAACTTAACTAAAAATCAATTTGAACACGGAAAAACATATCAACAGTATTGCATGGCCATAATAACCTTGACTACAGATTTTGGATATAAGGACCACTTTGTGGGTGCTGTGAAAGGGGCAATACTGAGCAATCTCCCCGATATTTCCGTTGTTGATATTTCACATGCTATCAGTCCTTTTAACATTCAGGAATGTGCCTATATCCTTAAAAATGCCTACCAATCGTTCCCAAAGGGAACGGTCCATATAGTTGGGGTCGATTCGGAAATTTCGCCAGAAAACGAGCATATTGTAGTGCAGGTGGACAGGCACTATTTTGTAAGTGCCAATAGCGGGGTTATTTCCTTGATAACTTCTGAAGTGGAACCCGAAAAAGTCGTGGAAATCAATATACCCAATGCCGAATCCGGTTCGTTTCCCGTTCTTAACATATTTGTTCAAGTAGCCTGCCATATTGCGCGTGGCGGTAAGTTGGAGGTAATTGGCAAACCTTTGGAACGTTTGAAAGAGCTACGTGATTTTGAACCACGAATCAGCAACGAAGGCAAAACCATTACAGGTAACGTTATATATATTGATAACTACGGAAACGTGGTCACAAATATTCAGAAAAGCCTGTTTGAAGCTTACCGAAGCGGGCGTGATTTTGAAATCATTGCACGGACCACCAAAATACGGCAAGTGCATCAAAGCTATAATGGCATCATCAATTATAATTTAGAGCGAAACCAACGCAAAGGTCCGGGCGATGCCTTGGCCCTGTTCAACTCTGCGGGTTACATAGAGCTTGCCATTTACAAAAGTGATCTGAATTCCGTTGGGGGGGCTTCCTCCCTGCTTGGACTGAATTACAGGGATACCGTAACCATAAATTTCCTGTAAATGTTGATACGCATTGTAAAACTGACTTTTAAACCCGAAAATATTGCTAGTTTTGAGCGAATCTTTGAAGAATCGAAAAATGGCATCTTGGCTTTTGAAGGATGTAATATGGTAGAGTTATATCAAGACATTACTAATTCCAATATATTTTTCACCTATAGTTTTTGGGATACGGAATCGCATCTGGAAAATTATAGAAATTCCGATTTCTTCAAAAGGGTGTGGAGCAATACAAAAAAATTGTTCTCCGGTAAGCCCGAAGCTTGGAGTGTTCATAAAATTCAATCAACAAACCCATCTTAATGTTCGCAATTTTTAAGAGAGAGGTACGGTCCTTTTTTACATCGCCCATCGGTTATTTAATCGTAGGTTCGTTTTTACTGCTCAATGGACTTTTTCTGTGGGTGTTCAAGGGCGAATACAACATTTTTGATTACGGCTTTGCCGATTTGAGCAACTTCTTTTTACTGGCTCCTTGGATTTTTATCTTTTTGGTGCCCGCCATTACCATGAAAAGTTTTTCCGAAGAGCGTAAAATGGGCACTCTCGAATTATTGTTGATCAAACCCATCTCTATCTGGAAATTGGTTGTCGGTAAATTTTGGGGAGCCTTCCTTTTGTGTGTCATTGCCGTGGTTCCGACCATAGTATATGTTTTTGCCATCTCAGGATTGGGCATGGTAGAGGGCAATTACGACCTCGGGGTGGTATTGGGCTCTTACTTTGGATTGCTATTTTTGATGGCTTGCTATACCTCCATCGGGATATTTGCTTCTACGCTGTCGGATAATCAAATCATTGCTTTTTTAGTTGGGGTCTTGGTCTGTTTTCTGATTTTTAATGGATTTGATGCAGCTTCTTCCTTGTTTTCGAACGGAGAAACCCAACAAACCATTCAAGAATTGGGGGCAAAATCGCATTTTGATAGCATTGCAAGAGGCGTGATAGATACCCGAGATTTGGTCTACTTTATCTCATTGACATTATTGTTTTTGTATCTCACTTTTCAACGTTTAAAACAATTGCCAAGGTAATGGGGGAGTTTTTTGTATCCATAGTAAAAGTGATTGTGGCCGTGGTGGTCATCAACCTATTGGCCAGTTTTGTGTACACCCGTTTTGACCTTACCGAAGATAAAAGATATACCATTTCTGAGCCTGCCGTAGCGGTGGCTCAAAAATTTGAAACACCCGTTATTGTGGATGTGTTGTTGGATGGCAACATTCCTGCAGAGTTCTCTAAACTCAAAACGGAAACCATTCAATTATTGGAATCCTTCGGGTCAAAAAACAGCAACATCAAGTATAATTTGGTGGACCCTTTGGAGGACAGCGAAGATCTAGAAGAAACGATTGCCCAATTGCAAAGCTTGGGGTTACAGCCCGCCAATGTTACCGTAGAGGAAAACGGAAAGGTTTCCAATGAGCTGGTTTTCCCTTGGGCCATGGTCAATTACAACGACCAGACCGTAAAAGTACCATTGCTGAAGAATAAATTGGGCTCTACGGCAGAGGAGCGCATCAACAATTCGGTACAACAATTGGAATATGCCTTTGCAGATGCCTTTACCAAACTCAGCATTGAAGAGAAAAAGAGCATTGCCGTCATCAAAGGAAATGGCGAACTGGATGATATTTTTATTGCGGATTACTTGACCACCATTCGTGATTATTACAACATTGGCGCCATTACGTTAGATTCAGTGTCCAGCGATCCGCAAAACGTTTTTAATCAACTCAAAGGGTTTGATTTGGCCATCATTGCAAAGCCAACGGAGGCATTTACCGACCAAGAAAAATATGTGATGGACCAATATATGGTTCAAGGAGGTAAATCCATTTGGATGATGGACCAAGTAAATATGGAAATGGACAGCATTTATGCTGGCGGTGGAAAAGCCATTGCTGTTCCCAGAGATTTGAATTTAAAGGATATGTTCTTTAAATACGGGGTTAGAATCAATCCTGTTTTGGTGAACGACCTTTATTTCACTCAAATAGTTTTGGCTACGGGCGAAGGAAACGATTCGCAATACAATCCCTTACCCTGGTTTTATTACCCCATGGTTTTTTCGCAGAACAATCATCCCATCAACACAAATATTGAGGCGGTACGATTTCAGTTTGCCAGCCCTATGGACGTTTTGGAAAACGATTATGAGAAGACAATCCTGTTGCAGAGTTCTCCGCTTTCCAAAACCGATGGAATACCCAGAGTTGTGAGTTTGGATATGATCAACCAACAGCCCGATCGAGAATTATATAACAACGGAAAACAACCGTTGGCCGTTTTGATCGAGGGCAATTTCACATCCATGTACCAGAACAGGGTAAAACCATTGAAGCTACAAAACACGATGGAAGAAGGCCCCGAAAACAAAATGATCGTAATTTCGGATGGGGACATCATCAAAAACCAATTACGCAAAGGCAGACCCTTGGAATTGGGTTACGATAAATGGACCAACAGCTTTTATGGCAACAAGGAATTCTTGGTGAACAGCACAAATTACCTATTAGACAATAGTGGGCTTATTAACATTCGGAACAAGAAAGTGTCCATCCCGCTCTTGGATGTCAAAAAAATAGCAGAACACAAAACCAAGTGGCAGCTTGTAAACATTGGATTGCCAGTTGTTTTAACCTTGTTGTTCGGCTTGTTTTTCAGCTACTACAGAAAGCGTAAGTTTACCGCCTAACTGTTGATAAATTTGTTTCTCTGCTAAATCCATTTGGGATATATTTGTTTTTATTGATTTTATATGCCCTTTTTGAAAGGAAATCTGCTAAAAGAGCAACTATACTAAAGTATTTCGTTGATGAAATTTATTGTATCCAGTACATATTTATTGAAACAGCTTCAGGTTTTGGGAGGAGTTATCAACAATAGCAACACCTTGCCCATCCTGGACAATTTTTTGTTCGACCTTAAAGAAAGTAAATTGACCGTTTCCGCATCGGACTTGGAAACTACCATGAGTACCGTTTTGGAAGTGGATTCCGATTCGGAAGGTACCATTGCCGTGCCAGCACGTTTGTTGTTGGATACCCTAAAAACATTCCCGGAACAACCTTTGACTTTTGTTGTTGAGGACAACAACACGGTAGAAATCAGTTCCAACCACGGTAAATATGCTTTGGCGTATGCCGATGGAGCGGAATTCCCTAAAGCGGTCGAAGTCTCTAATCCGAGCTCCACTACCCTATTGGGCGATATTTTGGCTACAGCCATCAACAAAACCATTTTCGCTGCAGGAAATGATGATCTTCGCCCAGTAATGAGCGGGGTGTTTTTCCAGTTCTCTCCAGAGAATCTGACTTTTGTGGCCACAGATGCCCATAAATTGGTGAAATACCAGCGACAAGATGTAACTGCTTCCGAAGTGGCGGAATTCATCATGCCCAAAAAACCATTGACATTGTTAAAGGGTATTTTGGCAGGTTCCGAATCCGAAGTGACCATAGAGTACAATGACAGCAATGCCAAGTTCTATTTTGACAACACTGAATTGATATGTCGGTTGATAGATGGCAAATACCCGAACTACGAAGCGGTGATTCCGAAGGAAAACCCAAACAAGTTGACCATAGCGAGAAATCAATTTTTGAGCTCGGTAAGAAGGGTTTCCATTTTCTCTAACAAGACCACGCACCAGATACGTTTAAAGGTTGCCGGTGCCGAACTTAATATTTCTGCTGAGGATGTGGATTACAGCAACAAGGCAGAGGAAAGATTATCGTGTTCTTATCAAGGTGACGATATGCAAATTGGTTTCAACTCCAGATTTTTATTGGAAATGCTGAACAATTTGTCCTCTGATGAAGTTTCTTTGGAAATGAGTTTACCCAACAGGGCAGGTATTCTTACCCCTATCGACGGTTTGGATGAAGGCGAACATGTGACCATGTTGGTGATGCCCGTGATGCTGAATAACTAGGTAAATTCTTACAAAATTCCTTAAAAATCAAGGGGTTACCTCTACTTTCATACTATTAATCGACTAATTTGCTCGTTTATCGTTTAAAAGATTTAAGATTATCCTATTTGCATAATTTTAACAAATCTTTATTTAAACCTTAAACTATTGAATATGAAAAAATTAACACTAGCTATTCTTGCGATATTCGCATTAATCTTTTTTGCTTGTGATGTAGAGCCTGCAGGTGAAAACTTGGAGGCTATAGCAGGAAAAAGCAACCTCAAAGCCCCAAAAAACAATAACTCTATTGAATTTGATTTTTCTGAAGAATGTCTTAAGTCAGAAGCCATTCTTTATGCAGGACAAAACATTGAAGTAGGGAAAGTGACCGTATCCGAAGCTGAGGGAAACTATTTAATCACCTATGAAATTACAAATGATGAATGGTGTATTACTGAAACCCACTTATCTGTGGTAAATGCGCCCGAAGAGTTTCCAATCACCAATGCCGGAAATCCTAAAAATGGAGATTTTGAGTACTCTGATGATTTCGAGTGTGAAAAAACTATTACGTATGAGGTGCCTGTCGAAAAAGGGCCCTACATTGCTGCACATGCAGTTGTGGAATGCGTCTCGAACTCACCTGAAACCATTGTAGCCAATCTACCGGAAACTATAGAGTTTTGTACTATTGATCAAGGACCAGATGCCTATCTTAACATTACAATAGGTGATGGCTTGCTCTCTGGATTATACGGCGCTTGGTGTATTGATAACGACTCCCCTATCCAACTAAATAATTGTTATACCGCAGATGTTTATTCTTTAAATGAAGAACTTCCTGATGGTGCTTTTGAATATCCAGAAAATTTTGATTTAGTCAATTGGTTATTGAATCAAAATGTTGTTGGTGAACTGAGTCCATCCAGTGGGGAAGCCTATACTTACGGAGATTTACAATTTGCTATTTGGAAACTTTTGGATGACATTGAAGATGAATCCTGTGAAGAGTGTAGCCTTGGGTCATTTACCCCTGACCACGTTGATGAATTGGCAGCACTAGCTCAAGATAATGGAGTTGATTTTACTCCCGAATGTGGTGATGTAACAGGCGTTATTTTATTCCCTGAAGCAGTTCAACCATTAATTATCCCTATATCTTTGGAGTGCAGCCCTTGTGAAGAAACAGCTTGGGCTGATGGATGTGATTTCCCTGGAAACAACTGGGCTACATATTTTGAGTATACAAATTAATAAAGTCGTAATTAGACAAAAAAAGGGGCATTTTATAATAAAATGCCCCTTTCTTAATAGCAAACTTTCTTTGATTGTCAAACCAAATTGATAGCTAATCTCTTTATGGGAATTCCTAAAATCAAAAGCCATAGTTTTTATTTTGACTTTTTTGAAAAAGGTAGAGTACCTGAATTTTATGATAAAATAGACGGCATTCCTAAAGTATATTTCCAAAATAATAATTCTTTAGAAAACCAAAAAAAACATGTACATGTTGTCAATTGCATTCCACCATTTTTATTAAATAATGAAGGTAATTTTAAAGACTCATACCTTAGTTTTACAAAAACATACCGTTTAGGATACGCCATGTACCTCTCTGAATTTACATCCTCACGTGAATATTTGAGAGTTCAACTAGGTAAAAAAAAATTCAAAAACCTTCGACAGGATTATCAAAGACTTCAGCGCGACCATAACGTTTATTCAAAAATATTTTATGGTAAAATTGATAAAAAAACTTACAGTTTACTTTTTGAAAAACTCGAAGAGTTCATCAAAAATCGATTTGACAAACTAGACAAAAACCATTTTGCATTGACCAAGTGGTCATTTTATAAAAAAACTGTTTTTGAAAAAATTAAAGAACGTAAAGCATCCTTCCTTGTACTTTATAAAAACTCTATACCAATAGGAATATCCCTTAGTTACCACTATGGGAATATAATGTTTGCTGCTGTAGCTTCTTTTGACAACCATTACCATAAGTATAGCTTGGGCAAGCAAATGTTTGCAAAACAATTAGAATGGTGTTTTGAAAATAATGTTCAATTATTGGATACTGGATGGGGAGAGTTTGACTATAAAATCAAGTTTTCCAATGCCGTATACAAGTATCATACACAAACATTATATTATAAATACAATTTAGCAAATAAGACTATAGCGTTTTTCATAAGTTGGGCATTAATGTTAAAGAACATGGCATCAATCTTAGTTTATTTAAAATTTAAAAGTCCAAAAACATATTTTAAAGATAGGCTTTCCAAACTAGATGAATTTCAGGTTATACATCCTTAAAATTAATTTTTTCTAATGAATTGAATCGTCATAAAATGCGATGGAGATTCGCCATTTGCAGCCTTGACCGCATTAACAATAGGCAGTATAAACCCAAGGATTCCCGCTCCTATCAAGCCCAGTATTCCCAAGCCCAAAAGAAGGATGGCAGGAATACTAATGATGATGTAAAGTATCAGACTAATCTGAAAATTGATAATGGCCTTTCCATGCTCGTTCATTCCTTCCACCTTGTCTTTTGAGGACAACCAAATGATTAAGGGTATAATCAGGCTTCCAAATCCTGTAACATACGATAAAAGTTGTGTAAGATGAGTCACGGCCAACAAGGTATTGTCCGTTCTAACTGCTTTTTGATTGATGACTTCCATTTTTTGATTTTGATGATTCACTTTATAAGTATACAAATCACTAAAAATGTTACAAACACCAGCTAATTTGTACTTTTGCATCCATGTCGTACACAGATAATATTGTAGCCTTGGCAACAGCCTCGGGAACAGGGGCCATTGCCGTAATTCGGGTTTCAGGACCAGATGCCATAACCTTGGTGGATACTCTTTTTAAATCAATCAGGGGGAAAAAACTGGCCCAACAAAAAAGCCATACCATTCATTTGGGCCATATTGTGGACCAAGAAAGGATTTTGGACGAAGCTCTTGTTTCTATTTTTAAAGGACCACACTCTTATACCGGTGAAAATGTTGTGGAGATTTCCTGCCACGGATCCCCTTTTATCCAACAACAGATTATTCAGCTTTTGTTGAGAAATGGTTGTCGTTCAGCATCGCCAGGAGAATTTACGCTAAAGGCATTCTTAAACGGTAAAATGGACCTGAGTCAGGCTGAAGCTGTGGCGGATTTAATTGCAAGTGATAGTGAAGCGGCACACGATATTGCCATGCAGCAGATGCGCGGTGGATTCAGTAATGAAATCCAAGAACTGCGGCAAGAACTGCTGAACTTTGCTTCGCTTATTGAACTGGAACTCGATTTTTCCCAGGAAGACGTGGAGTTTGCCGATAGAACCCAATTCAACAAACTGCTCAACCGAATCAGTGAGGTGCTAAAAAAACTGATTGATTCCTTCGCACTCGGAAACGTGATAAAAAATGGAATCCCCGTAGCCATTGTGGGTCAACCGAATGTGGGGAAATCAACCTTGCTCAATGTACTGCTCAATGAAGAAAGGGCTATTGTTAGTGAAATTGCGGGAACGACAAGAGATACGGTCGAGGATCATATAAGTATAAAAGGCATCAATTTTAGGTTTATTGATACGGCAGGAATCCGCGAAACCGTGGATGTGGTCGAGAAAATAGGGATTGAGCGAACTTTTGACAAAATTGAAAAGGCTAGGCTCATTATTTACCTATTTGATGGAATGGATTTTGACAAAACGGAATTGGAACAAATTCAGACTCGATATCCCAATAAACAGTTGTTGCCTATTTGTAATAAAATGGATCTTTTAAATCTAAGTCAAAAGGAAAAAATCCAATCAGAAATACCGGATGTGCTCTTCCTTTCCGCAAAGCATAAAGGAGGTATTTCTGAACTGGAAAGTAGGCTACTTGCTTTGGTGGATTCAGGAGCATTGAGTGGCGACACCACAATCATCACCAATAGCAGGCACTACGATGCGTTGTTGAAGGCTTTGGAAGAAATTCAAAAGGTCAAAGAAGGGTTGGATATGGAACTGTCCAGCGATTTGATGGCCATCGACATCCGTCAAGCCCTTTATCACTTGGGAGAAATTACAGGAAGCGTCACCACAGATGATTTATTAGGCAATATTTTTTCTAACTTCTGTATCGGAAAGTAATTTCAATTTTAATTAGGCTTAAGAAAAAAGTAGAATTTTATCGGATTTTTAGTATTTAGAAGTTGGTAGAATACAGGATTTCCCCATTATTTTTAAACGATACATGCTGGACCGTTCCGGCTCCTTCAAAATGGATGCTGAGACCGACGATTTTTTTTGGAATATCAGGCACTTCAAATGAGAATATGGGTTGTTTGTCCATTACAATATCCAATTTCCCGTCCTTTGAAATGCACTTCACTTCGACAAAGTCGGTAAAATCCACACCGAAACCGGAAAGATCTGTTTTCTTTCCATCAATGGTCTTATTAAATGCGTACAACATAATATCGGAAATGCACCCTTTGTCGGCAAGCATAATACTTATTGGTCCATCTTCGTGAACAATCACCAATTGGGCAGTTTGACATTGACTCTTACCGGATTTGAAATCATTCCGGATTGAGGCTGTCATTTCAAAATTGGTAGTATATAATTCCCCAAAGTCCCTGATTTGATAGAATCCGACAGGAGTTCTTGATGCTCGTGGGTCCACCCCATATTTCTTCAACGAGCTGGCTTTAATGGATAAGGCTTTTTTCGAACGGTAATCCTTCCTGTCCAAATAAATAGGTATAGAATCCGTCTCAATGACCCCCACCCAATCCGATGTTGGAATCAAGATACCCTTTTCCTTCACAATGGTTTCATCAACCACGAGTTTGGATTTGAAATAACCTGGTCGGTAATAAATGCTGGTGGAAACACTGTCGTTTTTATTGACGAGTACCCGCTTGCTCTCGTCCCAATCCTGCTGGATCTCTATTTTCGCTTTTTCATCTGCCGCAGATGCATCGTACCTGAAAACAACGGAATTTGGAAGCCCCATAGTGACCGACTTGCCGTTAAAAGCGAAATCATCAGGATTATAGATGGTATCATTTTTCCTTGCCGTCAAAAATACGGATGAAAAAAGCGCGATACCAAGCAATAAAAAGGCTATTAAAGGTTTCATCGGCAAATTCGCTTTGCCCTCTTTTTTCCCTTTCACAAACTTACCATCACAATAATTGGAAAATGCGCCCCAGTCCTTGAAACCGATATAGTTCGCCAGTGCATTCAAAGTAGTCTTGTTCGGGTGAGATGCATAGTTCACTTTCCCACTAAGTCGTTTTAGTGTGGATACGCTCAATAATGTGCCCGTTTCTTCCTGAATGTTCTCGCTGAGAGTCTTAAAATCATGGGTGTCCCACTTGTTGCAAGGTCCTTTGCCCAATTTTTCCTCTACCCGTTTAAAACAGGCTTTGATATGTTTCCTAAACTTCTCCATTTATAAATCCATGCCGACTATGAACAAACTTGAACAAAGATGAACAACCAATTCACCTCAAAACTTTGCAGGTAACTTTACATTGGTATACCGTAAGTCGATTATATCAAAAATAGATCATAATATGAAAAACAGCATCCGAAACTTCTTGATACTTGTCGTGGCCATTGCTCCAGTATCATGCCTTCAAGAAAACAAAAAAAACATTCCTGCCCAAGAATTGGCCTTTACCAAAAATAATTGGCGGATTGAAAATGTGGACGGTTCTACGGATACGTTGAAAGTTGTGGACCATCAGGGAAAGTACGCAATGTTTCTGGAACCAAGTCAAAAGGCTTATCTCAATGGCAAAGAATTCAAGAACTTTCAACTGGAGTTTCATTGTAATGGCCAAGTTCCTGGATTGGGCTTTAGGGTTCGGGATAAAGAAAATTACGAATACCTGTACCTGAGAATGATGATGAGCGGAAAAAAGGATGCGCTGCAGTACATTCCCATTTATAATGGCAGCTTGCCTTGGCAGCTCTATAATTATCCCAAATATGAAGGCAGTGCCGAATATCCGAGAAAGGAAGTGGCCATCTTACCACCTTTTCTGGAGAATCAACTGGTTCATGGAAAAGTGAGCGATAAGCTTTTAAAGGTACTGGAGGAGGAAGGCATCATATTCTCGGAGGAATCGTTCTTGGACTTTCCCGATGAAACCATTTCCTATATTTACGATCCTCAAAGCAATAAAGCGCTGCTTTTCGAGAAACGGGAAGATGGCATCGTATTCTTGGACATAAGTACTTGGGTCCATGTAAAGGTGGAGGTCATTGAAGACAAAATGTCCGTTTATGTTGAGGATATGGATACCCCTACCTTTGTGGTTGATAACCTAAAGCGCGATTCCAATAAAGGCGGTATAAGCCTGTACAGCAACTTTGGCCAAGTTTACTTTAGCGATGTATCCATTCGGGAAATTGAAAGTTCCAATGCGCCAAAACAACGGGATACCAAAAAAATGATTTCTCCAAACTATTTGACCAAGTGGCAAATATCGGAACCCTTTGCCAAGGACTCCGTGAACTTTATCTCCCAAGTGGATTCCCTATTCGATTACAAGGAAAAATTTAAAACGGTAACGGCCGATATGGATGGGCTTTTGAACATCAGCCGTTTTTATGATGATATGAACAAAACGGTCGCCCTGACCTGTACCATAGTATCTGATTCCGATAGGGATGTCAAACTAAATTTTGATTATGCGGACCACCTGGTGGTCTTGTTGAATTCCGAAATCCTGTTCGATGGGGGAATGAACTTTAGGCCACCTCCGGAAAAGGGCATGGAAGGCAGGGTTTTCGTGAATGATGAACAAACCGTGCTGAAGTTATCCAAAGGCTCCAATGAACTGACCTTTGTGCTGTCGGGCGATAAACGTCAGAAATATAATTGGGGATGTGTGGCCAAGTTGGAAGATTTGAATGGGGTTTCAATAGAATGAGCCATTATGTTTCCTTATGTGAACCCCTAAATGGACTTTTGGGAAACATTGGATGTTGACTGCCTTACCTGAACCTGTTTTTGTCTATGTATATGGTAGAGCTTGGAAAGCTATAATTTATAAAAGACAAATTCAAACATGAGTTGAACCATATCATGAAAAGTGGATGGTACACCTATAATGAAATGGTGGTCGATCTTTGCTTCTTGGGCAAGACCATGGGAAAAAACAACGGTTACCGCCCATTTCATTAGCAGTTCTATTAATAGGCATTATAGCAACGACAGCCTATTCTTTAGCAACCCTAACGGAACCGTTGTCTTCTCATGATCAAAAAAGTATCCTCCAGAATTGGTTAACCCAAATATAATACTCCGTTCCTCGATAATTTTCAGTGATGTAACTTACCCTTAACCCTATGCATTTTTCTTAATGTAGGAGGTACATGCTTCAAAATCATCGAATATTTGATCCTCAGGAATTAAGGAAGGTATCAATTTAACCCGTTCCATCATATACTTGGGCTGCTCCAAAACATGCACAAAAAGTACGGTAACACCTGTATTTTTAAGGTCCATCAAAACATCTTCAAGAGTATAAAGTCCAGATTGATCTAAATACTGCATGCGATCCATTCGGATGACCACCGTGGAGGCCGTTTTTGGGATTTGCTTGGCCAATTGTTGAAACTCGCTTGTAAACCCAAAAAACAAGGGGCCTTTCAAATGTTTAATAAAAACTTCCTTTTTAAGGTCTTCCGGAAAATTGACCTCATCCGCCCATCCCTTTTCCTCTTTCAAGGTTTTGACATCAGATCGTTTGGCCGTTAAGTCTCCCATTTTTTTCATAAACATCAAGGAAGCGATTACCAAACCGATACCTACGGCATAGACCAAGTTCCAAATAGAGGACAACACCATGACCACCAACATTATCAACACTTCAGAACTTAACTTGAAAGGTCCGAACTTGACATCCTTGGGCAAATAAGGTACGGCCCTCAGTCCTTTGTAATCTATTACCCCGATACCTACGGTCACCAAAATCCCGGCAAGTACCGCTGCGGGTATTTTGGAGGCTATCGGCCCCAAGGCCAATAATACGATGAGCAAAAGAATACCTGCAATCATCCCTGATAACCTTGTTTTCCCGCCTGCATTGATATTGACCACGGTACGAATGGTGGCTCCTGCACCAGGTATTCCCCCAAAAACTGCAGCAATGCTATTTCCAATACCCTGCCCCATCAATTCTTTGTTAGGTTTATGTTGGGTCTTGGTCATATTATCTGCAACCACGGAAGTTAATAGCGAATCTATGGCTCCCAAAAGAGCCAGGGTCAAGGCCGTAAAAATATAGGGGGTTACCGAGCTCAATTTAAATTCACTAAAGATGTCCAAATGGGGCACAGGAAAACCGCTGGGTATTTGTTGGATAGGCCTGTAATCCAGTCCAAACCCATAGGCCCCTCCTGAAACGACCAACAAAGCCACCAGGGCACTGGGAATGGCGGTTGTAATTCTTTTAAATCCATAGATGATCACAATAGTGGCCAATGCCAGAGCAAGTTCCAACCAATCTATCCGTTGTAGAGCCCTGGGCAAGACCTTGATCGTACCTATGACTCCAGAAGCATCTTTATTGGCCAAGGTTTGAGCTTCCTTCCGGATACTTTCCTCCGAGACCTCCCCTGCCCTATCCAGAGTTTCTTGAAAATCCTCAAGTACCAATATTCCTTCGTTCGATTCCTCATTGAGAATATTCTTAAGAATAACCTCTTCCGCACGAGGTCTGAATTGATCCACAAAAGCGGCATCTTCTTTGGGGTAATAACCCATCGAAGGCAACATTTGGGTAACAAGGATGATTACTCCAATGGCCGTCATAAAGCCTGAGACTACAGGATACGGGATATAGCGAATGTATTTTCCAAGCCCAGCAAGGCCCAATATGATCTGCATTAGCCCTGCCAATAGAAACACCAGTAAAATGGCCGGCAATGCTTTCTCGAGATCACCATCGTTCATAGCCACAATACCAGCAACGACAACCATACTAACAGCGGTCATAGGTGCCGTAGGTCCGGATATCTGGGTATTTGTGCCCCCAAACAAGGCTGCAAAAAAACTAATGAATATGGCACCGTACAACCCAGCACTTGGACCCATACCCGAGCTGACACCAAAGGCCAAGGCCAAGGGAAGGGCTACAATGCCCGCTGTAATGCCACCAAATAAATCTCCTTTAAAATTAGAAAAAAAATGCTTCATAAATATTTTGATTGTTTTTTGGATCGACACATTAGTGGCTGATCAACATACTAAAGGATACCGGTTCATAAATTATCAAACATTGATAATCAAATGACCTTCAAACGTATTCAAGGTTTCTAATCCTTTATTTTGAATAAATTGATATGACTACTGATGTGGACCTGTTATTAAGGTTTCGCTCAGAAACGTTCCAAGATCTTGGATAGCAACGTTAGCTTAAGCGCTGTATACGTTTTGATATGGTCCATAAAACCATCTCGATTTTTCTCATGGGCATGGAGGTAATAGGCGTCACATTCCGTTGTATCGTACTCAATTGCATTTATCATTGTCCTTTCATACCTATACAGGGTGCCCAATCGAAGTTGGTTTTCCCGTTGGACTGTCAAAAGGCTTTGGTTTACCGCAGGTGCTCCCAATAGGCGTTTTTCCAATGGAATCAAATATTGCAGTTCATTGCTGATCAACTCCATGGTTTCGATCCAATTGGCAATCTCCAACTTATCCTTTTTAACTATAATCTGGTTTAAGGACTCATGAAGATGGGGTCTGTTCACCTGCTTCATAATACCATGTTTAGGTTTATGGGTTCATTCTCCTGTTCTACATTTTCAATGGTCAATTTTTGGTTTCCAAAAGGAAACTCCCAAACCAGTGAATCCCCCTTGGCATATCCCATGACCGCTGCTCCCATAGGGGTCAGGATTGAAATATGGTTATTTTTCACATCACTTCGGCTAGGAAGTACCAATTTGAACTTTTTGTGCCATCCATTATCGGAATTTATGGTCACCATGGCATTGAACCGGATGACATCATCCGGCATTTGTGCTTCATCCAATATCCGTGCTGTTTCCATTTCACCCACGAGCTTTTTCACCGAACTCTTAAGGGTATTGTCTTTATAGAATCCTGATAGGTTCATTAACCGTTTTAAAAGGACATATTCTTTTTTTTCAATTACTAAACTACCGTACTTCATAATTTCTTTTTTTATATTTTAAAGTCTCCAGTACATTCATGTGGAAACCTAATTATGACATTGGATTATGGAAAAATACCCCTTTGGATATAGGTGTCCTCAAGTCGCTCTATGGCGATGACAAAGGCGGCCGTACGCATATCCAGGTTCTTTGTTTCTGTTTTGTGCGCGACCTTGTTGAAGGACTCTCTCATTTTTCTTTCCAGTTTCTCCAAAACCTCGTCCAAATGCCATATTTCTCCGTTGCGGTTTTGCAACCATTCAAAATAACTTCCTATAACGCCACCTGAATTGCATAGGATATCCGGTATAATATCAATACCTCGTTTTAAAAGGATTTCCTCCGCCTGAACGTCAGTCGGCCCATTGGCCCCTTCGGCAATCAGGCTAGCCTTAATTTTATGGGCATTGTCCACAGTAATCTGGTTGCCCAGGGCAGCAGGAATACAGATATCGCAGTCCAAACCAAAAAATTCGTTGTTGTCGAGGGGACTTGCCCCCGCATAGCCCGATATACTGCCTTTATTGGCCCTTGCATAGTCCAAAAGGTCTTCTGGTGAAATGCCCTCATCATTATGGATACTTCCATAAGCATCCTGTACAGCAGTAAGTATGGCTCCTTCATTTTTTAGAAAATGGGCGGCCCAATAGCCTACATTACCAAAACCCTGTACAATGAATGTTTTGTTCTTTAGATCAATCCTTTTGTGTTCCGCCCAAAATTTGATGGTCAGGAAAACCCCATAGCCCGTTGCCCGGTCTCTCCCTTCGGAACCTCCGGCACCAATGGGCTTGCCCGTAACCACATGCAGGTTCTTAGAACGTTCATTGGGCGATTTGGTAGACATATAGGTATCCAAGATCCAAGCCATCGTCTGAGGATTGGTGTTCACATCCGGTGCTGGGATATCCAGTTCCGGTCCAATATTGTCCCCAAGAGCATAGGTAAACCTTCTCGTGATTCGTTGCAGTTCGTCCTGGGAATATTTGGTAGGATCTAATTGTATTCCTCCCTTGGCCCCACCATAGGGCAATCCGGCCAAAGAGGTCTTCCAAGTCATCCACATGGCCAAAGCTCTGGCCGCGTCGATGTCCACAGTGGGGTGGTAACGTAATCCACCCTTATAGGGACCCAGTGCATTGTTGTGCTGAACGCGGTAGCCCTTAAAGATCTCTACCTCCCCATTGTCCATGCGTACTGGAAAATGCACTACGAATTCAGTGTTGGTGACTTCCAGTATCTTTCTAATGTTGGCATTCAGTTCAATAATATCCGCTGCATTATTGAACTGGCGCATAACGTTGTCCAACATGCCTTGTTTTGGCTGCTTTCTTTTTGATGTTAACGTTGTTGTCATAAAAAATTATTTATTGGGTACGCCGTACCTACTACTTGTTTGTTAATACATTTCATCCGAAACCACTATGGTAGGTTCCTTACCATCATCCATATATTGGCGATATTCGTTACATAAGTTGATATTTGACCTATTACTGCTCAAAGCACAATACGATTGGTGAATACAGGTGGAGCATAAACTCCGTACAAATTCCTTCATGGGACTGTTTTTTTATGTTATATTTTTTCATCAATGAATGGGATACAGTGTTTTGATTGGCTGAAAAACCAACATCAGTATGGACAGCCCAATGATAATCATAAAACCGATTTCCAAATTGGACAACATTCTATTGACACTCAATGATTTTTCTGAGATTCGCGTCAGATGTCCACTTTCTTCAATTTGAATTTCCTCAAGAGCATCCAAGGTTTTCTTTGTACTATGGATGTGCTCCAAAATTTTTGATTTATCCCCTTTCCCATATACGCTCGACAAGCCTGACGGGCCATAAAATTGTTGACGCAAGCGCTTTAAAAATGCAGCTTCCTCCCGAATCAGATCGGTCGCAGCAAAATCATCAAGGATGGCCGTGATTTGCCCAAAATGTTCATTGTTTTTTTCAATGTTTCCGGTTTCCAAAACCTCCACTTCCCTATCGTGCAGAAAATTTCTCAACTGATAAATATAATCCTGTACCACCACACGATCATCATGGATCGATTCAATCGTTTTTTGTATCGTCGAAAAATGTCTACGGTCCACCAAATTGGATCCCAGCACCAAGAAAAAGGCCAACGCTAGTACAAACCCTATCAGTATGCGTTGTTTTAATGTTAGTTTTGTATTCATATCTTTTTTATTTGGCTAACTTTATGTTTCTAGTATCGACATCCAAATAACCCTAGGCTGATTCCAGCTCCAGTTCATCGAACATCTTTTCCATTAAATTCCGTTTGAATAAAGTGCGTAACTCCTTCTCTGAGATGGCCAGTCTGGTCTTGGTATCAACTTGCTCAACCTTTGCCAAACGCAAGGAAACAAAATCACTGGGCACACCATACCTAATGATGTCCCCTTGCGATAGTCCAAGAACTGAACAGCCCAAATTGCTGAGCGCAGATATCCGGCCCTTTGCCAAATCGACTTGATCCGGTGGTACCAATTGAAAACACTCTTCCATACCCGAGGAGCTGATAACCGAAACGGTAGAATACAGTCTTACAACCTCTGAGGGCATATTCTTTTCATACACAACAACGGCATCCAATAAATTTTCCTCCAACAAGGCCAATGCATTTTCATGGGTATAATCTTCCAAACCCAGTGGACCTTGCATGTACTTTTTAATCATCAAGAAATCATATCTTTCCAAAACAAGGTTTCCGTATCTCAAAGAGTGTCTTACCATCCTTAGCGTTTTCAAATTATAGTGGTTCGGTCGGTTTTATCTCTGCCCGACCGACTCAAAACCATTCGGAACACTAAATGGCAAATGCCATGCCCTAAAAGGCAAAAAGAATAGAATTCAAAGTATGCCACTGATTAACAGCAACTAACATGTGTAAATGAGAAAGATTGAAAAATTAGAATCGGTAAGTTTCTGACCAGTTGGTAAGAATTTGACCAAATCAATCGAGCTTGTCGCGCAGCGTTTTTCGACTGATCTTTAAAATTTCAGCTGCTTTGGTCTTGTTCCCTTTGGTATGGAGCAGCACCCGCTTGATATACTTTCTTTCCATGTCCCTTAAGGGTATTAACTCCTCGTCCGGAAAGTCTATCTCATATTTTAAAAAGTCCGGTAAGTCTTTGGTACCAATCGGGCCATCCGCCATAATAACCGCTCGTTGTACCACATTTTCAAGTTCCCTTATATTTCCCGGCCAAGGATAACGTTCCATAATTTTCAAGGCCTCGGAATCGATTCGCAACAAACGGTCCCTATATTCCATGCCGTATTTTTGGAGGAATCGATCAACAAGTAAGGGAATATCGGACCTTCGTTGGCGCAGCGGGGGTACCCTTATCTCAACGACGGTCAAACGATAATAGAGGTCCTCCCTGAAGTTTTTTTTCTTGATTTCCTTCAAGAGATCCATATTTGTGGCCGCAACAATACGAAGGTCGACTTTTTCCAAGGTTCTGGAACCGACCTTTGTAATTTCCTTTTCCTGCAGTGCTCTCAATAATTTGGCCTGTACATCCAAACAGGCGTTACCTATTTCGTCCAAAAAGAGCGTACCCCCGGATGCCGCCTGAAAAAAACCATTCCGGTTTTGGTCTGCCCCTGTAAAGGCCCCCTTGGTATAACCAAACAATTCCGCCTCTTGCAGATTGTCCGGAATGGCTCCGCAGTTCACCGCAATAAAGGGCCCTTTGCTGTATTTTCCTGAATAATGTATGGCCCGCGCCACCAATTCCTTTCCAGTGCCGCTCTCACCATGTATCAATACCGTTGCCCGGTTGTTCTTTACCCTGTCTATAATGGTAAGTACTTGTTTGAAGGCTGTGGAATTGCCCACCATCTCCTTGAACGGTAGGTTTTGCGTTCGGGATGGAACATTTGCAATGGATGCTTGGTCCGCTCTCCCATGTTCCAACGCCCTTTCCACGGCCATTTTGAGTTCTGCTTTTGTAAAGGGCTTGGCCATATAGTCCATGGCACCCGACTTGATCACTTCCAAGGCACCGTCAACAGATGGGTATCCGGTAACCACCAATTTTGGTATGTTGGGATAATGTTCCTTGGCATACTTCAATAATTGAATGCCATCGACTTCCGGCATTTGAATATCCGTTATCAACAGATCTATTGAAGTATCCTTTAGTATAAACAAGGCTTCCTTAACGGATATCGCCTTAAAAACATGGTAGTTAAACTCTTTGAGCCTTCTTGCCAATAGTTCCAAGATCTTGATATCATCATCTACGATGAGAATGTTCTCTTTGTTCAATGGCATGGCGTCAATTTGGAAACTCGATGGTAAAAATAGTACCTTTTGGCACATTGGGCCTATGTGTAATGGTGCCCTTATAACTTTTGATGATTCCATGAACGACACTTAGACCAAGACCAGTCCCTTCCCCGATTGGTTTGGTGGTATAAAATGGTTCAAATACCTTGTTTTCCTGATCAGGTGCAATGCCCTCCCCTTGATCAATGATATTAATGATAATCTTTTGTTCCCCGTTAAGTATCTCTACCTTTATTTCTCCGTGTACAGGTGAGTAGTAGGCCGCGTTCATAATTAGGTTGAACATGACCTGGGTCAATTGGACCGTATTGGCCCGAATCCGGAAATCATCATTGTCGTAGGATTTGATGACCGATAATTGTTTTGCCCTAAGGGATGGCCCCATCAGACGTATCACACTGTCCACTACCTTATTTAGCTCGATCAATTCCATTTGTTGTGGCATTTCACAGGTAAAGAACATCAGTTTCTTTACGATTTCCCTACTGAAAATGGCATTGTCCAAAATCGTTTGTAAATCACTTCTGGTTCTCGTATCGGTAGTTTCATCCAGCAACAATTCTGCAAATCCCAAAATATTGGCCAAAGGAGTATTGAGTTCATGGGCTATTCCGGCAGTAATCTCTCCCATGATATGCAAACGATCGTTACGTTCCATTTGTCTTTTAGTTTCCTCTTCGCTATCATGGATCTGCTTGCGTTCCATAAAGTTACCGACGGCCAGACATACATTTTTCAGTAGGGTCTGCTCTTCTGGAAGAAAGTCTTCAAGAGTGTAGGATGAAGCTGGATAACCTACGGATATGGTTCCTTCTACTTTATTGAATACAATGACATCACAAGATAGGCAGATCATTTGCTCCTTGAATCCACTGGTCTGTACCTGGTATGCACCAATGGACACTGCTGCCTCGCCTTCTTCAGGAAACCGCCACCCCCTTTTTAAACAATAGGCGATGGCTTCCAGGGAAGTGGACAGTTCGTCGTATCCGGAATTCACGATGATTGAAGTGACCTCATAGAGACAGGTCAACTCTTTGACCCGTTCCTTTAATCTTTGATCGGTATTTATCATGGGTATCTAAAAATTTTGGTTGATAATGGTACATGGGTACCAAGACTGCTGTCCAATAGTTACGAAAATGTAATCAAAAAACTTTGTAAAATATGAACTATAGTATTCGCATTGGATCGGAACTTAGGTTCAAATAGGATAATCACATTATTTTGGTTATCCATGTTTGCGCATACAATGAGTAACAAAAATAACGATAAAAGACTTTTTTATCCTTTATGAGGCCAAAAGGATGTTTGACCAGTCATTTGAAAACCCTATTTTTAAAAGGTAACTCAATGTTGCTTTGTTTTTTGTTTATAAACCGATAACGGCCTTTGTTCATCGGTAAACTTGAGGGTTCCCTTTTCAGGGAAACCGTTCTCCCCGTATTTTTTTGGCCGCCCTGCGCCAACGCCCCAATACCGAAGGGTTCAGTTCCAGTTCCCTGCATACCGCTGCTGCGTCACCCCTGACATAGTTCAGTGAAATATAGTATGTGCAAGTAAACTGTCCCCGTTTTTTATGCAACAGACTAATAAATAATGGAATACATAAAAATGTAAGATATGGAGATAGAATATGATGGTTTCAGAATTGGTGAATACAAAGCCGACTTACAGCCAGTTCCAATTTTTTGTATTCAAACAATAATATTTAACAATATTAAGCCTACAAAACATATCAGCTTAAGCATCATAATTATCTAGATTCACAACATTTATATGTAGGAAAAAGTATAATGTTATAGTATTGCCCTGTTTTAAAAAAGCTTAACACTTTTCCTTCATGAAAATAACGGCCCACTCTATTTTATTTCTATTATTTTTTGGTATCACTTCATCAATTGTTCATGCTCAGGCACCTTCGGATGAAAATTTTGATGATAACACCAGCTTTGATTTAATCAGTAACGATTTTACACTTGATGGAGTGCGGTATCAGATTTCAGGAAATGGGTCAACCTATCGCCATGCCACATTTAATGATACCTTTAATTTATCAGAGGGTGGAACAAGTGATTATGCACTTCAATTCGATAAAAATGCTAATGGAGGAATAAATAGTGTTACTATAAGTGCAAACAACGGTAGTACATTTCAGATAACTGGTATGTCGATGGATATTTTGTCTGATACTCCTGTTCAGTTTACGTCTGATAATGGTGGAAGCTTTAGCTTGAGTGCCAATGATGGAACTTATGTATTCTACCAAAACTATGACTTCACAGCACAATCAGGCTTTGATAATATAACGACATTGACCATCTCTGGTACAAACATGATGGCGGATATTGACGATTTGAATTTTGAACAAGCCGTTTTACCAGCAACTGCCCCAACGGTAACCACCTCAGCCACCTCATCCATCACCGCCACAGGAGCCACTTTAAATGGCGATGTAACCTCTGACGGCGGCGCAACTCTAACCACACGAGGTTTCGTCTATTCCAGTTCCGACAATACCCCAACCCTTGGTGAAGGTGGAGTAACTGATGTGCCTGATGGTAGTGGCACAGGTGTTTTTAATGAAGTCATTTCAGGACTGAGTGCTTCCACTACCTATTATTACCAAGCCTATGCCACCAATACTGAGGGAACAACTTATGGCGGTGTAGTGAATTTTACAACAAGTGCTCCCAATGCAGCTCCAATAGTGGATGCCAATACTGGATTAACGGTAACAGAAGGAGAAACAGGAAACATAGACAGTGGTAAATTACATTTTAATGATGATGAAACTGTGGATGATGCCCAACTGACCGCAACTATTACCAGCGCCGTTGCCCATGGGACATTGTTTCTTGACGCCAATCTTAACAATACGTTCGATTCCGGGGAAGAAGAACTTTTGGTAAACGCAACATTTACACAAGATGATATTAACAATAACAGACTCAGGTATACCAATACAGTAGGTAATCAGACCTCGGATAGTTTTGGGTTTACGCTGAGCGACCCAGACGGTGGGGAATTGACCAATCAGACGTTTACAATAACCATCAATTTGCTTGAAGTACCAACCGTAACTACCACAACTGCCTCAGGCATTTCCCATACCGCAGCTACCCTTGGTGGTAACGTAACCGACAACGGTGGGGCATCCGTAACCGAACGCGGTATTGTTTACAACACCACAAGCACACCAACAACGGCTGACACCAAAGTGCAAATTGGTTCAGGAGATGGTAGTTTTACGCAGGAAATCACAGGGCTTACCGAGGGAACAACATATTACGTTCGTGCGTATGCCATCAATAGCGAAGGGACGAGCTATGGTAGTGAGGTTTCTTTTACGACCACATCCAACGATACGCCTTCAGGTTCTGTGATAACAAACCAGTCTGAATGTATTAATGGTTCGGTTTCGGGACTTGCTTTAACGATCACGGATACTTTTCCGGGGGACAATAACTTTATGGTTACCGCAGCCTCATCAAATACAAGTGTGGTTGCAAATGCGAACATTAAAATTACGGGAAGCGACAATACCCGTTCCTTGGCAATAACACCTGTATTGGATGCGGCAGGAACAAGCACAATTACAATTTCAATTAAGGATAGTTTGGGTGAAATAGGGACACAAACCTTTGATGTAACCTTTAATGATCTTATCCCGCCAACATTGACAGCGGTATCTGATAGAGAGGAAAATCTGGATGCCAATTGCAACTTTACCGTTCCAGATTATACGGGATTGACGACCGCAACGGATAATTGTGGAACGACGACAGTCACCCAATCCCCGATTGCGGGCACCGTGATCAGTGGGCACGGAACACTACAAACAATAACATTAACGGCCGATGACGGGAACGGGAATACCGACAGCACCACTTTTGATGTTACATTGGTGGACGTGACGGCTCCGACTTTGACCGCCGTATCGGATAGAGAGGAAGATCTGGATGCCAACTGCAATTTTACCGTTCCCGATTATACGGGATTGACGACCGCAACCGATAATTGTGGAACGGTGACAGTCACCCAATCCCCGATCGCGGGCACCGTGATCAGCGGGCACGGAACGGTACAAACAATAACATTAACGGCCGACGATGGCAACGGGAATACCGACAGCACCACTTTTGATGTCACATTGCTGGACGCGACTGTGCCAACATTGACCGCCGTATCGGATAGAGGGGAAGATCTGGATGCCAGCTGCAATTTTACCGTTCCCGACTATACGGGGTTGACAATCGCAACGGATAATTGCGGAACGGCGACGGTAACCCAATCACCGATTGCGGGAACCGTGATCAGTGGGCACGGAACACTACAAACCATTACGCTTACTGCCGACGATGGCAACGGGAATACCGACAGCACCACTTTTGATGTCACATTGGTGGACGCGACAGCTCCTACATTGACCGCCGTATCGGATAGAGAGGACGATCTGGATGCCAGCTGCAATTTTACCGTTCCCGACTATACGGGGTTGACGACCGCAACGGATAATTGCGAAACGGCGACGGTCATCCAATCACCGATTGCGGGCACTGTGATCAGTGGGCACGGAACGGTTCAAACAATAACATTGACGGCCGACGATGGCAACGGTAATACCAATAGCACCACTTTTGATGTTACATTGGTGGACGTGACGGCTCCGACTTTGACCGCTATAACGAGTATAGAGGAAGACTTGGATGCCAGCTGTGATTTTACCATTCCCGATTATACGGGGTTGACGACCGCAACGGATAATTGTGGGACAGTGGCAGTCACCCAATCACCGATTGCGGGTACCGTGATCCGTGGGCACGGAACACTACAAACCATTACTCTTACTGCCGATGATGGGAACGGAAATACCAATAGCACCACTTTCAATGTTACATTAAAGGACGTGACTGAGCCAACAATAACAGTACAGGATGTTGCAATCCAATTAAATGACACGGGGTCGGTCAGCATCACAGCAGAAGCCTTTGTAGTTGACAGTTATGACAGTTGCGGTATAGCAAGCATAAGTATTGACCGTACGGATTTTGACTGTGCCGATTTAGGGGATTATACCATCATGATAGCAGCAACGGACATTAATGGCAATGTTAAAATGGAAACAGCAATACTTACCTTGACCGGAGAAGATACGGATGGAGATTCCATAGCTGATTCTTGTGACACCGATAATGACAACGACGGTACTCCGGATAACGAGGATGCCTTCCCCTTGGATGAAACCGAGGATACGGACACGGATGGCGATGGAATTGGCAATAATTCCGATACTGATGATGACAACGATGGTACCCCGGATAACGAGGATGCCTTCCCCTTGGATGAAACCGAGGATACGGACACGGATGGCGACGGAATTGGCAATAACTCCGATGCCGATGATGACAACGACGGTACTCCGGATAACGAGGATGCCTTCTCCTTGGATGAAACCGAGGATACCGACACGGATGGTGATGGAATTGGCAATAATTCCGATACTGATGATGACAACGATGGTACCCCGGATAACGAGGATGCCTTCCCCTTGGAT